>JAKLKW010000254.1 GCA_023150455.1 Alphaproteobacteria bacterium | reverse complement strand
CTTCGGCAACATGGCGGCGCAGATGCGCAATTTCCTCGACCAGACCGGCGGGCTGTGGGCCAAGGGCGCGCTGGTCGGCAAGATCGGCAGCGTCTTCGCCTCGACCGGCACGCAGCACGGCGGCCAGGAGACCACCATCACCTCGTTCCACACCACGCTGCTGCACCACGGCATGATCATCGTCGGCGTGCCCTACACCTGCGCCGGGCTCACCACCATGGCCGAGATCACCGGCGGCTCGCCTTACGGCGCAAGCACGCTGGCCGGTGGCGACGGCAAGCGCCGGCCGAGCGAGAACGAGCTGGAGATCGCCCGCTTCCAGGGCCGGCATGTCGCCGAGCTGGCCAAGAAGCTGTTCGGCTGAAGGAGATCGTCATGATCGAGGTTCGTCCCTTCGACGGTCTCGGCCACTTCCGCAACGAGTGGCTGGACACACACCACCACTTCAGCTTCGACACCTATATGGACCCGCGCCGCATGAGCTGGGGCCCGCTCCGGGTCTGGAACGACGACCTGATCGCGCCGGGCACCGGCTTCGGCATGCACGGCCATCGCGACATGGAGATCATCACGTACGTACGCGAAGGCGCCATCAGCCATCGCGACAGCCTGGGCAACGAGGGCCGCACGGTGGCGGGCGACGTGCAGGTCATGTCGGCCGGGACCGGCATCATGCACGCCGAGTTCAACCAGGGTGCCGAGCCGGTGCTGCTGTTCCAGATCTGGATCCTGCCGAACCGGCAGGGACTGAAGCCACGTTGGGAAACCCGGGCCTTTCCCCGCCAGGCCCGGCACGGCAAGCTCGTCGCCCTGGCCTCCGGCCGGCCGGGCGATGGCGACGCCATCCCGATCCACCAGGACGCGGCGCTGCTCGGCGCCAGCCTGGCGCCCGGCGAGAGCGTGACGTACGGCCTGGACGAGGGTCGCCGGGCGTACGTGGTGCCCACTGTCGCCGGCATCAGCATCAATGGCGTGGCGGTGCCGCCACGAGCCGGCGCGGCGATCGCCGGAGAACGGATGTTGAACATCCAGGCAGAGGCTCCGACCGAGCTGATCGTCGCCGATCTCCCGTGAGCGGAGAGGCTTGCTATCTATTTGAAAAAGCTAAACGATCCTACCAGCCCGTGCGAATTTGGCGAGAAAAGGGCGTTTCATATGCGTTTGTTGTATTGCTGCATTGCGGCATAAACGGTAGGTGTCCAGACCTATCGCGGCTATGCAGCCGCGTCGGCCAGCGTTGGCCGTAGGGGCGTCCGCCGCGGATTCGGGTGCGACCGACAGAAGTCGCGACATTCCCGCCGCCTCGACCAGCGGGCGCCCTCCGGACGCATCGGGCCTGAAGGCCAATCATCCGATGCGGCCGGCGAGAACGGGCCGTCCTTCCCGGGTGGGGAGCTTGCTCCCTGCCCCTCGACGGGAGGCGGTCGTCAGCCAAGAAGAGGAGAGAACAATGCGCAGGACCATGATCCTTTCCGCGTTCGTGCTGGCCTTGAGCGGCCCGGCCGCGTTCGCCGACGAAGCCGACGCCAAGCGCGTCGTGCAGACCCTCGGCGAGCAGACGGTGGCCGCGAACAAGATCGAGGACAAGGACGAGCGGCGGCGCTCGCTGCTCGCGGCCGCCGCCCCGGCCGTCGACTTCAAGACGATCGGCGCCGGCGTGCTCGCCCATGCCGGCGTCAAGGTGCCGGGCGGGCGCGAGCAGGAAGTGATGGAAGGCGTGATCGCCTATGTCAGCAACCAGGTGATCAACGAGATCGACCGCATCCGCCCGGAAGAGGCGAAGGTCGGCGAGATCAAGGCGAAGGGCGAGGACGAGGTCCGCGTGCCCATGCAGCTGGCCGGCGTGCGCGACAGGATCGACGCCGACTGGGTGGTCAAGAAGTCCGCCGAGGGCTGGCGCGTGACCGACGTCATGGTATCCGGGGCTTCGCTGACCGCGCATTTCGGCGGCACGCTGGCGCGCCGCTCGCGCGGCGAGCTCGAGCAGCTGATCGAGTTCCTGCGCGCCGAGCAGCAGCGGGTGCGCGTCGCCGCGCTGCAGCGTTAAGCCGCGCCTTCATACGACGACGGCATCGGCCTCGTCCCGCGTCCGAGCGGGACGGGGCCGATGTGCTTTTGGGGCAATGCGTCAGCGCGGGCAGCTGAGGTCGCGGCTGGCGCGGTCCCAGGCATAGGTCGAGAAGGACCGCCCCTGGCAGGCGGCGTTGAGCTGCTCGACCGCGGCGTTGTAGCGCTGCACCGCCTGCTGCTGCTCGGGCACGGCGACACGCTCGTAGTGCGCGCGCGCCGCGTCGGCCCGGGCGAGCAGCGAGCGGAAGGCGTCGACCTGCTGCGGGTTCGCGACGTCCACCGTCGGCCGCGTCTGCGCCACCTCGCGCTCGAGCGACTGCACGTCCTGGACCGACTTCTCGAACAGGCCCTGGCGGACGTCGAGCTCGAAGCGCCGGTCCGAGACCGCGCGCTGCAGGCACAGGCAATTGCGCGCCGCCGCCACCTCGGCGGCGGGCGGTTCGGTTGGCGGGTACTGCGCCAGCGACGGCTGAGGCACGGCCACGAGCGCGGCCATGAGCGCGGCCACGGGTGCGAGCGCGAATGCGGGGGCGGAAATGCGCGGGAACGCCATCGGGTGCTCCGTCAGGGTTGGAACGACCGTCGGCGCCTTTATCCGACGCCGCGGGCAACGGCGCAACAATGTGGCGGCGAATTGTGGTTGAAATCGGGGCGCGCGGGCCCGGCGGCCGGCTACTTCACGCGGTCGAGAATGCTGCCGGTCTTGACGCTGTCGCGGAAGAACATGTCGATCAGCGCGCCCGAGCTGCCCAGGCTCAGCGACAGCGCCTGCTGCTGCAGCTGCACCCGCGTGCGCAGGGCCGCGTCGCTGGCGGCCTTCTCCTCGGTGAACTCGGCGATCAGGTCCTGGATCTTGTCATCGAGCCCGTTGATGCGCAGGTTGAGCTGTCCGAGCCGGCCCTCGAGCGTCGCCGCGGCGCCGCCGATCAGCGCCTTGTCGATGGCGAACTGGCTGATGGCGGCCTCGACGTCGGCGAGCGCGCGCGCCACGTCGGCGTCGGTCGCGAGGCCGTTGTAGAGGAAGCCGTCCAGCACGCCCTGGCCGTAGCGCGTGAGCGTACCATCGACCGTGCCGCCCGGCGTGTCCAGGCTGATCGCGCCGGTGCCGCTGTCGTAGGAGGCGACGCTGATCGCGCTCGACGCATGGGACACGCCGGTCGGCGTGTCCGGGAAGCTCGAGTATTCGATCAGGGATCCGGTCGAGCGGTCGTAGCGCCAGGTATCACCGTCGGAATCGGTGATCGAGAAATCGGTGCCGGCGAACTTGCCCTCGACGATGATCGGCTCGGCCGACGGCATGTAGGAGGCGATCACGTTGGCGGTGCGGAAGTCCGAGCTGTAGGGACGGCCGATCGGGTTCTTGCCGAAGTCGCCCGCGTCGCGCGCCAGCTGGTTGATGACCGCCACCTTCTCGTCGAGCAGCGCCGCCGCGGCGGCGCGCTCCGCGGGCGTGCTGGCCGCGCTCAGGGTCAGGAGCTGCGTCTTGATGTCGTTGAGCCGGACCTCGATCCAGCCCATCTGGTCGACCGTCTTCGACAACAGCGCCGCTTCGTCGGCGAAGGCATCCTTCTGGATCCGGAGCCGGTCGATCTCGGCCTGCGGCCGCGCCAGGCGCGGGTCGGAAAAGTCGACGGCGGGCTTCGCCAGCTCGACGTTGGCCTTGCTGGCGAGTGCGTTGCTGATGACGCGCAGGGCCTCGGCGGCGGAGACGGCGAACACCTCGGAGTTGAGCTTGAACAGCTCGCTCGCGGCGTTCTTGCTGTTGATGGAGAAGATCGACACCGTCCGGCCTCGCGCCAAGAATGGGCTTCCGCCCGCCCTATCGGAATAGGCGTGAAGTCCTAACAATCCCTGAACGCGCCGCGGCCCTTAGCGCCGGCCGCGATCCTGTCGCCGTGCCCGGGCTTGTGACCGGCCTCGCTTCCGGCCCATGCTAGAGTTCCGTGCCGTCCATCAAGGAGACGACCCCGATGAGCAACCACCTGATTCGGCTGATGATTTTCGGCATCGCCCTGGTGCTGGCCGGCCCGTTTGCCGGCGCCCACGCGCAGGACTGGGCGAGCTACCGCGACGCCAAGCATGGCTTCCAGCTCAGCTATCCGCGCGACTGGCAGAAGGTCGAGTTCAAGGACGGGCCGGATTTCCACGTCATGTCGGCCGGCGGCAAGGGCCCGGAGGACTGCAACGTGATCGTCACGCGCGTGTCCGGCCCGGCCTATCTCGATCGCGTCGCCCAGGGCTCGATGCTGAACGACATCCGCCAGGCCGTGCCCGATGCCCAGTTCAAGGAATGGCGGCGGCAGACGCTGGAGCGCCGCTGGGGCATCTACTACGTGATCGAGGGCACCGTGCCGAAGCAGAAGCTCAAGCAGACGACGCTCGGGTTCCAGGTCGTCGTCGGCTCCAAGCTCTACACCGTCTCCTGCTCGGCGCCGGCGGCGACGTTCGACCGCCAGCGGCCCTTGCTGGAGCGCATCGTCGCCAGCCTGG
>JAKLKW010000026.1:106922-119098 GCA_023150455.1 Alphaproteobacteria bacterium | reverse complement strand
CACGATGTCGCCCACGGTGATGCGCCGCCGGTCGCGGCCGAGGCGGTAGCCGCCGCGCGGCCCGCGCACGCCGACCAGGATGCCGGCGCGCACGAGCTGCTGCAGCACGGGCTCCAGGTAGCGCGCCGGGATGCCTTGGCGCTCGGTGATCTCGCCGCTGCGCACCGGCGTCTCGCCGGCGTTGTAGGCGACGTCGAGCACGGCCTCGATGGCGAAGGTCACGCGGCGGGGCAGGCGCAGCACGGCGTCACCCGGTCCCGGTCGAGCCGAAGCCGCCGGCGCCGCGCGCCGTTCCGGGCAGCTCCGCCGTCTCGGCCAGGGTCGCCAGGCTCACCGGCGCGATCACCATCTGCGCGATGCGCATGCCGCGCGTGACGGTGAAATCGGCGCTGCCGTGGTTGACCAGGATGACGCCGACCTCGCCGCGATAGTCGGCGTCGATCGTTCCCGGCGCGTTGAGGACGGTCACGCCGTGCTTGGCGGCTAGCCCTGAGCGCGGCCGCACCTGCGCCTCGAACCCGCGCGGCAGGGCGATCGCGAAGCCGGTCGGCACGACGGCGCGCGCGCCCGGCTTCAAGATCAGGTCCGACGCGACCGCCGCCGCCAGGTCCATGCCGGCGCTGTCGGCCGTCGCGTAGCTCGGCAGCGGCAGGTCGCCGCCATGCGGCAGGCGCTTGATGGCGACCGCGAGCCTCGACGGGCTCATTGGCGCAGAGCCGCCAGGTGCTTGCCGATGCGCCGTGCCAGGCGCATCGCCACGTCGTCCTTCGACAAGGGCGGCCAGTTCTCGACGCCGTCGGCCGCGACGATATGCACCGTGTTGCGGTCGCCGCCGAACGTGCCGGTATTGGGCGACACGTCGTTGGCGACGATCCAGTCGCAGCCCTTGCGCTTGCGCTTCTCGACGGCGTTGGCGACGACGTCGTCGGTCTCGGCGGCGAAACCCACGACCAGGCGGGGCCGCGCGTTGCCCGCGGCCGACAGCGTCGCCAGGATGTCGGGATTCTCGGCCAGCTCCAGGCTCGGCGGCTTGCCGCCGGCCTTCTTGATCTTGGCCCCCGCCGCCGCCTTGACGCGCCAGTCCGCGACCGCCGCGGCGCAGACCGCCACGTCGACCGGCAGGGCCGCCTGGCACGCTGCCAGCATGTCGCGGGCGGATTCGATCGACACGACCGACACGCCGGCCGGGTCGGCCAGACGCGTCGGGCCGCTGACCAGCGTCGTGGCCGCGCCCAGCCGCGCGAGCGCCGCGGCGATGGCATGGCCCTGCTTGCCCGAACTGCGGTTGGCGATGTAGCGCACCGGGTCGATCGCCTCGTAGGTCGGCCCCGAGGTCACCAGGGCCTTCAAGCCCGCAAGCGGCCGGTCGCTGAAACTGGAGTCGGCCGCCTCGGCGAAGAAGGCCTCGATCGCGCCGAGGATCTCCATCGGCTCGGCCATGCGGCCGGCGCCGACCTCGCCGCAGGCGAGATCACCGGCGTTCGGGCCGACGCGCCTGATGCCGCGGCTTTCGAGCAGCGCCATGTTGGCGCGCGTCGCCGCATGCGCCCACATCTGCACGTTCATCGCCGGTGCCACCACGACCTGCTTGTCGGTCGCGAGCAGCGTCGTGGTCGCCAAGTCGTCGGCGATGCCCGCGGCCATGCGCGCCAGCACGTCGGCGGTCGCCGGCGCGACCACGACCAGGTCGGCCTCGCGCGACAGCCGGATATGGCCCATCTCGCTTTCGTCGGTCAGCGAGAACAGCTCGGAATAGACCTTGTCCTCGCTCAGCGCCTGCAGGGTCAGCGGCGTGACGAACTGCGCGCCGCCCTTGGTCAGGATGCAGCGCACGGCCGCGCCGCGCTCGCGCAGGCGCCGGATCAGCTCCGGCATCTTGAAGGCGGCGATGCCGCCCGTGACGATCAGCAGGACGCGTTTTCCGGCCAGCATCGCGGGCTCCTACGTGACCGGCGCCAGAAATTGCCGCCAAATCACATTGATGTCATGTGGATACAGATAGGGGCAAAGAGCGCCGGTTGCAAGCGCCGGCGACCGACGGCAATTCACCACGCCAGCGCGATCACCGCGAGCGCCAGTGCGATGACGGCGATCACCAGCGGCCAGGAGACGCGGCCTCCGTCCTCGCCGCGCAGGGTGCGGATCGTCTCGGGGCTGAGCTTGATGCCGCCCTCGAGGATCGCCTGCGCGGCGCGCTCGGTATCGGCCAAGAGGCGCGGCAGGCGCTCGAGGTTGTCGCGCGCGTCATCCATGAAGGCCCTGAGGCGCTGGTCGGGTGCCTGCTTGCGCAGCATCCAGTCCTCGATCAGCGGCCGCGCCATCTCCCACAGGTTCACGTTCGGGTTCAGCTTCCGGCCGACGCCCTCGGCCACCAGCATGGTCTTCTGCAGCAGCAAGAGCTGCGGCTGCACCTCCATGTCGAACTGCTCGGTCACCTTGAACAGCTGGCCCAGCAGGCGCGCGATCGAGATCTCCTGCAGCGGCTTGCCCAGGATCGGCTCGCCGATCGACCGGCAGGCCTGGGTGAAGGCGTCGATCGACTTCGTTGCCGGCACGTAGCCGGCGCGGAAATGCACCTCGGCCACGCGCCGGTAGTCGCGCATCAGGAACCCGATCAGCATCTCGGCCAGGTAGTCGCGCGTCTTGCGGTCGAGCCGTCCCATGATACCGAAGTCGATCACGACGAGCGCGCCGGACGCGGCCACGAACATGTTGCCGGGGTGCAGGTCGGCGTGGAAGAAACCGTCGCGGAATACCTGCAGGAAGAAGGCGTTCGCGGCGCGCGTCAGGATCTGGTCGATGTCGTGGCCGGCGGCGACCAGCTCCTCGCGCCGGTCCATGGCGATGCCGGCGATGCGCGCGATGGTCAGCACGCGCTTGCCGGTGCGCCGCCAGTCGACGTCGGGCACCAGGAAGCCGGGATCGTCGCGGAAATTCTCGGCCAGCTCCGACGCGGCCGCGGCCTCGTAGCGCAGGTCCATCTCCAGTGCCACGCTCTGCGCCAGCGCTTCCGCCACGTCGAGCGGACGCAGGCGGCGCAGCGCCGGCCGCCACTGCTCGATCACCTCGCCCAGCCAGTAGAACAGGTCGAGATCGCGCGCGAAGGCCTCGGCCACGCCCGGGCGCAGCACCTTGACCGCGACCTCGCGGCCGTCCGACGTGATGGCGAAATGCACCTGCGCGATCGACGCGGCTGCGACCGGCGTGTCGTCGAAGCTCTGATAGAGCTGCTCGACCGGCTCGCCCAGCTCGTCGGCGATGATGGCGCGCGACTCCGCCGCCGGAAACGGCGGCAGGCTGTCGCGCAGCGTCGCGAGGTCGGCCGCGATCTCGTCGCCGATCAGGTCGGAGCGGGTCGAGAGGATCTGTCCCAGCTTGATGAAGCTCGGGCCCAGCTCCTCGAAGGCGAGCGCCAGGCGCTGGCCGGCGCGGCCCTCCGCGCCCAACGCCGCCTGCGGCCGCGCGATACGGCGCGCCAGCGCCAGCACCCCGGGCGTGACTCCCGCCATCTGGAACAGCACCAGCGCGTCGTGGCGCGCGAGCGTCCAGGCGATCCGGGCAAGCCGGTAGAGGTTACGGAGCGCGCGCAGCATGGACCGGGGCGCTAGACCCGCCAGCCCCAATGAAGCGCGGCAATGCCGCCGCTGAGGTTGCGCCAATTGACGCGCGCGAATCCCGCCGCCGTCAGATGGCGCGCCAGCTCCTCCTGCGGCGGGAAGCGGCGGATGCTCTCGACCAGGTAGCGATAGGCATCGGCGTCGCCCGTCACGACCTGGCCCAGGCGCGGCAGCACCGCGAAGGAATAAAGGTCGTAGAGCCGGTCGAGCCCCGGCACCACGCAGCGGCTGAATTCCAGGCACAGGAACCGTCCGCCGGGCCGCAGCACGCGGCGGATCTCGCTCAAGGCCGCCGGCATGTCGGTGACGTTGCGCAGGCCGAAGGCGATCGTCACGGCATCGGCCGAGCGGTTGGCCAGCGGAATGCGCTCGGCGGCGCCGGCGACCCAGGCGACGCCCCAGTCGGCGCCGCCGAGCAGCGCGCGGTCGAGCGCGCGGTCGCGCCCGACTTGCAGCATCGCCGGGGTCAGGTCGCAGACGATCACGCGTCCCCGGCTCGCGACCCGCTCGAGGAAGGCGAACGCGATGTCGCCCGTGCCGCCGGCCAGGTCGACCA
Organism: Alphaproteobacteria bacterium; assembly: GCA_023150455.1. GTDB lineage: Bacteria > Pseudomonadota > Alphaproteobacteria > JAEULC01 > JAEULC01 > JAEULC01. Next base: position 114,925 of record JAKLKW010000026.1, on the reverse strand, counting down.
GCGTCCAGCCCGGGCGGGGCTTGAGCGTGTCGAGCATGGCGCGCTTCCACAGGCGATGTACGCCGCCGCTCATCAGGTCGTTCATCAGGTCGTAGCGCAGCGCCACGCTGTCGAACACGCCTTGGACGAGGGCGGGCTTCTCCTCGGGCGCGACGTCGCGCTGGCCGAACGGCACGCGCTCGTCTCCGCCCGAGACGGTGTTGCCCGCCGGTTCGGTCATGTGCGGCCCAGGGTCATGGCGGGGGGTCATGGCGGGGGGTCATGGCGGGCGGACCATAGCGCTTGGGGTCGCGACTTGCTAGCGTGCGGCGCCATCAACGGGACCGCCTGTCGCGAGCCGAACATGCCCGAACTGCCGGAAGTCGAAACGGTCGCCCGCGGCCTGCGCCAATGCCTGGTCGGGCACACGCTCGCCAAGGTCGACCAGCGCCGCGCCGACTTGCGCTTTCCGCTGCCCGCGGACTTCGTCCGGCGCCTCGCGGGCCGCCGGGTCGACGGCATCGACCGTCGGGCGAAGTATCTCCTGCTCCGCCTCGACAACGGGATCGTGCTGATGATCCATCTCGGCATGTCCGGCCGCATCCTCGTGTCGCACGGCAAGGCGGAAGGCAAGCTCGGTGAATTCCACCACGAGACCGGTGGCAACCATACCCACGACCACGTCGTGTTCACGACCGACGATGGCTGCATGGTGACGTTCAACGACCCGCGCCGCTTCGGCATGATGGACCTGGTCTCGGCCAACGCGCTTGGGCAGCACAAGCTGCTGAAGGACCTCGGGCCGGAGCCGCTCGACCCGGCGTTCGACGGCCCGGCGCTGGCCGCCCTGCTCAAGGGCAAGAAGACGCCGATCAAGGCGGCGCTGCTGGACCAGGGCGTGGTGGTCGGCATCGGCAACATCTATGCCTGCGAGGCCCTGTTCCGTGCCGGCATCTCGCCGCGGCGCCTGGCCGGCACCGTGCAGGGCGAACGCGCCGCGCGGCTGGCGAAGGCGATCAAGGCGGTGTTGAACGAGGCGATCAAAGCCGGCGGCTCCAGCTTGCGCGACTACGTGCAGACCGATGGCGAGCTCGGCTACTTCCAGCACCATTTCCAGGTCTATGACCGCGAAGGCCAGCCCTGCCCGGTCTGCAAGGCGAAGATCAAGCGCCAGGCGCAGGGCGGGCGGTCGAGCTTCTATTGCGCCAAGTGCCAGCGCTAGGCTAAGAGCGCGCGTCAAATCAGCAGGAGCATTCGATGGCGTACGAGAACATCCAGGTCGAGACGCGCGGACGGGTCGGAATCGTGCGGCTCAACCGCCCGCAGGCGCTGAACGCGCTATGCGCCGCGCTGATCACCGAGCTCGGCCAGGCGCTCGACGCGTTCGAAGCCGACGCGAACATCGGCGCCATCGTGCTCACCGGCAGCGAGAAGGCCTTCGCCGCCGGCGCCGACATCAAGGAGATGCAGTCCAGGTCCTACATGGACGTGTACCTGCAGGATTTCATCACCAAGGGCTGGGAACGCGTCAGCATCGTGCGCAAGCCGGTCATCGCCGCCGTGGCCGGGTTCGCGCTCGGCGGCGGGTGCGAGGTGGCGATGATGTGCGACTTCATCATCGCCGCCGACAACGCCAAGTTCGGCCAGCCGGAGATCAAGCTCGGCACGATCCCGGGCTCGGGCGGCACGCAGCGCCTGACGCGCTTCGTCGGCAAGTCCAAGGCGATGGACCTCTGCCTCACCGGGCGCATGATGGACGCCGCCGAGGCCGAGCGCTGCGGCCTGGTCAGCCGCGTCGTGCCGCTGGCAAGCCTGATGGACGAGGCGGTAAAGTCGGCCGAGACGATCGCGTCCTACTCGCTGCCGTCCGTGATGATGGCCAAGGAGGCGATCAACCGCGCCTACGAAACCACGCTGGCCGAGGGCGTGCGCTTCGAGCGCCGCCTGTTCCACTCCACCTTCGCGACCGAGGACCAGAAGGAAGGCATGTCCGCCTTCGTCGAAAAGCGTCCGGCGAAGTTCAAGCACCGCTAGACGGCGGATAGGCGAGGTAGCCGTTGCGCTCGACGTCGGGCAACAGCGCGCCACGCCGCACATAGCGCTGCCGCGCCTCGCTCGGCGGCGCATAGTCCCACGGCTCGTGCCGGCCCGCCGCGCGCGCCTCGATCGGGAAGCGGCGCCGGCGCTGGCTGGCATCGATCTCGCGTGCCAGCGCATCCGAGTCCCAGGTCGACCGGCATAGGTTCACGAGATCGCGCTCCACCGTGGCGATAGCGTGCCTGCCCGTGAGGTTGTCCAGCTCCAGCGGGTCGGCCTCGATATCGAAGATCTGGCGCGGAAACCCGCTGCTTTCCGTCAGCTTGCAGCGGCCGTTGCGGCCTATGCCGCGCGGCGGCGTGATGCCGACGTCGAAATGCTCGGCGAAAATGGGTCGGGGCTCGACCGGGCCGCCGCGCATCGCGGGCACGAGGCTGCGTCCCTCGACCTGTGCAAGGAGAACGCGATCGGCGTGGACGAGCGCGATTTCACGCTGGCCGAGACCTACGATGCCGACGAGGCCTTCGTCACCGGCACGTTCGGCGGCGTCACGCCGGTGGCGATGATCGACGGCCGCAGGACGGGTGTGACGGTACCGGCGACGTCTCCTGGTTGTCCTTACGCCGGCGTGGCGACGAAGGTCAGGAACGGCACGTCCGGGTGATCGCCGGCCGGGGCGATCGACTGGCCCTCGTGGTCGAGGACGTCGAGCAGCCGGAATCCGGCGGCGGCGAGCTGGCGGGCGTTGACTGCCGCGGTCGCGTGGTAGCACAGCAGCCGGAAGCCTTCGGCCTGCTCGTTGATGATCTCGTACTCCTCGGTCGCGATCTCGTGCCGGCGCAGCCGCAGCGAGTTGAACAGATTGCGGGCATAACTCGCCCAGGGTCGCGGGCTCAGCGACGGCGGTGGGCGGGGCCGGCGCTGAATCGCCGCGCATCCGCGGTTGTGCGTGGTGAACGCGAAGATGCCGTCCGCACGCAGCAGCCGCCTGGACTCGCGCAGCACCGCCAGCCGGCCGTCATGGCCCATGCAGTCGATACCGTTGAACGAGAAGAGGATGAAGTCGAAGGCTGCGTCGGCGAAGCCGGGCAGCGACGCCGCGTCCATGACGTGGAAACGCGCATGCGCCAAGTGCGCGAAACGCGCGCGGCAATGCGCGACCATCGGCGCGGCGATGTCCACGCCGTCGTAGCTGGCCGCCAGCGCGGCGAGGGCGGCGGTCGTCCGTCCGGTGCCGCAGCCGAGATCGAGCACGGACTTGCCCACGATGCGGTCGCGGTAGCGCTCGAGGATCCGCTGCTCCGGCGGGTCGAGCGACTCGTTGAGGGCATAGTTGCGGACGATGGCCGGCAGCGAATACGCGCGGCGGTTCACCTCCACGAGAAGCTGGCTCACCTGCGGCATGTGCGCGTCGCCGTCATGGCCGTTTACGCCTTCGGGGACGCAGCCTAGCCGCCCGCTTCGGCCGCATCAAACGCGTCGCCCGTGTCGCCCGCGGGCCAGGAAGCGTCCTGTCGGCGCATTGACATCCGCAAGGGCGCGCTCCTATGGTCGCCGGATCGTCCTGAGGGGGTTCCGCGCATGTCTCGAATCGCAACCGCGCTTCCCAATGTCGCGGCGGATCTGTCCGGCCGCTTGTGGCGCGCCGGGATTCTGGCGCTGGTCGGGGCCGCGCTGGTCTATGTGAGCGGATTTGCCCAGCCCGACCTGGTGCACAACGCCGCGCACGATTCGCGTCACGCCTTCGCCACGCCTTGTCATTGATCCTCGCGGGAGACGCGCGATGCGCCGCGCCCTAATCGCCGCGCTGATCGCGGGATTCGTCGCCTGCCTGGCCGCGACTGCGGCGCAACAGGCGATGGTCGTGCCGCTGATTCTCAAGGCCGAGACGTTCGAGGACGCCGGCGCCGCGCCGGCCCCGCACCATCACGGCATTGTCGGCCAGCCGGCCGCCCATCACCACGGCGCGGAAGCCTGGAAGCCGGCGGACGGGCTGGAGCGGATCGCCTTCACGGCGCTGGCCAATCTGGGATTCGGCGTCGGCTTCGGTCTGCTGCTGGTCGCCGCGATCGCGCTGTCCGGGCGCAGCGTCGATGCGCGCACGGGGCTGCTGTGGGGTGCGGCCGGATTCGTCGTCTTCGCGCTCGCCCCCTCGCTCGGCCTGCCACCCGAGCTGCCCGGCTCGGTCGCGGCGGCGGTCGCGCCGCGCCAGGCTTGGTGGTTCGGCACCGCGGTGGCGACGGCCGCCGGGCTCGCGCTGATCGTCTTCGGCCGCTCGTCGGTATGGAAGGCGCTCGGCGTCCTGGCGCTGGTCCTGCCGCATGCGATCGGCGCGCCGCACCCGGCCGGCCACGTGGCCGGCGCCGCGCCGCCGGAGCTCGCGGCCCGGTTCGCCGTCCTGTCGCTCGCGACAACCGCCGTGTTCTGGGCCGTGCTCGGCGCGGTGTCCGGCGCCGTCTACCGGCGCGTCGGCTGAGCGCCTGGTCCGCCAGCGCGCGCTAGGGTGACGTGGCCGGCGGTCCTGCCGCCACCGGAACGCTGATCGTCAGCAGCCCCGCCTTCTCGAACATCAGCAGCACGTCCAGCCGGTCGCCCATGCGCTGTGGCGTCTTTACGTCGATGAGTGCGATATGCTCGCCGCCGGGCCTGAGCACGATGGTCTTGCCCGCCGGCAGCTTGACCGAAGCGACGCGGCGCGCGCGTCCCACGACCTCGCCGATGCGGTGGGACCTGAGCTCGCTCTCCTCCGCCGCCGGCGTATGCGCCGCGATCAGCTGGTCGTCGCGCGGCCCGGTGTTGGCGATCGTCAGGTAGACCGACCCGGCTCGCCGGCTCAATGAAGTCGGCGCCGCCCATGCGCTGCTCACTGCCAAGTCGCCGACGCGATCGACCGCGGCCGGGTCGGCGGGCGCGGACGCCGGCCAGGCGAGGGCGGCCACGATCACCAGTGTTGCGAACGATACGGCGCGACGCATGTCAGACACATAGATCAGCGCGGCACCGCGCGCCAGACGGGCAGGGCCGGCGCGGCGGAACGGTTGACCGTCCCCGGTGTTCGGGCTTCCATCGCGCCATGGACACGCCCGAACAGCCTCCTGCCGCCAGCGCCCGCCTTCTGTTGCGCTCGACCGACCGCGCCGCGCTCGCCACCCGCCGGCGCGAGGACGATTCGTCCGGCGGCTGGCCTTATGTCGCGTTGGTGCTGCTGGCGGTCGACCACGACGCCAGTCCGCTCCTGCTGCTGTCGTCGCTCGCCGAGCACAGCAAGGACATCGCCAAGGACGACCGGGTGTCGCTGCTGGTCGACGGCACGATCGGGCTGGACGAACCCTTGACCGGCGCGCGCGTGACGTTGATGGGACGGGCCGTCAAGTCCGACGAGCCGCGCTACCGCGCGCGCTTCCTGGCGCGCCATCCCGGCGCGGCCATGTACGCCGATTTCAAGGACTTCGCCTTCTACCGGCTCCTGGTCCAGCGCGCCCATCTCGTCGCCGGGTTCGGGCGCATCCACTGGATCGAGGGCTCCGCGCTCCTGGCCGGCACGGCCGATGCCGAGGCGCTGATGGCGCGCGAGGCCGACATCGTACAGCACATGAACGAGGACCATGCCGAGGCCGTGGCGCTCTATGCGACCCGCCTGCTCGGCCAGCCCGCGGCGACCGACGGCAACCGCTGGACGATGACCGGCGTTGACACGGAGGGCTGCGATCTGCGCCTGTCCGGCTCGACGACCGGCGGGCGGGTGGCGCGGTTGCCCTTCGAGCACCGCGTTGGGGACGCGGACCAAGCGCGGGCGGAGCTGGTGCGACTGGCAAAGCAGGCGCGCGCCAAGCCCTGAACGGTCACCGGCTTCGCCGACCTTGTCATTGCACGTGATAACGCGTGAAAGTATGGTCCGTCGCCATAAGAAAAGGCGGAAGGGGAGAAGACGCACATGCAGCAGGTGGGCACGATCGCCAGCCGTCACGGGCTGGATCTGGTCGGCATCCGCAACTCACCCGTAGCCCATTGGAATCTCGGCGTTCCTGCGCTGTACGAAGAGGCGGTGCGTCGCCGCGAGGGCATCGTCGCCGACGGGGGCGCGCTGGCCGTGCGCACCGGCGTCTACACGGGACGGTCGCCCAAGGACAAGTTCTTCGCCGACGAGCCCGGTTCGCGCGAACATATCTGGTGGGGCAGCGTCAACGTGGCGATGCCCGAAGAGCGATTCGCGGCGCTGCACCGGCGCATCCTGGCCTATCTCCACGGCCGCGAAGTGTTCGTGCTCGACTCCTACGCCGGCGCCGAGCCCGACTACCGGCTGAAGGTGCGGGTCGTCACCGAGACCGCCTGGCACAGCCTGTTCGCGCGCAACATGTTCCTGCGGCCGCCCGCCTCGGAGCTGGCTGATTTCGAGCCGGACTTCACGATCGTCCAGGTGCCGAACTTCCACTGCGTGCCGGAAATCGACGGCACCAACAGCGAGGTCGTGATCGCGGTGAGCTTCGCCCGCCGCCTCGTGCTGATCGCCGGCAGCCACTACGCCGGCGAGATCAAGAAGTCGGTGTTCACGATCCTCAATTACCTGCTGCCGGCGCGCGGTGTGCTGCCGATGCATTGCTCGGCCAATACCGGGCCCAAGGGCGATACGGCGATCTTCTTCGGGCTAAGCGGCACGGGCAAGACCACGCTGTCGGCCGACCCGACGCGGCGGCTGATCGGCGACGACGAGCACGGCTGGTCCGATCGCGGCATCTTCAATTTCGAGGGCGGCTGCTACGCCAAGGTGATCAAGCTCTCGCCCGAGGCCGAGCCCGAGATCTATGCCACCACGCGTCGCTTCGGCACGGTGCTCGAGAACGTCGTGGTCGATCCGGCGGTGCGCACCCTCGACCTCGACGACGAGCGCTTCACCGAGAATACCCGCGCTTCCTATCCGGTCGACTTCATCCCCAATATCGCCCCGGACGGCAGGGGCGGGCAGCCGGCCAACGTCGTCATGCTGACGGCCGACGCCTTCGGCGTGCTGCCGCCGATCAGCCGGCTGACGGCGGAGCAGGCGATGTACCATTTCCTCAGCGGCTACACCGCGCGCGTGGCCGGCACCGAGAAGGGCATGGGCAATGCACCCCAGGCAACCTTTTCGACCTGCTTCGGCGCGCCCTTCATGCCGCGCCACCCCGCAGTCTACGCCAAGATGCTGGGTGAGCGGATCGCCCGGCACGGCGCCACCTGCTGGCTGGTCAATACCGGCTGGGGCGGTGGCGCCTATGGCGTCGGGCAGCGGTTCCAGATCGCCCATACGCGAGCCATGGTGCGGGCGGCGCTGGAGGGCAAGCTCGCGACCGTATCCGTTGCCAAGGACCCGAATTTCGGCTTGTACGTGCCAAGCGCCTGCCCCGACGTGCCGGCCGAGGTGCTCGACCCGCGCGCGACCTGGGCCGACAAGAAAGCCTATGACCAGACCGCCCGGTCGGTCGCCCAGCGCTTTGCCGCCAATTTCAAGCAGTTCGAGCCGCATGTCGATGACCGGGTGAAGTCGGCCGCGATCCACGCCGCCGCCTGATCTCTTGGGGCGAGTGGCCTGGTTAACCGGAATCAGGTGAATTCACTGCGCGCGAGGACGGAATGCATCGCGAGACGATGCCTTTTTGCCAAAGTAAAAGATTAGTGACGAGTTCTATTAAATTGATATATAAGGAGAAAACAATATCACGTGATGATTCGCGTCGAATTCAAACTGCAATTGAAGTTTCGAAGCGCTGGCGGCTGCGCTCACTCATAACCAGCATCAGATAAATCTTATAATACATTGTTTTCGCAGCAATATATTTGCCGAATCAGTGTGCCTCTGCCCAATTGGCGCCGATCCCGGCCTCCGCCACCAAGGGAACGGATAGGTTGAGGATGGGCGCCGGCGCCGACTCCATGATTTCGCGGATGAGCGCGCTGGCCTCTGCGACCTGCTTTTCGGCGACCTCGAACAGCAGTTCGTCGTGGACCTGCAG
>JAKLKW010000026.1:5284-106909 GCA_023150455.1 Alphaproteobacteria bacterium | reverse complement strand
GGGCGGGCGCGACCCGGAGCATGGCCCGCTTGATGATGTCGGCGGCCGTGCCCTGGATCGGGGCGTTGATGGCCTGGCGCTCGGCGAAGCTGCGGCGGGCCATGTTGCGGTCGTTGGCGCCCGGGATATGGACCCGCCGCCCGAACAGCGTCTCGACGTAGCCGCGCTTGTGCACCTCGGACTTCATCCGGTTCATGTACTCGCGAATGCCGGCGTACTTGTCGAGGTACGCCTTGATGTAGGCATTGGCCTCCGCCGGCGTGCAGCCGAGCTGCTGCGACAGGCCGAATCCGCTGATGCCGTAGATGATGCCGAAGTTGATCGCCTTGGCCTGCCGGCGGACCAGCGGGTCCATGCCCTTCATCGGCACGCCGAAGACCTGGGACGCGGTCAGGGCATGGACGTCCACCCCGTCGCGGAAGGCCTGGCGCAGCGCGTCGATGCCGGCGATCTCGGCCACCAGCCGAAGCTCGATCTGCGAATAGTCGACCGACAGCAGCTTGCAGCCCGCGCGCGCGACGAAGGCCTTGCGGATCTTGCGTCCCTCCTCGGTGCGGACGGGGATGTTCTGCAGGTTCGGGTCGGTCGACGACAGGCGGCCGGTATTGGTGGCGGCCAGCGCAAAGGAAGTGTGGACCCGGCCCGTGTGCGGGTTGATCTGCTCGACCAGCGCGTCGGCATAGGTGCTCTTCAGCTTGGCGAGCTGTCGCCAATCCAGGACGCGCTGGCAGATGTCGTGTCCTTGCGCCGCCAGCGGTTCCAGCACGTCGGAATGGGTCGAATAGGCGCCGGTCTTGGTCTTCTCGCCGCCGGGCAGCCCGAGCCTGTCGAACAGCACCTCGCCCAGCTGCTTGGGCGAGCCGATGTTGAACGCGCCGCCGGCCAGCTTGTGGATCTTGGTCTCGAGCTCGGCCAGGCGCTCGGCGAAGTCGCGGCTGAGCCGTGCCAGCTCCGTGCGATCGACCAGCACGCCGGCGCGCTCCATCTCGGCGACGACGGCGGCGAGCGGCCGCTCGATCGTCTCGTAGACCGACACCAGCCGTTCGCTTACCAGCCGCGGCTTCAGGATCTGGTGCAGGCGCAGGGTGACGTCGGCGTCCTCGGCGGCGTAGTCGCGCGCGCGGTCGAGCGGCACCCGGTCGAAGGTCACCTGGTCGCGCCCGCTGCCGGCGACATCCGTGAACTTGATGGTCTGATGGCCGAGATGCAGCGAGGAGAGCTCGTCCATGCCGTGGCCGTGCAGGCTGCCGTCGAGCACGTAGGACACGAGCATCGTGTCGTCGATCGGGCTCAACGCCACGTCATGGCGGCCCAGCACCTCGATGTCGTATTTGAGGTTGTGCCCGACCTTGAGCACGCCCGGGTCGAGGAGCAGCGGTCTGAGCGCCGCCAGCGCGTCGCGCATCGGCAGCTGCTTCGGCCTGTCGCCGGCGGCGGCCAGGTCCATCTCGCCCGGGCGGACCGCGCCGACATGGCCGAGCGGCACGTAGCACGCCTCGTTCGGCGCCACCGCCAGCGAGATGCCCACGAGCTCGGCCCGGAACGGATCGAGCGACGTGGTCTCGGTGTCCACCGCCACGACGCCTTCCTCGCGCGCGCGCTCGACGAAGCGGTTCAGCTGTCCGATGTCCTGCACCAGCACGTAGGCCGAGCGGTCCACCGGCACCATGACTGCCTGCGGCGGCCGGGCTGCCGCCAACGGCACCTCGGGCCGCCCGCCGTCGGCGCCCGCCGCCGGCTCCGGCTTGGCCGCCGGGGTCGGCTTGCCCTGGCCGTTCTGCAGCCGCTGGATCAGCGAGCGGAACTGGTTCTCGGACAGGAAGGCCAGCAACCGGTCGCGGTCGATCGGCCGGCGCTCGAGCTCGGACAGGTCGGGCGCGTCGGGGACATGGTCGTCCAGCTTCACGAGCCGCCGGCTGATGCGCGCCTTTTCGGCATTGGCCAGCAGCGTCTCGCGCCGCTTCGGCTGCTTGATCTCGCCGGCGCGCCTCAGCAGGGTCTCGAGGTCGCCGTACTCGGTGATCAGCTGCGCGGCCGTCTTGACGCCGATGCCCGGCACGCCGGGCACGTTGTCGGTCGAATCCCCCGCCAGTGCCTGCACGTCGATGACGTTGCAGGGATCGACGCCGAACTTCTCGCGTACCTCGGCCTCGCCGATCGGCTTGTTCTTGATGGGGTCGAGCATCTCGACCCCGTCGCAGACCAGCTGCATCAGGTCCTTGTCCGAGGACACGATCGTGACCTTGACGCCGTTCTCCTTTCCCAGCCGTGCATAGGTGGCGATCAGGTCGTCGGCCTCGTAGCGCTCCATCTCGATCGCGGGCACGTTGAAGGCCTGGGTCGCCTGGCGCACCAGGGCGAACTGCGGCACCAGCTCGGGCGGCGGCGCCTCGCGGTTCGCCTTGTATTCGGCGTAGATCTCGTTGCGGAACGTCTTGCGCGCCGCGTCGAAGATCACCGCGATGCCGTCGCAGTCCGTGCCGTCCAGGAGCTTCATCAGCATGTTGCAGAAGCCGAGCACGGCCCCGGTCGGCGTGCCGTCGGACCGGGTCAGGGGCGGCAGCGCATGGAAGGCACGAAAGATGAACCCGGACCCGTCGATCAGGTACAGGTGGCGGAAGGCGGGCTTCTTGCTCATGCGCCGATATTAACCGATTCGTCCGCCCCTCTTGAACGCCCGATCGGCGCTACCTACCTCGATCTCGGCTGCGGATGCCCGATCGGGGCCGCGGCCAGGACGCTGGGCCCAGCCGTCTCGGCGGTGGGCCCGATCAACCATGTTGCTCAACCGGAGGATATGGCAATGGCCCATTTCGACTTCTCCCCCTTCTTCCGTTCCACCGTCGGCTTCGACCGGATCGCCGATCTGCTCGATGACGCGTTGCGCGCGTCCGAGACGGACGGGTATCCGCCCTACAACATCGAGCTTGCGGGCGACAACGCGTACCGCATCACCATGGCGGTCGCCGGCATGACCGAAAGCGACCTCAACGTGGTGCAGCATGAGAACACGCTGATCGTCGGCGGCAAGGCGCGCCCGGCGCCGGAAGGCGCGCAGTTCCTGCATCGCGGCATCGCCGGCCGCGCGTTCGAGCGCCGCTTCAGCCTGGCCGATTTCGTGAAGGTCACGGGCGCCAGCCTGGCCAACGGCCTGCTCACCATCGATCTGGTGCGCGAAGTGCCCGAGGCGATGAAGCCGCGCACGATCCAGATCGGCGCAAGCCAGCCGGCCGCGGCAAAGGTGCAGACCATCGACGCCAAGGCCGCCTGACGGGCGAAGCAACGCGCAACGACAAGGTCTGATCGCATGACCTGAGCGGACGGGCGCAGCGGCCATGACCGGTGCGCCCGCCCGACCCATCGCCTCAACGACCATCCCTCCTGGACGGAGACCTTGCGATGATGGGCAAGCTCGATCATGAAACTTCCGGTTCGCACGGCGCCGCCGCCCCCGGCGCGCCACTCTTCGACTCGCTGAAGCAGGTATGGCTGACATCGCTGACGCGACCCGATGTTCTGCACGGCCGGAACGACCCGCCCGGGTTCCAGACGGCTGGCGCCGACCGGCTCCCCGATTTCGTCATCGTGTCGCAACCGCCGCCGGCGCGCGTGCTGCCATAGCGCGCCTCTTTGCTTAGCCGCGGCCGAGGCTTGGCGTGGGAATTGCACGCGTGATATTTCCTCCACGTTGACACGCGCGCAGCCCACAGCTTCCTCCGTCGGTCGCGACGGCGACAAGCCGCCTCCATGGCACGCAATGCCGTGCGAGGCGGTGTTGTCGATTCTCCGGGCGACCCCGGAGGGGCTGAGCGCTACCGAGGCGCGCCACCGCCTCGACCGCTACGGACCCAACCGCCTGCCGGCGCCGCGGCCGCCGAGCGCGTTGCGGCGCTTCATCCTGCAGTTCAACAACGTCCTTATCTACGTTCTCCTCGGCGCGGCGGTAATCACGATCGCGCTTGATGACTGGATCGACACCGGCGTGATCCTGGCCGTCGTGCTGATCAACGCGTTGATCGGCTTCGTGCAGGAAGGCAAGGCGCAGCACGCCATCGACGCCGTGCGCGACATGCTGTCGCTGCACGCGGTCGTGCTGCGCGACGGCACGCGGCGCGAGGTGGACGCGGCGGAACTCGTGCCGGGCGACATCGTGTTCCTGCAATCCGGCGACAAGGTGCCGGCCGACGTGCGGCTGCTCCGTGCCAAGAGCATGACCGCGGTCGAGGCGGCGCTGACCGGCGAATCGGTGCCGGTCGACAAGACGGTGGAGCCGGCGCGGGAGTCCGCTGCGCTCGGCGATCGGCGCTCGATGGCCTATGCCGGCACGCTGATCGGCGCCGGCCAGGGCGCCGGCGTCGTCGTGGCGACCGGCCTCGCCAGCGAGATCGGGAAAGTCAGCCGCCTTCTGGCCGAGACGAGCGCGCTCGAGACGCCGTTGCTCGCGCGCCTGGCCGTGATGGGACGATGGCTGACCGCGGCCGTGCTGCTGCTCGCGGCGCTGACCTTCGCGATCGGCGCGCTGCTGCAGGGATTCCCGGCGGCCGAGATGTTCCTGGCGGCGGTCGGCCTCACCGTCGCCGCCATTCCCGAGGGACTTCCCGCCGTGATTACCATCGCGCTGGCGGTCGGCGTGCAGCGCATGGCGCGGCGCAACGCGATCATCCGCCGTCTTCCCGCGGTGGAGACGCTGGGCTCGGTGACGGTCATCTGCACCGACAAGACCGGCACGCTGACGCGCAACGAACTGACGGTGCGCAGCATCGTGACACCGGACGCCCGGTACGAGACGACCGGCGTGGGCTACGATCCGCGCGGCGAGATCAAACGCCACGGCACCGAGGCGCCTGGTGCCCATGACCCCGGGCTGCGCGCGCTGCTCAAGGCCGCCGTCCTGTGCAATGACGCGTCCCTTCGCCAGGCCGCCGGTTCGTGGCAACTCGCCGGCGATCCGACCGAAGGCGCCCTGCTCTCGGCCGGGATGAAGGTGGGCATCGATCCGGCGGCAGAGGGCCGGGCGGCGCCGCGGCTCGACGAGATCCCGTTCGACGCGGCCTACCGCTTCATGGCGACGCTGCACCAAACGGCGGGCGGAGCGGTCGTCTACCTGAAGGGCGCGCCCGAGGCCGTGCTGGAAATCTGCGCAAACGAGAACGCATCCTCCGGTCCGCATCCGATCCATCGGCCGACTTGGCGCCGGACGATCGAGCAGGCGGCCTCCGACGGCCGACGGGTTCTCGCCCTGGCGAGCAAGAACGTGGCGCCGGGCAAGCGCAGCCTGTCGATGGCCGACACGCGCGACGGGTTCACGCTGCTGGGCCTGGTAGCCATGATCGATCCGCCGCGCGAGGAAGCCGTCGCCGCCGTCGCGGCGTGCCGCGACGCCGGCATCCGCGTGGCCATGATCACCGGCGACCACGATGTCACGGCCTTGGCGATTGCGCGCGAATTGGGCATCGATTCGGGGCGCGCGCTAACCGGCAGCGGCATCGACGCCCTCGACGGTGTGTCGCTGAACGGCGCGCTGAGCGACACGTCCGTGTTCGCCCGCGCCGACCCGGCGCACAAGCTGCGGCTGGTCCAGGCGCTACAGGCCGACGGCCAGGTCGTGGCCATGACCGGCGACGGTGTCAACGATGCGCCCGCGCTCAAGCGCGCCGATGTCGGCGTCGCCATGGGCCAAAGAGGCACCGAGGCGGCGCGCGAGGCGGCGCAGATGGTGCTGGCCGACGACAACTTCGCCACGATCGCTCATGCCGTGCGCGAGGGCCGCGCCGTCTACGACAATATCCGCAAGAGCCTCGCCTTCATGCTGCCGACCGATCTCAGCGAAGCGCTGCTGGTGGCGCTGGCGGTGATCGCGGGCGGCACGCTGCCGGTGACGCCCGTGCAGATTCTGTGGGTCAACCTCGTCACCAGCACGACCTTGAGCCTGCCGCTCGTGTTCGAGCCGGCGGAGCCCGACGCCATGCGGCGCCCGCCGCGTCCGCCGACGGAGGGGTTGCTCACGGCGTTTCTCGGCTGGCGCATCCTGTTCGTCGGCCTGTTGACGCTCGGCGCCGTCTTCGCGCTGTTCCACTGGCATCTTGCGGCGGGCCATGATCTCGCCCATGCGCGCACCGTGGCGGTCAACGCGGTCGTCGCGTGCGAGGTGTTCTATTTGCTCTCGGCGCGGTTCCTGCTGGCCCCGGGCCTGTCGATGGCCGCGCTGCCGGGCATTTGGCGCGCGCTTGCGGCCATGGGACTGACCGCGCTGTGCCAGCTCGGATTCACCTACCTGCCGGCGGCGCAGGCGGTATTCGGCACGGTCCCGCTCGGACTTGCCGACTGGGGCCCGATCCTGGCGGCCGGTCTGCTGGTGATGGCCGCGGTCGAGCTGGAGAAGCTCGTGATCCGGATGTTCAAGGAGCGATCGAGGCAGACGTGATCGCGATGAGGAATCCGACATAGGCCGCGGTCAAGAAAAGCCCGCGCCAGCGGAGAAGTCGGCCGCCGCGCCCGGGATAGCACAGCGCAACCACGATCAGGCCGAAGGCGAGCGCCGGCAGCACCTCGTCCAATGTCAGTGCGACCGGCCGGATCAGGACGACCGTCGGCACGATGAACAGGCCGTTGAAGATGTTGCTGCCGAGTAGCGTCGCAAGGCTGATCTCACCGTGGCCGCGCAGGCGCGCGACAACCATCACGGCCAGCTCGGGTGTGGAGGTGCCGATTGCCACGATCGCGGCGCCGATGACGAATCCGTCGATCCCCCATCGCACCGCCAGGGCGGCCGCACCATCGACGATCAAGTATCCGCCGCCGATCATCGCCGCGAGACCGAGAAGTAGCATGGCGACGACCGGCAAGGCAGCGAGTCCGGCACACGACTTCGCGGCCCTCCGATGGCGGCGTGCTTCCAGCACGCTCGCTGCGAGATAGGCAACAAACAGAGCCATCAATCCGGCGGCGTGGGGCCTGCCCAAGCCGCCATGGGCCACCAGGGCGGCCGTGGCCACCGGCGCGAGGGCTGCCGTGGCGAAGGCGCGCTGCGTGTCCTCGCGCGCGACCCGCATCTCGCCGACGACCAGGCACGCGCCGAGGATCAGCCCTAGATTGACGACGTTGCTGCCGAGGGAGTCGCCGATGGCGATCTGCGGCACGCCGGCAAGGGCCGAGTTGATGCCGACAGCCAGCTCCGGCGCCGAGGTCGCGACGGCAGCGACAGTTGAAGCGACCAGGACGGAGGGCACGCGCAACAGGTCGGCGAGGGCTCGAATGCCGCGGACGAACGCGTCCCCGCCCGCTGCGGCCAACGCGATTCCGATCAGAAGCGCCGCGTAGGAGTTCACACGGCCGCGCCAGACCCGCCGGGCGTCAGTGCGCCGCGGGACGCGCGCCCGGCTTCAGCCGGAAATGCCGGCCGCAATAGGGGCAGTCGATCTTCCCTTCCGGGCCCAGCGTCAAATAGACGCGCGGATGGCCGAGCGCGCCGACGCCGCCGTCGCAGGCGACGGTTTCGCTGTCCACTTCCACTGTTTCCGTCGTCGGCATCGGCCCGGAACTCCCTTCACGCGCGCGCGATTGACCCGCGCGCGCGTGCGATGATACGCATGGCACCGGCATAATCAACTATCGCGGCATTTCCGACCGGTGGAGTCATGACGCTCGCCGACAGTCCGATTGCGCGCGCCGCCCGCTCCGGTGCGGCGGGGCCGGCACCGGACGCCGCCGTGGCCGTGCAAGACCTCACCAAGGTCTATGCCGCCAAAGCCTCCGGAGGCGGCCGCAAGGCGCTCGACGCGGTCGACCTCGTCGTCCCGCGCGGCAGCCTGTTCGGCCTCCTGGGGCCCAACGGCGCCGGCAAGTCGACGCTGATCAACATCCTGGCCGGGCTGGTCCTGAAGACAGCGGGCAAGGCCTGGGTCTGGGGCATCGACATCGACCGCGATCCGCGCACGGCCCGCGCCGCCATCGGCGTGGTGCCGCAGGAGCTGAACATCGACCCGTTCTTCACGCCGCGCGCGCTGCTCGAGCTGCAGGCCGGCATGTACGGCGTGCCGGCGGCGGAGCGGCGCACGATGGCGATCCTTTCCGCCCTGGGTCTCGCCGACAAGGCCGAGGCCTATCCGCGCACGCTGTCCGGCGGCATGCGCCGGCGGCTTCTGGTGGCGAAGGCGATGGTGCACGCGCCGCCCGTGCTGGTGCTGGACGAGCCGACCGCCGGCGTGGACATCGAGCTGCGTCAGCAGCTCTGGTCCTACGTGCGCGATCTCAACCGCGACGGCACGACCGTGCTCTTGACCACGCACTACCTCGAGGAAGCCGAGCAGCTCTGCGAGCGCATCGCCATCATCGACCGCGGCCGCGTGCTGTGCTGCGAGGCGAAGGACGCGTTGCTCCAGCGCATCGACGCCAAGGAGCTGACGGTGCAGCTCGGCGTCGACCTCGGCGCCGTGCCCGGCGCATTGATGCCGTTCGGCGCGACGCTCGCCGGCCCGCGCAAGCTGGTGATCCGCTACAAGCCCAGCGCCGCGCCGGTCGGCGCCATCCTGGCGGCGATCCAGGCGAGCGGCCTGCCGGTGGTCGACGTCACGACGTCCGAGAGCGACCTCGAGGACGTCTTCCTGCAGCTGACGCGCGCGGCCCGCGACGGTACCCGATGAACGCACGGCGTACCATCGGCGTTCTGGTCGCGTTCGCGCTCTCGGCCTGCGCGCCGCTGATGCAGCAGCCCGGCAGCATGATGGACGCCGCGCGGCTCGACGAGGAGCGCTTCGTCACGTCGGACGGGATCGCGCTCAAGGTCGCGGCGTGGCGCCCGGACGGACCGCCCAGGGCCGTCCTGCTCGCGCTGCATGGATTCAACGACTACCGCAATGCCTTCGCCGAGCCGGCGTCGGAATGGGCGAAGCGCGGGATCCTCACCTATGCCTACGACCAGCGCGGCCACGGCGAGGCGCCGGACCCCGGAATCTGGGCGGGCACTGAGCTGCTGGTGCGCGACGCGGGCGAGATGGCGCGGCTGTTGCGCGGGCGCCATCCCGATCTGCCGCTCTATCTCCTGGGCGAAAGCATGGGCGCCGCCGTGGCGATCGTCGCGATGGCCGGCGACCAACCGCCCCCGGTCGACGGCGCCGTCCTGTCGGCGCCGGCGCTGTGGGGCCGCGCCTTCATGCCCGGCATGCAGGCCGGCACGCTCGACTTCCTCGCCCACGCGATGCCGTGGTTCCCGGTTGGCGGCCACAACACGGGCCGCGTGCCGTCGGACAACATGCCGATGCTGCGCCGTCTCGGCCAGGACCGCCATGTGCAGAAGTACAACCGCATCGATACGGTCTATGGCCTGGTGAACCTGATGGACGATGCCCAGGCCGCCGCGCCGCGCTTCGCCGCGCGCGCGCTGATCCTCTACGGCAGCAACGAGCAACTGATCCCGCACGGGCCGGTCGACAGCTTCCTCAAGAAGTTGCCGCCCGAAGCGGCGCCGCGCCAGCGGCTGGTCGTCTACCCGCAGGGCTTCCACATGCTGCTGCGCGACCTCAACGCCGACATCGTGCGGCAGGACATCGCCGCCTGGATATCCGATCCGAGCGCCCCGCTGCCCTCGGGTGCCGAACGACCGCTGCGGCAGCAGATGTCAGATGACAGAGGTCAGATGTCGGAGGGCCGAACGCACGAGCCCGAGCCATCCGACTTCTGACTTCTGTCATCCGACCTCTGCCATCCGGCCTACGCCAGCCCGCGCTCCAGCGCGCCCGAGAGGCGCCGGGCGAAGGCGGCGGGGTCGGGCAGGGTCTCGCCCTCGACGATGCGCGCCTGGTCCAGCAGCAGATGCGCCATGGCGTCGAGCGTCGGCGCCTCCTCGGTCTTGCCGACGAGGCCCGCCAGCTTGCGCACCAGCGCGTGGCGCGGATTGAGCTCGAGGATGCGCTTGGCCGCGGTGTCGAGCTGGCGGTGCTGGCGCAGCATGCGCTCGATGCGCATGTCGAGATCGCCCTGGTCCGCCACCAGGCACACCGCGCTCTCGGTCAGCCGCTCCGAGGCGCGCACGTCCTTCACCTCGTCCTTCAGCGCCAGCTTGAACACGGCGACGAGGCCGGCGAGCCCCGCCGGCGGATCGGCCTGCTCGTCCTTCTTCTCGCCGCCGTCGATCTTCGACAGGTCGACGCCGCCCTGCGTGACCGAGCGCAGGCGCTTGCCTTCGTACTCGCCGACGGCGGCGACCCAGAAATCGTCGATCGGATCGCTCAGCAGCAGCACCTCGACGCCCTTGGCGGCGAAGCCCTCCAGCTGCGGGCTCTTGCGCAACCCTTTCGCATCGTCGCCGCTGATGAAGTAGATCGCTTCCTGGCCGGGCTTCATGCGCGCGACGTAATCGGCCAGCGAGCTCCAGTTCTCGCCATGGGTCGTGCGGAACCACGCCAGCTTCAGCAGCGACTCCTGTCGCTCGCGGTCCTCGTAGAGCCCTTCCTTCAGCACCGCGCCGAACCTCTCCCAGAAGCCCGCGTACTCCTCCGGCGCCTTCTCCGCCTTCTTATCCAGCTCCGACAGCACGCGCGTGACCAGGCCTTTGCGGATCTTCGTCACGACCGCGTTCTTCTGCAGCATCTCTCGGCTGACGTTGAGCGGCAGATCCTCGGAATCGACGATGCCCTTCAGGAATCGAAGCCACGAAGGCACGAGCTCGGGGCAGTCGTCGCTGATGAAGACGCGCCGGACATAGAGCTTCACGTTGTGGCGGCGGTCGGGATGGAACAGGTCGAACGGCCTCGTCTGCGGCACGAACAGCAGGGCGTGGTACTCGACCGTGCCCTCGGCCTTGAAATGGACGGTGAGCCACGGCTCGTCGCCCAGATGACCGGCGTGGCGATAGAACTCGCGGTACTGCTGCTCGGTGATCTCGCTCTTCGGCCGCGTCCACAGGGCCGCTGCGGCGTTGAGCGTGCGCTCCTTGCCGTTCTCCAGCAGCACGACCGGCAGCGCGATGTGGTCGGAATAGCGCCGCACGATCTCCGCCAGGCGCTCGGACTGCAGGAACTCGTCCTCGCCGTCGCGCAGGTGCAGCTCGATCGTCGTGCCGCGGCCGTCGCGCTCGCCCTCGGCGATGGCGAAGTCGCCCTTGCCGTCCGACATCCAGCGCCAGGCCTGGGCGTCGCCCGCCCTGCGGCTGGTGACGCTGACCTTGTCGGCGACCATGAAGGCCGAATAGAAGCCGACGCCGAACTGGCCGATCAGCTTGGTGTCCTTGGCGGCGTCGCCGGTCAGGTCCTTCATGAAGGCGGCGGTGCCCGAGCGCGCGATCGTGCCCAGGTTCGTCACCAGGTCCTCGCGGTTCATGCCGATGCCGTTGTCGGAGACGGTCAGCGTGCGCGCCTTGGCGTCGGCCGCGATCACCACCTTGAAATTGGGATCGTCCGCCGCCAGCTCCGGCCGCGTCAACGCCAGGTAGCGCAGGCGGTCGCACGCGTCCGACGCGTTCGAGATCAGCTCGCGCAGGAAAATCTCTTTGTCGCTGTAGAGGGAATGCGCGACGATATCCAGCAGGCGCCCGACTTCCGCCTGGAAATGCAAGGTTTCCTCTGCCATGTCCGACCCTCGATCCACCGTTCCCAGCGGCGCGACCCCGGCGGCCGCCGCCCGCGGGCGAACCCCTATATGGGATGAGGGCTTTGCCCCGCAAGACCCTGGAAGCGGCGTCGGCCGGGCGTGAGCGCCGACATGGCTGAAGCGCGCCTGGCCATGGTCCGGACCGTGGTCGACGAGGTCCTGTGGACCAACCGCTACCTCGGCAAGACGGCGCTGGACCCGCGCGTGATCGAGGCGCTCGGCAGCGTGCCGCGCGAGCGCTTCGTGCCGCCGGAATGGGCCGACAGCGCCTACGACAACCGGCCGCTGCCGATCGGCCACGGCCAGACCATCTCGCAGCCCTACATCGTCGCGGTGATGACCGACCTGCTGCATCTCGAACCCGGCGACCGCGTGCTCGAGGTCGGCACCGGCTGCGGCTACCAGGCCGCCATCCTCGCCCGGCTGGCCGCGCAGGTCTGTTCGATCGAAACCGTGCCGGAACTGGCGAGCGAAGCGGCCGAGCGGCTCAAGTCGCTCGGCATCGCCAACGTCGAGGTACGCCACGGCGACGGCTATCTCGGCTGGCCCGAGGGCGCGCCGTTCGACGCCATCGTCGTCACGGCCGCGGCGCCGAGCCTGCCGCGGGCGCTGGTCGACCAGCTCAAGCCGGACGGCCGCATGGTGATTCCCATCGGTCCGCGCGGCAGCGACCAGGAACTGGTGCTGGTGTGCAAGGAAAAGGACGGCAGTCTCGACCGGCGCAGCGTCCTGCCGGTCGCCTTCGTGCCGATGGTGCCGGGCGGATAGGAGGCCGGCGTCGCGCCGGCACCGGCGCGCTGCGGTCATGCGCCGCATCATAATCCCGCCATGAAACCGGCGTAACCCCTTGCATCCGCCGGGTAAAGACCCAATTGTTGCAGCGACCCATTGCTCGGACACACATGGCGCTTTCGTCCGCCTCCCGGGTGCTGGCCGTTCTCGGGCCGACCAACACCGGCAAGACCCATCTCGCCATCGAGCGCATGCTCGGCCACGCCAGCGGGATGATCGGCTTCCCCTTGCGCCTGCTGGCGCGAGAGAACTACGACCGCATCGTCAAGATGAAGGGCGCGCGCGCCGTGGCGCTGATCACGGGCGAGGAGAAGATCGTTCCGCCCGAGCCGCGCTGGTTCGTCTGCACCGCCGAATCGATGCCGCTCGACCGCCCGGTTGCGTTCCTGGCCGTCGACGAGATCCAGCTCTGCGCCGATCCCGAGCGCGGGCACGTGTTCACCGACCGCCTGCTCCACGCGCGCGGGCGCGAGGAGACGATGTTCCTCGGCGCGGAGACCATCCGCCCGCTGATCCGCCGCCTGGTGCCCGAGGCCGAGTTCCAGACCCGTCCGCGCTTCTCGACGCTGCTCTATACCGGTCCGCGCAAGCTGACGCGCCTGCCGCCGCGCTCCGCGGTGGTCGCCTTCTCCGCCGCCCAGGTCTACGAGATGGCCGAGCTGATCCGCCGCACGCGCGGCGGCGCCGCGGTCGTGCTCGGTGCGCTCAGCCCGCGCACTCGCAACGCCCAGGTCGGCCTGTTCCAGGAAGGCGCGGTCGACTACCTGGTCGCCACCGACGCGATCGGCATGGGCCTGAACATGGACCTGGACCATGTGTGCTTCGCGGGCTTGGCCAAGTTCGACGGCCGCGCCAACCGCCGTCTGGGCCCGGCGGAGCTCGCCCAGATCGCCGGCCGTGCCGGGCGACACATGAGCGACGGCACATTCGGCACGACGCAGGAGCTGGGTCCGCTCGACGAGACCGCGGTGGAGCAGATCGAGGCGCATCGCTTCGACCCGCTCGACAACCTGTTCTGGCGCAACGGCACCCTCGATTTCGCCTCGCCGCAGGCCCTGCTGCGCTCACTCGACGCCCGCTCGCCGGCGCCCTTCCTGATCCGCGCGCGCGAGGCGGAAGATCATCTCGCGCTCGCCGCCCTCGTGCGCGACCGCGACCTCGCCGAGCGGCGCTGGAATCCGGCGCTCGTGCGGCTCTTGTGGGAAGTGTGCCAGATCCCCGACTTCCGCAAGACGCTGACCGATTCGCACGCGCGCTTCCTCGGCCAGGTCTTCCGCCACCTGACCGGCGCCGGTGGGCGCCTGCCCGAGGACTGGACGGCCGAGCACGTGGCGCGCCTCGACAGCATCGCCGGCGACATCGACACGCTCACCAACCGCATCGCGCATGTCAGGACCTGGACCTACATCTCGCACCGGGCGGACTGGCTGCAACGGGCGGCCTACTGGCAGGAGCTCACCCGCGCGATCGAGGACAAGCTCAGCGACGCGCTGCACGAGCGCCTGACGCAGCGCTTCATCGACCGGCGCGGCTCGTCGATCGGGCGCGGATCGGGCGAGCGCGGGGAGCTTCTGGGCGGCGTCACGCGCAACGACGACGTGGTGGTCGAGGGCCAGACCATCGGGCGGCTCGACGGCTTCGCCTTCGTGGCCGAAAACGCCGCCGCGGTCGAATCGCGCGCGGTGCTGGCCGCGGCGCGCCGCGCGCTCGGTAGCGAGATCGGCCGCCGGGTGCAGCGCTTCGCCGAGGAGCCCGACGAGGCCTTTGCGCTGCGCCTCGCCGATCAGCGCGTGCTGTGGCGCGGCGCACCGGTGGCGCGGCTGGTGCGCGGCGAGACGCCTTCGGCGCCACGGATCGAGCCGCTGGCGAGCGAGCTTCTGGACGGGGACCTGAAGGTGCGCGTGCGGCGGCGGCTGGAGGCTTGGCTCGCCGCGGAGCTCGACCGCGGACTGCAGTCGCTGCGCCGCCTGGCGACGGCGCCGCTCGCCGGGGCCGCGCGCGGGGTCGCCTACCAGCTCGTCGAAGCCATGGGCGTCATGCCGCGCGCGCGGGTCGAGCAGCAGCTCTCGGCGCTCCAGCGCGACGAGACCCAGGCGCTCGCCCGCTTCGGCGTGCGCCTCGGCACCGAAAGCGTGTTCCTTCCGGCGCAGCTGAAGCCGGCCTCGGTCCAGCTCAAGGCCATGCTGTGGTCGCTCTACGAGGGTGGGCCGGTCAAGCCGCCGCCGGCGGGCGCGGTGTCGATCGCGGTCGATCCGGAGCGGCCCGAGGCGCTCGACCTCGCGCTCGGCTTCCGCCGCATGGGCCCGCGTGCCATCCGGGTCGATCAGCTCGAGCGGCTGTCCGCAGCCTGCCGGCGCCTTGCGCGCCAGGGCGCCTTCGCCGCCACGCCGGCCCTGCGCGAGCTTGCCGGCTGCGCCGAGGGCGAGATCGCCGGCGTGCTGAAGGCGCTGGGATACCGCGCGCAAGTCGATCAGGCGGGCATCAGCTTCGCCCAGCGCCGGCGGCGCGACCAGCGGCGCCGGCGCAGCGTCGCAGCCGCCGCCGCGGCCGAGGGACCGTTCGCGCGCCTCGGCGAGCTGGTCGACCGGCGGCCGCGCTCGCGCTGATGAGCGAGGCCAGCATCCGCCTGGACAAGTGGCTGTGGTTCGCGCGCTTCTGCAAGAGCCGGACGCTCGCGGGCACCTGGTGCGAAGCGGGCCGCGTCCGCATCAACAAGCAGGTCGTCTACAAGGCGCATCACGCGGTTCGCATCGGCGATGTGCTGACTTTCCCGCAGGGACCGCATATCCGCGTCGTGGCGATCCGGGCGCTGGGCTTGCGCCGCGGGCCGGCCACCGAGGCGGCGACGCTATACGACGACCTTGTCCCGCCGGCGCCGCGCCCGGCCGGCGTGACGCAGGAAGGGCAGGCCGAGCGCGATACCGGCGCCGGCCGGCCGACGAAGCTCGAGCGCCGCGCGATCGATCGCTTGCGCGGCCGCTGATCCGGCCGCGCGTTGTAACGAATGCGCGCGCGGATCGACGCGCGCCGGGCGGTCGCTGAATCCGGGCGCACCGAAGCGCCGATAAACCCTTTCGGTGCCAGGGTTGCACCGGTGCGCCCGAGCGTGCTACCCCACTGCGCCCGATCGGGCGAGCAAGAAGGCAAGCGGTCGAAGGAAGAAGGGCGAGAGAGAGGGGCTATGGCCTACGTCGTTACGGAAGCCTGCATCAAGTGCAAGTTCATGGACTGCGTCGAAGTCTGCCCGGTCGACTGCTTCTACGAAGGCGAGAACATGCTCGTCATCCACCCGGATGAATGCATCGACTGCGGCGTGTGCGAGCCGGAGTGCCCAGCCGAAGCCATCGTGCCCGATACCGACGGCGCGGCGGAGAAGTTCGCGGAAGTCAACCGCGAATACGCGCAGAGCTGGCCGAACATCACGCGCAAGGGGACACAGCCCGAAGACGCCGAGAAGTGGAATGGCGTGGCGAACAAGTTCGCCGAGCATTTCAGCCCCAACCCGGCCAAACGTTAACACGCTCTGTTCTTGTGATTTCGAACCGCCATGCATTTTGTGCATAGCGGTATCGCAGCGGCTGACTCGCTGTCCTTTCTGTGATATTCATATCCGCACAGTTGTTGGACCTAATTCGGGCCTTAAAACCCGCCCCCAACAGCTTAGATAATTTGCGAGAGGAGCCTGTCTTTTCGCCGGGTTCCGCCGGGTGCGGAGCGGCGAAAGGGGTTTTTTGTATGCCGTCCGGGGCCGTTGGGTCGATCTTAACGATCCTTGCGGGCGGCGGGATGAGTGGGTGATGAGCAAGCACAAGACGGCGGACCGGAAGGTCGCTTCGAAAACAATCAGTGCCGGCAAATCCCGTAAGGCGGTCGCGAAGGCGGCGGCCCGGACGACGTCAACCAAAGCGAAAGTCGAGTCGAAGAAGAAGATGCCAGAGACCCTGAAGAAGAAGCCGGCGGCCGCCAAGGCACCGGCCAAGTCGTCGGTGGCGAAGCTCGTGGCGGCCCAGCCGAAGGTGAAGGCGCTGGTCAAGCCGGCGGCGAATGCCAACGCCAAGCTGGCGGTGGTGCCCCAGGCAGCGGTCAAGCAGGCGGTGCGGCCGCCCATGCCGGCCCCGGCGGCCAAGCCGGCCGTCGTCGGCAAGGAGCCGGAATTCTCGGCGGGCGACTACGTCGTCTATCCGACGCACGGCGTCGGCCGCATCCAGGGCGTCGAGAACCAGGAGATCGCCGGCACGAGTCTCAAGGTGATCGTAATCACCTTCGAGAAGGAGCGCATGACGCTGCGCGTGCCGGTCGGCAAGGCGACCAATTCCGGCCTCCGGCGCCTGTCCAGCCGCAAGGAGATGGAGACGGCGCTGAAGACGCTGAAGGGCCGCTCGCGCATCCGCCGCATGATGTGGAGCCGGCGCGCCCAGGAATACGAGGCGAAGATCAACAGCGGCGACCCGGTGTCGATCGCCGAGGTCGTGCGCGACCTCTACCGCAACGCCGGCCAACCCGACCAGTCCTACAGCGAGCGCCAGATCTACCAGGCGGCGCTCGACCGGCTGGCGCGCGAGCTGGCGGCGGTCGAGAAGATCGACGAAATGGCCGCGGCGCAAAAGCTGGAAAGCGTGCTGCGCGCCGCCTGATTCTCTGCATCCATCGCAGGACGCAACGCCCGCCGGCAACGGCGGGCGTTTCGTGATTCAGGGGGCCGCCGGCGCCATCCGCGCCGCGGCCGCCTTGCTTACCGCCTCCGGGAACGGACAGCTCCTGCGCGTCGCGCGATCCAGATGCACGCAGGTCAGCTCGCATTCGGCGGCGACCTCGCCGCTTTCGGCGTTGCGCATCGTGTGCACGAAGCGGATCACCTTGTCGCGGATCTCCGCGACGCGCGTGCGCACCTCGATGATGTCGCCCGGCAGCAGTTCGCGCCGATAGGCGATGTTCTGCTGCACCGCCGCCATGCCTCGGCCGCCGTCGCGCAGATAGCTGGGCGTCATGCCAATCGACGCGAAGAAGTTCCACGTCGCCTCGTCGAACTTGCCGACGTAGTACATGACGTTCATGTGGCCGATATGGTCGCACTGCCATGGATAGGCGGTGCCGCGATAGGTGACCGGTTCGCTCAATTCCTCTGCTCCCCCGATGCTCATGCCAGCCGGAACACGGTGATCGGCTTCTCGCGTCCGGCGACGCCGCGCAGGCCGAGCTCGACCATGGGCACCACGCCGTCGGCTGCGCGCGCCGTCGTCTCGCTGGCCAGCGCGATCGCCGGCGCCGTGCCGTCGTCGAAGCGCCGCCCGAGGCCCTGCAGGCGCTGCGCCGTGTTCACCGTGTCGCCGACGATCGTGTAGTTGACGCGCCCGGGCGCGCCGATATTGCCGACGATCGCGGGGCCGGTATGGAGGCCCAGGCGCATGCGCAGCACCGGCAGCCCCGCCGCCCGGCGTCGCTTCGCGCTGTCGCGCATGGCCTCCGCGATCGCGATAGCGGCGCGGCAGGCGCGCGCGGCGTGGTCGGGCTGGCGGTCCGGCGCGTTCCAGAAGGCCATCGCGGAATCGCCGATGTACTTGTCCAGCGTTCCGCCCTCGGCCTCGATGCAGCGCGCGATCAGCGAGAAATGCTCGTTCAGCATGTCCGCCAGCTCGCGTGCCGGCCGATGCTCCGATAACGACGTGAAGCCGACGATGTCGGTGAACATCACCGTGACCTCGCGCTCCTCGGATGCGACCCCGCCCTCCTGCAGCATCAGGCGCTGCACCAGGCGCTTGGGCAGGTAGGTTTCGACCCAGCGCAGCGTCGAGGCCATGGCGTTGAAGGCCATGGCCGCGCTGTCGACCTCGCGGAATCGGCTGCGCGGCAGCGAGGGCAGGGCGGCGAAGTCCAGGCGGCGCATGGCGTCGGCGGCTTCGGCGAAGCGACGGATCGGACGGGCGAACCAATGGCCCAGCAGCACGGCCGCGCCGACCGCAGCCACCAGCACGGCGAGGCCGACATAGACCATGCGGTACAACCGCTGCAGCTCCGCCCCGATCTCCACCGCCTTGAACTGCGTCCCCACGATCCAGGGCCGGTCGCCCAGGTCGTAGATCTCGCGGTACAGCACCACGCGCCGGTCGTCGCCGGGCGGGTCGACGTAGCGTGCCTCGGTGCGCCCGAAGCGCTCGATCTGCTGGCTGGCGGACGGGCTCCAGAGGTTGGCGAGCACCGGGTCGCCGTACTCGGTCACCGTCGGCAGGGTTCGCTGCGGCGCACCGTTTGTCGGCAGACCGAACACGTAGCCCGGGTGCGCCAGGACCTGATCGCGGCCGAGCAGCACGAACGGCCGGCCGGGCCCGTTGCTGCCGATCTCGGCGAGCAGCGCCGAGAGATCCAGGATCGAGATCGCCGACACGATGCCGCCGATGTATTTCCCGTCGCGCCGGATCGGCGTGCGCAGGTTGATGACGGTCTCGCCTGTGCGGATGCGCCGCACCTCGCCCCAATAGGGCTGGACGGCGGCGGCAAGCCGCTCGGCAGCCAGCACGTTCTCGGCGGTCTTGGGAAATTCGGCCCGGAGCGGCTCGATGCGCCGGCCGGCGCGGCTGACGCCGACCATCTTGAAGTCCGGGGAGAAGAACGTCAGCGACGCGACCTGCGGCGTGCCGGCGAGCGCCAGCGTCAGCGCGTCAATGACGCGTTCGGGATCGGCGACGTCGATGTAGCGCCCGGTGATCTGCCGCTCGAGAAAGGCCGCCTGGTCGACCGCCGGCTGCAGGTGGTGCAGGATGCGCTCGACCAGCGCGTCGAGCATCAGCACCGTGTGGTCGCGCACCAGGTTGTAAGCCGAGCTGCGCGCGCCGACATATCCGACCACAAGCTCCGCGCCGACCGCCAGCGCGACGAACAGCCCGAGCCCGACGCCCAGGATGCCGGCGATCGGCCAGCCGCGACCGCGCGCGCGCATTTCGGCGGGCGCCGCGGAAAGGTGGTCAGTCCGCGACAATCTTGTACAGCTGTCCGGGGACGACCGGATCGCCCGGTCTCAACCCGTTCAAGGCGCGGAAGCGCTCGACCTGCTGGGTCGGCTGCGCCATGCGGCGCGCCATCGTCTCGGGCGTGTCGCCCGCTGCCGCTGCGACCAGCCGCAGCCGGAACGGCTTCAGGGCGGCCGCCTCCTGGTCGGTCAGGCGCCGGAAGCTGCCGGTGACCTTGCCGAACTCCGGCGCGAGCTGCTGGGCGATCTGGCTTGGTGCGATGAACTGGAAGCGGTAGATCCGGTCTGGCGCGAAGCGGATGGCGGTGAACCGGACGTCGACCGGCCCGCGTTGCGTGTTCATCCGCGAGACTGCGGATGCGCCTTCCATCGAGTCGACCCTGATCTGCTCGGCCATGCCGACGGCCGCCTGGCGCGCCCAGAGATCGGTCACGTAACCGCGCATCGAGCCTTGGTACTTCTCCGGCGCGCTGTCGAACTTGATCACGGCGCCGCCCGGTCCGGTCGCCGTGACCGCGTCGGCGCCGTTCAGCAGCTGAAATCCCTCCGGCACCTCGAAGCGCAGCTTGAGGGCCGGGTGCAGGAACATGCGGCCACGCACATAGCCCTGGTCGGGGTCGTCGCCGTACAGCACGCCTTCGATGCGCCGCAGGTAGGAATCGCGCTCCTCGCGCCCGCCCTTCGCGCCGGCGAGCCCGGCCTGCTCGATCGCCCGCTCCACACGGTCGGCGGTGCGCGGATGCGTCGCGAACAGGCTGAACTGGTCCGTCTCTCCCGGCTTGCGGCCGGCCAAGGTCGCCTGCAGGTCCGAATGCAGCTGCATGCGCCCGAGGAAGCTCGCCATCGCCGCCGGCGTGTAGCCGGCCCGCGCCAGGGTCTGGACGCCCAGCTCGTCGGCCTGGAATTCCTGCTCGCGGCTGAAGCTCTGGATCCAAAGTTGCCCACCGAAGGCGATGGCCTGCTCCAGCATGGGCATGTTCAAGAGGCCGGCCAGGCCCGACGCGCCGCTCGCAAGAACGGACCGTCCATAGCGCTGCGTCGTGTGCCGTGCCGTCACATGGCCGATCTCGTGCGCCAACACGCCCGCAACCTCGGCCTCGCTGCCGGCCAGCGCCAGCAGTCCGCGCGTGGTGTAGACGTATCCGGCGGGCAGGGCGAATGCGTTGACGACCGGCGAATTCAGCAGCGTGACGCGGTACTGGATTTGCGGCTGGGCCGAGGCCTTGCCCAGCGCGTTGACCAGTTGGGTCAGGTACTCCTGCATCGCCTGGTCGCGATACTCGCCGCCGAACTGCGTCAGGATCTTCGGATGCTCGCTCTCCGCGATCTGGCGTTCCTGCTCCGGCGTGACCACCGTTTCCGACAGGCGATCGATCCACTCGCCCTTCAGCAGGTCCGTCCATTGGGCGCGCGCGCCCGTCGTGCCGCCGAGAGCGAGCGCGGCGGCGACGATCGCGACCGACAGGTTTCCATGTCTCGAGCGCATGGCGCGTGCCTGGTCAGATGGTTCGGGCGGTCCGCCGAGTCAACGACGGGCCGAGCGGCAATCCATGGCGCATGATATTGGCGGAATTTGGACCCGGCCGGAAGCTACTCCACGATGACCTTCACGAGCTGGTCCGGCTTGATCTCGTCCTGCGTGCCGAGGCCGTTGAGCGTGCGGAACACGCCTTCGCGGCCATCGGGCACGGGCAGGCGGGAAGAAAGGCTCGCCACCGTGTCGCCTTCGCGCACGCGCACCATCTGCAATCGCAGCGGCCGCAGCGCCGCCGCCTCGTCCTGCGGCAGCGCGCGGAAGCTGTAGGTCGACCGCCGGAGGTCGAGCGACAGCGAATCGGTCAGGGGGGGCGGGGTGATGAACGTGAAACGGTAGATCGTGTCCTCGTCGAACTGGATGGCCACCAGGCGCAGATCGCGTGGTCCGCGGTTGGTTTCGACCCGGGTCCAGCCGGTGGCCGCCGCGAAGCCGTTGATCTGGATCTTCTCGGTTCCCGCCAGCGACAGGTCGCGCGACCAAACGCCGATCAGGTAGTCGGCGACCGACATGCCGGCCGGCCGCCGCGCCGAGTCGAACAGGACGAGGGCTTCTTGCGGGTTGCGCGCGATCACGCGCTGGGCCGAGTTGAACAGGCGGAACCCGGCCGGCACGTCGAAACGGAACAAGAGCCGCGGATGCAGGAAGGTCGTGCCGCGCACGAAGCCTTGGTCCGGGTCGTCGCCGTAGAGGATGCCGTCGATGCGCTTGAGGTACGACTGCGGCTCGAGCGGCCGCCGCGGCGCGCCGAGCTCGCCGGCGCGCTGGGCCGCCGCCTGCACCCGGTCCGCCGTGCGCGGATGGGTCGCGGTGAAGCTCATCTGGTCGGCCTGGTCGGCGGGCAGACCCATCAGGGCCGCGTCGAGTCGCGCCTGCGCGTCCAGCCGCGCCAGGAAGGTCGACATGGCCGCGGGATCGTAGCCGGCGCGCGCGAGATAGCGGATGCCCAGCGTATCGGCTTCCAGCTCCTGCTCGCGCGAATAGCCCTGCACGTAGGCGGCGGGATCCTGTCCCGGCGCGAGCTCGCCTGCGGCGCCGCCGTCGATCTTGGCGCCGGCCGCCGTCGGCAGCCGGGCGGCGCGCTGATGGCGTTGCGCCGCGTGGCGCGCGGTGATATGGCCGATCTCGTGTGCCAGGACCGACGCAAGCTCCGCCTCGTTGCCGGCCAGCGCCAGGAGCCCGCGTGTGACGTAGACGAATCCGCCTGGCAGCGCGAACGCGTTCACGATCGGACTGTTGAGAACGGTGAAGGTGAAGGCGATCTCGGGCGTGTCCGACAGCTTGGCGACGGCCTGCCCGACCTGGTCTACATAGCCCGCCACAGCAAGGTCGCGGTATTCGCCGCCGAACTGCCGCACGACGCGCGGATGCTCGTCGCGCCCCACCGCCAGCTCGTCCTCGCGCGTCAAGAGCTGGCCGAGGCTGCGTTCGCCCGTTGCCGGGTCGATGACGCACCCGCCGGCAAAAAGGCCGGTCGCGACGGCAAGCGCGCGAAGGCTTGCGCGCAACGCGGCGCGCACGGTCGGGCGTCGGGGCGTCATTGCGTCAGGCGCTCGATCTGCTCGGGATGCGAGGCGAGGATTTCCGGGCCGAGCCGCCGGTGGATCCAGCCGCGGACGCGCAGCGTCGTGCCGGCCAGCCCGGCGGGATCCAGGCCGGCCGCGCGGAACTGGGCGCGCTGCCGCACGGGGACGGCAACCACGAAGCCCCGCCGGCCGTTCGGGCTGAATTCCAGCGCCAGTCGTCCCTGCTCCTCGCTCACCCGCAGCACGCGTCCCTCGACGAGATGGTACCCGTCGCGCCAGCGCTCGGCCTGCTCCGGCGTCAGGACGCGAAAGCGCGGCTCGGCCCAGATGCCGCGGCGCTCCTTGCGAGCTGTCGCCTCGAGCGCCAGCATTTCGGCGGCACGCGCGCGATTGTCGGCGAACGTCTCGACCCGGGCAAGCCCAGCCGCCAGCATCGCGCCCTGCAGCCAGGTGCCGTCCTCGGCCACGGCATGGGCCAGCAGGCGCTGACGCCGGTCACTCGGCCGCCCGCCGCTGTAGAGCGTCAGCGTACGCCCGGCCGCCAACCGGTCGAGCTCCTGTCGTGCCGCTTCCGCAACCCGATGCAGCGGGCCCTTGGGCGTACTCTTCGGCGCCGCGATCCCGATCAGCCGCAACTCGCGCCCATCCGCGAGCGCCAGCGTGTCGCCGTCGATCGCGCGCTCCGCGCGGACCGCTCCCGCGCGCTCCATCGCGGTGAAGTCCTCGGCAGGCGCGGAGCCCGCAGCGGCGATCGAGGCAAAGGCGATGGCAGGGACGATGACTGGTCGCGGCAGGAACCCGAGCTGCATTTTACCTGTTTAACTTGTCCGCCCGATGGGCGATAAGACGTGCCGACAACAAGCTGGAGGTCGGCGGCCCAGGCGCCGGCCGCTCCCAACCGGAAGCGCCGCCCTTACGCCCGCATGGCCCGTACCGACCTCTTTCCACCCATCGAGCCTTATAGCACGGGAACGCTTCGTCCGGACGGGCGGCACAGCCTCTATTACGAGGAGTGCGGCAATCCGTCCGGCGTGCCCGTGCTGTTCCTGCACGGCGGCCCCGGCGCCGGCGCGACGCCGGCGCATCGGCGCTTCTTCGACCCGTCGTTCTATCGGGTCGTGGTATTCGACCAGCGCGGCGCCGGGCGCTCGACGCCGACGGCGGAGCTTGCCGACAATACCACCCAGCACCTCATTGCCGACATCGAGATGTTGCGCAACCTGCTCGGCATCGATCGCTGGCTGCTGTTCGGCGGCTCGTGGGGCAGCACGCTGGCGCTGGCCTACGGCGAGGCGCATCCGCAGCACTGCCTAGGCTTCGTGCTGCGCGGCATCTTCCTGTGCCGCGACAACGAGGTCGACTGGTTCCTCCACGGCCTGGCGCAGGTGTTTCCCGAGGCGCATCGCGCCTTTGCCGGATTCCTGCCCGAGGCCGAGCGCGGCGATCTCCTGACCAACTACCATCGCCGGCTGAACAATCCCGATCCGGCGGTGCATCGTCCCGCGGCGCGCGCCTGGAGCGCCTACGAGGCCGCCTGCTCGACGCTGTTGCCGAACGCCGACAACGTCGCCGCCGTCAACGACTATCGCGTTGCGCTCGCGCTCGCGCGGATCGAGGCGCACTACTTCGTCAACCGCATCTTCCTGCCGCCCGATGCGCTGATGGACAATCTGCCGCGCGTCGCGCGGCTGCCGGCCGTGATCGTGCACGGCCGCTACGACATGGTCTGCCCGATCGGCACCGCCGACATGCTGGCGCGGGCCTGGCCCGGCTCCGAATTCACGGTCGTCGCCGATGCCGGGCATTCGGCCATGGAACCCGGCGTGCGTTCCGCCCTGGTCGGCGCGACGGAGCGCTTCAAACGCCGGTTCTGACCCGGGCGTCCGTTGCATTTTGGCAACTATATCCCCCATAAACATGTGATGCGCATTTCGATGCTGATGATAATGTTTCCCCAACCAATAAGGTTGGGGGGAGCATATGCCGCAGGGAATTTTCCGGCCGATCCCATTGGAGTATGCCGGTCTTTACGCCGACGATTCGCTTGTGGATGCGCAACAACTTGGCGAGTCGCTAGTCGGGCTAAGTCGTG
Source organism: Alphaproteobacteria bacterium (assembly GCA_023150455.1). GTDB lineage: Bacteria > Pseudomonadota > Alphaproteobacteria > JAEULC01 > JAEULC01 > JAEULC01. Next base: position 82,415 of record JAKLKW010000026.1, on the reverse strand, counting down.
TTTCAAACAGCCTCATTCATTTTTGGCTCGCCGGCCAAGTCAGCCGAGACCCGAGGCTGTATCAGGTGCGCGTGTATGTGGGGCCGCCCAAAGCGGGATCACTCATTTACGAGGTCATGGCGCTTATGGCGACAGGCAGCCTTCCCCTCTACGCACCGCTGCTATGCGAACTGGCCGAAACCGTTCTCCCGAAGATATTTGGCTCAGTAATCAACTGGCGCATCGGTAGAAAAGCCGAGGCGGATAAGATGCTTGACCAGATAGCCGATATAACAAAAAGCCACGGTGAGTTTGCGCGTGATGTGCACCAAGGGCATTTGCGCGATAAAGCCTGGTTGCAGGAGCACGTAACGAAACTCACATCGCTTCTCACGCCCGCTCTCCAAAAGGTTCCCGAGCCTGTCGGCCAATCATGCCGAACCATCGCTTTTGGCCGGGCGTTAGTCACGGCCCCCGTTGTCATCGATGAACCGATTGCGGAGGTGTTGAAATCGAAGGAACCGTTGGAGGTTGGTGATATGAGCACGCTGCCCAGCGTGATGTTGAACTCACGGCCAAGCCGGTCTTGAAGGATGGTGAGATTGTCAGTCTTTACATCAGCGATGCGAAACTAAGATGAGCAACAAATCGAAACTTCCCATCGAGCAACGATTTGATCGTCTCCTTAGTGCGATGGCGCGGGGAATGCTGCCGGCTTCGGGAAAGAAGCCAACAGCACGTCAAACATCAGGTGAGGCGAGCGGCGCAGATTATGCCGGTACTCGCACTCCCACAGGTACTTTTGCAGGTGCTTCTTCGAAACCCAAACGTAAGTCCCCTTGATCGTCCGCTTCACGGCTGACCAGTAGGACTCGATCGTGTTCGTGTGCACGTCGCCGCGCACGTACTCTTTCTCAGTGTGATTGACGGTCGCGTGCTGGTAGCCGTCCTCATGTAGATCAGCGAAAGCCTTGGCTTCGTCCGTGGCGACGCGCGAGCCTTCCTCAACCCATTCCTTGATGTGCGGTAGCACGCTTTTCTTGCTGCGGTCGCGCACGACCTTGGAGATCACATCGCCGCCGCGCTCGACCATGCCCAGCACCACGGCCTTGCGCTTGTTCGCCTTGCGCGGGTGCTTGCCGCCGATGAACGTCTTGTCGATTTCGACAACCGGCTCGCCGTCGTCGCTGCCGCCCATCGGGAAATCGCCGTCCACTGCGCCCATGTACTTGCGAATTTCGTGCGTCATGCGCCAAGCGGTCTTATAAGTCACGCCGAGCTGGCGCTGCACTTCCTTGGAACTGACTCCGTTCCGCGTCGCGCAGAACAGGAACATGACGTAGTACCAATCCTTGAGGCTGGTCCGCGTCTTTTCGAACGGCGTGCCAGCGGTCGGATAAATCTGATTGGCGCAGAACTCGCACTCGTAGCAACGCCGCGTCTTGACCCGGTAGTAGTGCGCTTCCCGGCCGCACTTGGAACAGGCGAAGCGGTCGCCGTAGCGGACGCGCATCAAGTGATCCAGACACGCATCATCGGTCGGGAACTGAACCAGGAACTGACGGATGGTGGGCGGCTTCTGTTTCATGCCCCGAAGCTACCAAACGGGCTTACATGTGTCAAGGGGATATAGTTGCATTTTGGCAACAGGCGGGTCGTATCTCGGCCGGAGCCCCATTCCGGCCTGTTGCCGGGATGGTTTCGTACCCCCGCTCAACGCTATGTTTCCGCACGCGAATGGGACCGCGGACCCGAACCGCGGCCGAGACCGGGAGATAGGTACAGGGTGCGCGCTCGACTTCGGATCGTCGTATGGGGCCTTGCCGTCCTGGCCGGGTTGTCCCTCGCCGTGCCGGCGGCTGCGCAATCGCTCGACAGCGACAGCGACCCGGACGCGCTGGCATTCGGTGCGGGCTGGTGGGACGTCGTCCAGAACAAGGATACGGCCGCTCTGCTCAACCTCGAGTACCGCTCGAACAAGAAGCTGTGGTGGTTCAAGCCGCAGGCCGGCATGTTCGGCACCTCGAAGGGCGGCTTCTATCTCTACGCCGGCATCCGGCTTGACGTCTATTTCGGCGACCGCTTCGTGTTCACGCCCAGCTTCTCGCCGGGCGTCTATCACGAAGGTAACGGGCGCGACCTCGGCTTCGAGCTCGAGTTCCGCTCCTCCGCCGAGATCGCCTACCGCTTCGACGACTATTCGCGCCTCAGCCTGGGCATCGCGCATTTGTCGAATGCGAGCCTCGGCGACAGGAACCCGGGCGTCGAGACGCTGACACTCACCTACTCGGTGCCGCTCTCCAAGCTCGTCGGCGACTGACGTCCGCGATGTCGCGCCGCCTGGAATGGGCGCTGGCAGCAATTCTCTGTGCCGTCCTGGCGCTCACCTTGGCGCTGGGGTTCTTCGGCGGCCTCAAGACCGCCGCCTACCGCTTCCAGCGCATGATCGACGAGGAGCGTCGCACCGAGACGCTGCTCGGCGGCCTCCGCCATGTGCGCATGCCCGAAGAGGACATGCCGGGCATCCTCGCGATCTACGGCCTGAAGCCGGGCCAGGAGCGCGAGCTCGACAAGATCGCCTGGGTCCCGCCCGGCATGCCCGCGCCGTTCGTCGGCGCGATCGCGCGGCCCGGCCGCTTCGCCAACGCCGAGATCAATTCCTTCGGCTTCCGCGACCGGCGCCAGCGCTACATGCCGAAGCCCGCGCGGACCTACCGCCTGTTCTTGACCGGCGGCTCGACCGCCTTCGGCTCCGGCGCGGAAGGCGACGACCGCATCATCGCCGGCCAGCTCGAGGCGATGCTCAACCGCGACCTCAAGCCCAAGAGCGGCCTCGACTACGAGGCGGTGACCGTCGCCGTGCCCGCCTGGTCGACGACGCACGAGCGTATCATGATCGAGAACCGGATCGCCGACCTGGCGCCCGACCGCATCGTGATGCTCTCCGGCTTCAACGACGTGCTGTGGGGCCAGTATTTCAGCGACGTGAGCTGGTTCTTCACCTTCTACGACCAGCACTACATCGCGCTTCTGAACCAGGTTCACCAGCGCGTCGGCCTGCCGCCGGTCGGGCCGACGCGCATCCTGACCGAGCACAAGGCCGATTGCGCGACCGTTGCCGCCCGCGCCCGGCGCAACGTCGTCCACGCCGCCTTCGCCGCCGGCCAGGCCGGCGCCGAGCTGGTCTTCGCGCTGCAGCCCAACATCTTCACCATGGGCAAGACGCCGACCGTACGCGAGGAGCGCGTGCGCCAGCGCAACCCCGAATGGCCGCAGATATGGAGCGAATGCTTCGGCCGCATGCGCGCGGCGCTCGGCTCGATCGACGCGCCAAACTACCGCTTCCTCGATCTCTCGCGCCTGTTCGCCGACGTGCCGGCCGCGCAGGAGCTGTTCATCGACTCCTCGCACTTCGCCGGCGCCGGCAATGCCATCGTCGCCCGCGCGCTGGTCGACGCGCTCGTCTGGGAGCGGCGCTGAACGTCCTTCGCCAAGCCCAGCACGAGGCTCAACGAAACGTCGTCATCCCGCGCTTGTCGAGGGAATGAGTCCGCCTACGCCTCCTGGCTCACCAGCTTCAGCGCGATCACCCCGAGGACGATCGTGGCGATCGCGACGAGGCGCGGCCAGTCGCGGGACTCGCCCAGGATCAGGATGCCGAACAGGGCTGTGCCGGCGGCGCCGATGCCGGTGAAGACGGCATAGGCGGTGCCGATCGGGATCGTGCGCGCGGCATGCGCCAGGAACAGGAAGCTGAACACGGTGCAAACCGCGACGAACAGGCTCGGCTTCAGGCGCGTGAAGCCGTCCGTGTACTTCAAGCCAACGGCCCAGCCGATCTCCAGCACGCCGGCGACGAGCAACGTCATCCAAGCCATGTCGAATTCCCTCAGTTTGCCTTCGCGATCCGGTCGAGCGCGCAGAACAGGAGCCCATCGCGCTTGTGCATCTCGGCGCGGACGACCAGCCGTTCGCAGGCGCCGCGCCTGAGCGCCAGGCCGCGCCGCTCCAGCGCTTCCATCGCGGCGTAGTGCTCGCTCGAGCGGAACAGCGCATAGATCGGCCCGTCGTGCCGCGCGACGATGTCGAACGCCAGACGTTCCATGCCCGTCGGCGGATCGGTCCACACCGGCGGCCAGCGCGACACGCGCACGAAGCGGACCGGGCGCGGGAAGAACGGCACGACGAACCCCGCCGGCTCGGTCGCCGGCAGCACGACCAGCGTGCGCGCCGGATCGGCTAGGGCCGGCGGCTCGACGCCGAAATGATGCGCGCTCCACGGCACGTGTCCCCAGCCGGCGACGCGCGTGGTCGCGACCAGCACCAGCATCGCGGCGGCGGCGCTGCCTGCCAGGCGCCGTCCGCCAAGGCCCAGACGGTCGAGCAGCAGCACGATGCCGATCGGCGCCAGCATCTCGATCGCCACGGCATAGCGATAGATGCCGAACATGACGAGCCACGCGGCGAAGCTCCCGGCGAGCCAGGCCAGCATCATCGCGGAGCGCCCGACATCGGCGCGCGCCATCGCGCCGAGCCGCCCGCGCGCGGCGGCGAGCACCGCGGCCGCGATCCCGGCCCAGCCCAGCGCATAGAGCAGCGGGAGTCGCCAATCCACCAGCCTGATCTCGCTGCCGAGCCGATGGTTGAACGGAAAGCGCAGCGGCCGCGTCAGCGCATCGAAGAAGCCCTTGGGCAGGTAGGTGAGATTGTTGTTGCTCAACGGCGCCGCCCAAGGCGAACGGAACCAGTTGTTGAAGAACGGGAACATCGGATTGGCGTAGCGATGCCACAGCTCCACCATCCAGAAGCCGCCGCTGGTGGCCGCGCCGGCCAGCGCGCCTGCGGACATCCCGGCGGCGATCGCGATGCGCCGGCCCGGCGTCGCCGGCAGGCTCAGGCAGGCGAAGCCCATGCCCACGCCGTAGAGCCACATCGTGGGCTTCAAGCCGGCGACGAGCCCGACCAGCATGCCGGCGCCGGCGGCAATCGCGAGCGGCGGACCGATGCGCCCGTGCGCCAGGCGTTCGGGCTCGGCGACCAGCAGCAGCAGTCCGCCGAGGACCGGCAGGCTCAGGATGTTGTCGGCGAAGCTGGTGCCGATCTCGCTCAGGTTGCCGGCGCCGAGCATGCCGACGAACGCCAGCGCCAGCGCCGCCAGCTCGCGCTGCGCGGCGCTCGCGGCCGGCAGCACGGCGCGCGCGATCGCGAACAGCAGGACCGCGTTCAGGCCCTGCACGGCGCCGATGGCAAAGCCGATCAGCTTCGGCGGCACCGCGCCGATCGCCAGATACCAGGGCAGGTGCAGCAGCGGATTGAAATGGCCGTTCGGCGTCACCGCCGCGTCGATGTCGTGTCCGTAGCGGCCGTTCAGCCACGCGAAGGAATTGTAGTAGTGATAGTTGAGCAAATCCCAGTTGTAGTCCTGCCGCAGCAGGACCGACAGAATGCCGAAGCCGAGCGGCATGCCGAGCATGAAGCACAGCTTGGCCGTCCTCACGCGGCGCGGTGGAAGATCGTCGAGCGGCCGCGGGTAACGCATGCGCGGTTGTATCGGGGATCGGACGAAACTTCTCAACTGCGGAGTTCGCCCGGTCGGCCATGGCGCCGCAAGCTTCGCCTGTCCACTCAGTCACCGGTCGCGCACGGCTTTGTGAAACGACGACCGCACCTTCAGCGGCTGCGCGTGCAGCCAAGCCCTCGATCCAGAATGCGGCGCCGCAACCTTGGTTATCGTTTGATAATGTTGATCGGATGGCGTGTTATGCTGCATCGCAGCAAGACGGGCGCGGCCCGTGCGACGGGGCCTGCTCCCGCTCCGGGCATCCATTCCCATCCGTCTTGCGTAAAAGCTATGATCGCAACGGTTCTCGCGATCCACCGCAACTAACATTCAAGGGAAGTGAATCATGTCGAAGACTGGCATCGTCCTCGCCGCCACCGCGGCTGCCGCGTTTCTGACCGCGGGCATCGTGAGCACCATCACCCCGGCCCAGGCCGCGGGCGTGAAGTGCGTGGGCGGCAACGCCTGCAAGGGCCAGAGCGCCTGCAAGACCGCGTCGAGCGCCTGCAAGGGCATGAACGCGTGCAAGGGCAAGGGCTGGACCGAAGCGAAGGACAAGGCCGCGTGCGAGAAGTCGGGCGGCAAGGTCAGCTGACCACGAACGACGTCCTTTCGGCCACGTCCGATACGGACTGACGGGCCGGGCGTCCCGACCGAAAGGTCCGGGCGCCCGCTCCGTTTCGGGCTATGGTGTTTTCATGACCGCCCCCGCCCGCGCGTTCGGCGGATTCGGCCTGGGGCTTCGCACCGACCACTACGAAGCGATCCAGGAGACCCGACCGAAGCTCGACTGGCTCGAGATCCTGACCGAGAACTACCTGGTTCCCGGCGGGCCGCCGCTTGCCCATCTCGAGCGCATCCGCGCGAACTACCCAGTCGTCATGCATGGCGTGTCGCTGTCGATCGGATCGACCGACCCGCTCGACCTGGACTACCTCGAGCAGGTCCGTGCGCTGGCGCGGCGGATCGAGCCCGCGCTGATCTCGGACCATCTGTGCTGGACCGGCTCGGCGGGCCTCAACATGCACGACCTGCTGCCGGTGCCGCACACCGAAGAGGCTGTCGCGCACATCGCCGAGCGCGTGCGCCGCGTGCAGGAATTCCTCGGCCGGCGCATCGCGCTGGAGAACGTGTCGAGCTATGTCGACTACAGCTTCTCCGCCGTGCCGGAATGGGAGTTTCTGGCGGCGGTCGCCGAAGCCGCGGACTGCGACATCCTGCTCGACGTGAACAACATCTATGTCAGTGCCTTCAACCACGAGTTCGACGCGCTCGACTACCTGGCCGCCGTGCCGCCCAAGTGTGTGCGCCAGTTCCACCTGGCCGGGCACCAGAACAACGGCAGCCACATCATCGACACGCACGATCACGACGTGATCGACCCGGTCTGGGCGCTGTTCGCCGAGGCGGTGCGACGCTTCGGCCCGGTGCCGGCGATGATCGAACGCGACGCCAACATCCCGCCCTTGCCGGAGCTTCTGCGCGAGGTGGACCGAATGCGCGCGGTCGCGGCGCAAGCGCTCGCCAGCCGCGCCGCATGAACGCTTCCCCGCATGGCCCGGGGCGCAGCAACACGCCGCCGCTCGAACGCCTGCAGGCGGATTTCCAGGCCTATATCCTGGGCGACGACCGGGCGATGGACGGCAAGGTGCGCGCCACCGCCAAGGCCCATGCCGCGACGCTCCTGCGCGTCTATCGCGACGCCTACGCGCTGCGCCTGATCGAGGCGCTGGAGACGAACTTTCCCCGCCTGAAGCGCGTGCTGGGCGACGACGATTTCGACCGCCTCGCGCGCGCCTACATCGCGGCACATCCCAGCCGGCACTTCTCGATCCGCTGGTTCGGCGACGCGCTGGCCGGCTTCCTCTTCGAACAGGCGCCCTGGCACGCCACGCCCGCGCTGGCGGAGCTTGCACGGCTGGAATGGGCGCTCGCGGGTGCCTTCGACGCGGCCGACGCCGCGCCCCTCGACGTCGCCGCCATCGCCGCCATCGCGCCGGCGGACTGGCCGGGCCTGGTCCTTGCCTTCCATCCGTCGCTGCAGGCCGTCGTCTCGCGCTGGACCGTGCCCGAGCTGTGGAACGCGCTGGGCGCCGAGGGCGAGGATGCCGACATTCCGCCACCCGAGGCACGCGCGGCACCGGTTCCCTTCGCCGTCTGGCGGCGGGACGGCGAGACCTTCTTCCGCTCGATGACCGAGGATGAAGCCTGGGCGCTCGACGCGGCGCGGCAGGGCAGCGCTTTCGGGGTGCTGTGCGAGGGCCTCTGCGCCTTCGTTCCCGCCGACCAGGCGGGCGGGCGCGCGGCCGAGCTGCTGCGCGGCTGGGTCGAATCGGGCTGGGTCGTGGGCACCCGAATCGCGGCGATGTGAAGAACGCCGCCCGGACGCCGCGCGTATCAAGCGGCGGCATCGGCAGGACGGAGCCCGTACCAATGCGGCAGATCGCGGCAACGCTCGTCATCGCTCTGGCGATCGCCTTTGGCGGCGCGCCGGCGCGTGCCGCCGGAACGGGCACGGTCGCGTGGCGCGACTTCTCGGACGCGGTATTCGAGGAGGCGAAACGCGAAAACCGCTTCGTCGTGCTCTACCTCAAGGCCGTGTGGTGCCATTGGTGCCACGTGATGGAGGGCACGACCTACAAGGACGCCGACGTCCTCGACATCATGGCGAAGCACTACATCCCCGTGCGGGTCGACCAGGATTCGCGGCCCGACCTGTCGCTGCGCTACGAGGACTGGGGCTGGCCGGCGACCATCATCTTCGGGCCGGACGGCACCGAGATCGCCAAGCTGCGCGGCTATCGCGCGCCCGGCCAGTTCCTCGCCATCCTCAAGGACGTCGTCGCCGATCCTTCGCCGGTGAACTACGGCGAACAGCCGGCCGAGACCGAGGCCTCGGCCACGACGCGCCTGCCGGACGCGCGCAAAGCCGAGCTCGAGGCCTTCTTCCGCAGGGGCTTCGACGCCGAGAACGGCGGCTGGGGCGAGCTGCACAAGTTCGTCGACGCGCAGGCGATGGAACTGGCCCTCGCCCTCGCCAAGCGCGGAGACGGGGACGCCGAGCGCATGGCGCGGCTGACGCTGACGCAATCCTTCAAGCTGATCGACCCCGCTTGGGGCGGCGTCTACCAGTACTCCGACAAGGCCGACTGGAAGTCGCCGCACTACGAGAAGATCATGAGCATCCAGGCCTCGCACCTGATGCTCTATTCGCTGGCCCATGCGCAGTGGGCCGCGCAAGAGCACCGCGAGGCCGCCGGCCGCGTCTACCGCTACCTCGTCGATTTCCTGACCGCGCCCGAAGGCGCGTTCTACACCAGCCAGGACGCCGACTCGGTTCCGGGCGACCATGGCAGCGAATTCTTCGCGCTCGACGACGCCGGGCGCCGCCAACGGCCGATGCCGCGCATCGACACCAACATTTACGCACGCGAGAACGGCTGGGCGATCGCGGCCATGGCCGCCTATTTCGACGCGACCGGCGAGGGCGAGGCGCTCGAGCGCGCGGTCAAGGCGGCACGCTGGATCGCGACCAACCGCGCGCTGCCCAACGAGCCGAAACGGGGCGGCGGCTTCGCGCACGGGCCCGCCGACCGGGGCGGGCCGTTCCTCGGCGACACGCTCGCCATGGGCCAGGCCTTCCTCGCGCTCTACCGATCGACCTCGGACCTCGAATGGCTCGAGCGCGCGGCGGCCGCCGCCGCGTTCATCGTCGAGCGCTTCGCCGATCCGATGACCGGCGGCTTCTTCACCAGCGCGCCCGAGACGCATTCGGGCGTCCTCGGCAAGCCCGCGAAGTCGCGCGACGAGAACGTCGCCGCCGTGCGCTTCCTCAATCTGCTCAACCGCTACAGCGGGGACGAGCGCTGGCGCCAAGCGGCCGAGCGCGGCTTCGGCTATCTCGCCTCGCCGGCCGTGATCGACGCGCTCGACTTCCTGCCCGGCGTGCTGCTGGCCGAACGCGAGCTGCAGCGCGAGCCCGTCCACATCACCGTCGTCGGCGGCCACGGGGACCGGACGGCGCGCGGCCTCTATGCCGCGGCCCTGTCCTATCCGTCATCCTACAAGCGTGCGGAATGGTGGGATCCGGCCAAAGGCAAGCTGCCCAACCACGACGTCGAGTATCCCGATCTCGGCGAGCCGGCCGCCTTCGCCTGCTCCAACCGCATCTGCTCGCTGCCGGTGTTCGACCCCAAGGACCTGCCGGCGGCGGTGGACCGTCTGTACCGGTAGGCCTACAGGCGCAGCACCGCGCTCGCGCGTCCAAGCTCGACGAACCCCAGCTTGGCGTAGAACCGGCCGAGGCCGTGCGTCCGCTCGCCCTGCGGCGTGATGGTCACGCCGACGGCGGAGCAGCCGAGCGCGCGGCAGCGCGCGATGCCGGCCTCGATCAGCGCGCGCGCGATGCCGCGCCGGCGCATCTCGGGCAGGACATAGAGGTCGCCGATCTCGCCCAGCCGCCCCCATTCGACGTAGAGCACCGAGGAAACCGTCACCACGCCGACGGCGCGGCCGCCGTCCCAGGCCAGCGCCACCCAGTGATGCGGGTCGCGGAGCAGGCGCGCCGCGTTGGCGGCGACCTCCGCGCGCGGCGTGCCGAAGCCTTCCTCGCGGAAGAAGCGATCGAGCAGATCGACCGCAGTGCCGAGGGCGCGGTCGTCGACCTCTTGGATGCGGATGCCGGCCATGGAATCCCCTGCGGTGCCGCCGATGACAGCGGCGGCGCGGACGGTGTATCCATGCGCGATGGGGGAAGCCAAGAGCGAAGATGCCGAAGCGCGCGTCGCGCGCCTCACATGTTGGCGAGGCCGCGTGGCGCCGGAGCCGCTGTCCGGGGGCTTGAGCAACCGCAACTTTCTCGTCCGCGACGGCGACCGGCGCTGCGTGGTGCGCCTGGGCGAGGACGTGCCGGTGCACGGGCTCCTGCGCCGCAACGAGATCGCCTGCTCGCGCGCCGCGGCGGCATGCGGCCTGTCGCCCGAGCTCGTCCATGCCGAGCCCGGCGTGCTGGTGTTCGCTTTCATCGACGGGCGCACGCTCGCAGCCGAGGACGTGCGCGCCGATGCGATGCTGCCGCGCGTGCTGGCACTCGTGCGGCGCTGTCACGACGAGATGCCGCGCCAGATCGCCGGCGCGCCGCCGCTGTTCTGGGTGTTCCACGCGCTGCGCGACTATGCCCGCACGCTTCGCGCCGGCGGCAGCCGCATGGCCGGGCAATTGCCGCGCCTGATGGCGATCGGCGAGCGGCTCGAGCGCGCGGTCGGCCCGATCGAGCTGAAATTCGGCCACAACGACCTGCTTGCCGCCAACCTGATCGACGACGGCGGCCGGCTCTGGCTGATCGACTGGGAATACGGCGGCTTCAACTCGCCGCTGTTCGACCTGGGAAACCTCGCCTCGAACAACGGCCTGTCTCCGGCCCAGGTCGATTGGTTGCTCGCCGCCTATGACGGCCGGGCGCCCGTGCCGGCGCGCCGGCGCGCGTTCGACGCCATGACCTGTGCCTCGCTGCTGCGCGAAGCGATGTGGGGCATGGTGCAGGAGATCCATTCCGCCCTGCCGATCGACTATGTCGCCTACACCAGCGAGAATCTCGGCCGCTTCGAGGCGGCTTGGTCCGAGTTCGCCGGAGCTGCCGCATGACCCTGCCGAGCCACGCCCGCGCCGTCGTCATCGGCGGCGGTATCGTCGGCTGCTCGACCGCCTACCATCTGGGCAAGCTCGGCTGGAAGGACGTGGTCCTGCTCGAGCGCAAGAAGCTGACGTCGGGTACGACCTTCCACGCGGCCGGGCTGGTCGGGCAGCTGCGCAGCTCCGCCAACATCACACGGCTCCTCACGCATAGCGTCGAGCTGTACGAGCGTCTGGAAGCGGAAACGGGGCTGAGCTCCGGCTTCAAGCGTACCGGCGGCCTCAGGCTCGCCTGTTCGGCCGACCGCTTCCTCGAGCTCCGGCGCCAGGCGACCATGGCGACCAGCTTCGGCCTCGACGTGCAGGTTCTCTCTGCGAAGGAGGCGCTCGCGCTCTGGCCGGCCATGGCGGTCGACGACGTGGTTGGCGCGGTGTTCCTGCCCTCCGACGGCCAGGCCAATCCCTCCGACATCGCCATGGCGCTGGCCAAGGGCGCGCGCCTCAATCGCGTGCGCATCGTCGAGGACTGCCCGGTCACGGCGATCCGCGTGAAGGACGGCCGCGTCGCCGGCGTCGCCACGGCCGGGGGCGAGATCGCCTGCGACGTCGTGGTGAACTGCGCCGGGCAATGGGCGAAGGAGGTCGGCCGCATGGCCGGCGTCTCGGTGCCGCTGCAATCCGTGCAGCATCAGTACCTGATCACCGAGTCGATCCCCGGCCTGCCGCGGCACCTGCCGACCATGCGCGATCCCGACAATCTCATCTACTTCAAGGAGGAGGTCGGCGGGCTCGCCATGGGCGGCTACGAGCCGAACCCGATCCCCTGGGCGCTCGACGGGATTCCCGAAGGCTTCCACTTCTCGCTGCTCGAATCCGACTGGGACCATTTCGAGCCGATGATGGCGCCGGCGATTCGCCGCGTGCCGGCGTTGGAGAAGGCAGGCGTGAAGCAGCTGGTCAACGGACCGGAATCCTTCACGCCGGACGGCAACTTCATCCTTGGCGAGGCGCCGGGCTTGCGCGGCTTCTTCGTGGCCTGCGGCTTCAACGCCTTCGGCATCGCCGGCGGTGGCGGGGCGGGCAAGGCGATCGCGGAATGGGTCGCCGGCGGCGAGGCGCCGATGGATCTCTGGCCGGTCGACATCAGGCGCTTCGGCGCGGTGCATCGCGACGACCGATGGGTGCGCGAGCGCACGCTCGAGGCCTATGCCAAGCACTACACGATCGCCTGGCCCAACGAGGAGTACAAGGCCGCGCGCGGCCCGCACCGCTCGCCGCTCTACGACCGCCTCGCGCTTGCCGGCGCCTGCTTCGGCTCGAAGTTCGGCTGGGAGCGGCCGAACTGGTTCGCCCCGCCTGGCGTCGATCCCGTCGATCAACCGTCTTTCGGCCGCGCCAACTGGTTCGATGCCGTGGCGGCGGAGCACCGCGCCTGCCGCGAGGCCGCCGTCCTGTTCGACCAGACTTCCTTCGCCAAGGCCGAGGTCGTGGGCCGCGACGCCGAGCGCGCGCTGCAATGGATCGCCGCCAACGACGTGGCGCGGCCGGTGGGCCAGGTGATCTACACGCAGCTCCTCAACCGCCACGGCGGCATCGAGGCCGATCTGACGCTGTGGCGCCGGGCGCCGGACGCCTATTACGTCGTCACCGGCACCGCCTTCGCGACGCGCGACTTCGACTGGATCGCGCGCAACATTCCCTCAGGCATGCATGCCGCGGTCCGCGATGTCACCCACGAGAACGCGGTGCTGGCGCTGATGGGTCCGCGCGCGCGCGAGGTGCTCGCGGCGGTCACGAACGACGACGTGTCGAATGCCGCCCTGCCCTACATGACGGGCCGCGCCATCGCCATCGCGGGCCAGCGCGTTGCGGCGCTGCGCGTCACCTATGTCGGCGAGCTGGGCTACGAGCTGCACGTGCCGATGCCGGCCGCCGCCGCGGTCTACGACGCGCTCAAGGCGGCCGGCGCGCCGCTGGCCTTGCGCGACGCCGGCTATCGCGCCATCGAGTCGCTGCGGCTGGAGAAGGGCTATCGCGCCTGGGGCGGCGAGATCGGCCCGGACTTCACGCCGCTCGAAGCCGGCCTCGGCTTCGCCGTGAAGCTCGGCACGGACATCGCGTTCCAGGGGCGCGAGGCGCTGCTGCAGCAGAAGAAGGACGGCCTCAGGCGCCGTCTCGTCGGCGTGACCGCGTCGCCCGACGTGTTCCTGCACGGGCGCGAGACGATCTACCGCGACGGCGTGCGCGCCGGCTGGCTCGCTTCCGGCGGTTTCGGCCATACGGTCGGACGCGCCATCGGCTACGGCTATGCGCGCAACGACGCGGGCGTCGACGCCGCCTATCTGCGAACCGGTACCTGGGAGCTCGAGGTCGCGCGCGAACGCGTATCCTGCGAAGTCCACCTGCAGCCGCTCTACGATCCCAAGGGCGAACGCGTCAGGTCGTGATCGCGACCGCCGCGCCGACGCCCAGGCCCAGAAGATCGCTTGCCCGGCCGCGATTGACCGCGATCTCGACCAGGCCGTTGGCGTTCTCGTACCAGAAGGCCTGGCCCGGCTTCACGTCCGAGAAGGTGCGCGCGCGCTCGATCGCGCAGTCGCCGACGCGCACGCGCGTGCTTTCCGTCGTCGCCGAGGCGCGCCAACCGGTCATCGCGTTGCCGTAGCCGTCGATATAGATGATGCGCGCCAGATCGTCCGGCCAATCGGCGCCCGGTCGCGCGCCGTCGAACGGAAGCGCCGTCGCCGGCACGTCCTGCCCCATGGCCAGCATCGCCGCGGCCGGCGCGAACAGATCCCGGCCGTGGAAGCTCGCGGACAGGCGCTCGGGCCTCCAGTCGATGCACCGCCAGCGGCGCCTCATCGCCCGGCGCAGCACGATCTCGAACACGCCATTGCCGGGTCCGACGAACTTCCGCCCGTCGGCCTCGGCGATCACCGGCGGTCGCGCCGAGCCGACGCCCGGGTCGACCACGCACAGGAACACCGTGCCCTCCGCGAATTCGCCGGCATAGGCGGCCAGCAGATAGGCCGCGAGTTGCGGCTCGAACGCCGGCGCGTCGGCGAACAGGTCGATGACGGGCACCGCCGGCGCGCGCGCCTGCAGCACGGCCTTCATCTGGCCGACATAGGGACCTTCAAGGCCGAAATCGGTGAACAGGACGATCACCTAGCCGATCCTCGCCCGCGTCGCGTCCTCGCTCGGCCGCGCGTCCGGAGCGCCGGCATAGATAAGGACGGCGACCAGCACGACCACGCCGACGAAGGCGAACATGGCGCGATAGCCGATCTCCGGCACCGAGCCGTCGTCGAGCTGGAAGGCGCGCACGATCACGCCGCTCATCGCCTGGATGCTGAATGTGCCGAGAAACGCCGCCATGTTGAGCGTGGTGATGACGCGTCCGACCAGCCGGTCGGCGAAGCCCGCCCGCCCGTGCGACAGCAGTATCACATAGGTTTGTCCGCAGGCGCCGATGCCGACGAAGGCGGCGACCACCAGCCACAGCGGCGGCGATGGCCACAGCGCCAGGACCGCAAACAGCGCCGCATTGGCGCTGCCGCCCGCCAGGGCCACGCGCTTGCGGCTGTCGAACGGCTGCTCCAGGAGCCCGTAGCCGATCGCGCCGGCGATGATGCCGAGCGACATGGCCAGCAGCACGTGGCCGGTCGCGACCGGGCCGAGGCGATGCACCTCGAGCAGGTACGGTCCGCCCCACAAGCCGCGCACCGCCATGACGCTGGCATAGCCGACGAAGGCCAGCGCCATCAGACGCCAGACCTGCCCGCTGCGCAGGATCTGGCCGAGCCCCGCGAGGATCTGCAGCGCCGTCTCGGGCGCGCGATGCCGCGCGGCGTGGCCGGGCGGCGCGTCGCGCACCGCAAGGAAGATCAGCCCGACGTCCGCCGCGACGACGGCCGCCAGCGCCAGCGTCGTCGCGCGCCAGCCCCAGGCCTCCAGCCCGATCGCCAGCGGCGTCGCCGCGACGATGCCGCCGAGATTGCCCGCGCCCAGCATCAGCCCGGTCATGGCGGCGGCGCGCCTGGGCGAAAACCAGCGCGCACAGATCATCACCCCGCCCATGAAACCGCCCGCGGTGCCGACGCCGATCAGCACTTGCGCCGCCATCAGCCCCAGGTAGGACGATGCGCCGGCAAAGAGGATGCAGCCCGCCATCGCCACGCCCATCAGCGCCGCGACGGTGCGGCGCGGGCCGAAGCGGTCGAGCAGCAGCCCGACGGGAAGCTGCACGAGGCCGAAGGCCATGAAATAGGTCGCCGCCAAGAGCCCCAGCCGGTCGGCTGTCAGCGCCATCTCCTCGTGCAACAGCGGCGCCAACAATGCCATCGCCGTGCGGTAGTACTGCGCGATGAACAACGCGAGCGTGAACGCGGTGAAGGCCGTCAGCGCGACGGCGAGCGGGCGGGAGGCGTCGGTGGCGCTGCTCAATGGCTGAGACCGAGGCACGGAGCGGGGCCCGGATTTGAACCCGGCGTGTTGCCGTTGGCAATGGGAAGGTGGCTCAGCGTGCCCTACTTGGCGGACTGAAGAATTCGGTTCGCGGCGCAACTCGTCACATGGCGCTCGCCGCGATCGCGGACAGCTCGTCATAGGCCTCGCGCAGCCGCGGATCCTTGGGCGCCGCCTTCATGGCGGTTTCCAGGTAGCGCAGGCTGCGCGGCCAGGACCTCTGTCCATAGGACAGCGCGTCGAGCATGAAATCGGCCTTGGTCCAGCGGTCGGTGATTCGCGTACCCTGGGCCAACTTCGCCGTGCCCCGCTTGCGCGCCACGTCGATCATTTCGCCCATCAGCTTCAGGTCGGGGATGGTGAATGGCGCCCAATATCTCGATGCCGCGATCTTGGCGACGCGTTCGCACGCTTCGCCGAGGGCGAGCTCGGTCAGCGCGGGGTGTCTCCTTCCATCAAGTAGTTGCCCAGGTTGGTCGCCGCCAGCGCGCCGTCGCGCGACAGCGTAACCGTGTGCCCGTCGAACCAGGACCAGACGCCCGGGATGTCCTGGCAGCGGCCCGCCGCCGCCTGCGCGGGATGGGCGACGACGACCGCGAACCCGACCAGGGCGGCGAGTGCGACCACGCACGCACACCGCCTTGCGACCGGCACCCGAATGGCGGCGCGGTAGCCCGGAACCAGGCTTGCGTTGGGTTAGGGTGGGGCCGATGAACTGGAGCGGGAGACGGGATTTGAACCCGCGACCCTCACGTTGGCAACGTGATGCTCTACCCCTGAGCTACTCCCGCACGCCAGCGCCCGGTGCCGCTCGGACGAGCGGCCGGGCGCGGCGAGCGGCGGATCATATAGAAAAGCCTTGCCATTGCAAGTGCGTGGCGGGGGACCGTCCGGTCCGATTGGACGCTGCTGCCCCCGTATAAACATCTGAAAGATTTTAGGAATTCGTCGCATGGCGAAAGCGCGACGAAAAATACACGCAACTCACGCGATGATTTGTTGAGCTTGTCCCTGCGGCCGTGATAAGCGGGCCGTCCCCTGGGGGAAATCGTCACGACATCGGCAGAGGTACGTCATGAGGAAGGGCCAAGGTCCGACGCACGGCTTGCGCGTGCTGGGCACAGCCGGGGCGCTTCTCGCCGCTGTCGCGGCGCTGGGCGCGGCGGCGCCCGCCGCGGCGCGCGAGATCCAGCTCAAGTGCAAGCACGAGCTGGCGACGCGGCCGGCGCTGTGGGTGTTCGACACCGACACGCGCAACTTCTATTTCGACGATGGCAAGCGCGTGCCGGCGACCGTCGTGATCAACGAGTCGCAGATCACGATGAAGCAGATCGAGGAGCAGCCGGTCTGCCATCTCGGCAAGGGCTGCACCAGCGGCAAGCAGGTGACCGAGTTCACCACGATCATCAACCGCAAGGCCGGGACCTATCTCGTCTTCTGCAAGAACGTGCAGGACGATTCGAACAACTGGAAGCCCGGCCAGAACTGCTTCCCGAAAGGCCCCAACAAGGGCGTATGCGACAAGGAGTGAACGGTCGGCCGCGCCTGGGCCGGACCCGATTGGACCGACAACGCTACCGCGCGCGCTTCAGGATGGCGTGATAGCGGCGCACCTGCAGGTCGCCGCTTTCCAGCGCCCGCAATCGATGCACCCAAAGCTCGGCGTCGCTCAGGAGCTGCAGCAGCACCGGCCGCGGCGGCCGCTTCTCGCCCAGCCCTTCCAGGCAGGCCTGCCAGCCCGCGAGCACCGCGCGGCGATAGCGCGGGGTCATGTCCTCGTCGATGCGCGTGTCGAGCTTGAGGTCGTTCAGCGTCGCGGTCGTTTCCTCGCCGCTCCAGGGATGCCCGACGAACGTGTCGGCCTGGAGCCAGGCGGCGACGTCGTCGGTCACGCGCCCGGGCTTGCGCAGCACGAAATCGGTGAACAGCACCTGCCCGCCATTGGCCATGCCCTTCACGATCGCGGCCAGCAGGCCGCGCTTGTTCTGGGCGCGGTAGAAGGTTTCCTTGGCGAAGACGGCGTTGTACTTGCGCGGCGGCAACGACAGTTTCTCGATGTCGTAGACGGCGATCGGGGCGCGCGTCTTCATGCCGGCCTTGACCGAAAGGTGCATCGCGGCGCTGGCGAAGTCCGGATCAGGCTCCATGCCCGTGATCCAAATCCTGTAGCGCTCGGCCACCGCCCGCGTACCGCCGCCCAGGCCCGCGCCGAGATCGAGCACGGTCATCTTCTCGTCCAGCGCGAAGGGCTTCACCAGGTCCGGCATGTAGTTCTTGCCGAGCGGCTCGTGGAAGCCCTCGCCCCACAGCTTGGTGGCGATCGCGAGCTTCTCGGCCGTCATGCGCGGCTGCGGCCCGGCGTCGAGCGGCTGGGGCAGGTCGGCCGCCTTGGACTCGCGCGGCCGCGGCTTCGCCGGCGACGGCCGACGTTGGTCCGGGTCGTAGGCGTCGCGCCCATCCCACCAGTCGCGGAACTTGGCAGCGGCCCGGCCGAGGCTGCCCGGGCGGCGGCGCTCGTCCGACGATATCGCCAGGCTCTGGCCCATGTCCTTGTTGTTACCTATGCGTTCCTGGCCGATGGGGAGTTTCCCGGGCGGCTGTTCCAGGCACCCTGCGCTCGCCCGCGATAACCGCTACACGAGTAGCAGTTGAGAAAGCGTTACTTTACAAGCGCTTAGCGCAAATGATACTTACTTGACGACGGGCCAGCGCGGACTCTTCGCGACACGGCCCGGAGAACCTGCCTGGCGTGGCGGCGAAGCCCGGGCCGGCGCTGGAAGGAATGGTGGGCGCGACAGGGATTGAACCTGTGACCCCTACGATGTCAACGTAGTGCTCTCCCGCTGAGCTACGCGCCCACATGGACCGGGGCCCATGCCGGGATCGGGACGGCGCGCGACATAGCATCAAACGCTGGCCGCGCGCAAGCCGAGGCGGCCACGACTGCATGATCTCCGGGCGCTCGATGCGGCCGTCGCCTGGCGCTTGCCGATCATGACCGGCAGGCGTGACAGCCAAACGCGATTGCCCTAAATCAGACGCATGGACACAGCGGCCGCATTGGTCGGCGTCAAGCCGCCGCCGTTCGAGGTGTTGGCGCCGCCGCGCCAAGCTGTGCCGCTGGTTGTCGCCTCGCCGCATAGCGGGGCGCATTACCCGGCCGAGTTCGTCGCCGCCTCGCGCCTTGACCCGGTCGCGCTCAGGCGCTCGGAGGACAGCTTCATCGACGAGATATTCGGCGCCGCGCCCAGCCTCGGCGCCCCGTTGCTGCGCGCGCTGTTTCCCCGCGCCTATATCGATCCCAACCGCGAGCCCTACGAGCTGGACCCGGCGATGTTCGAGGACACCCTACCGGGCTACGCCAACACGCGCTCGCCGCGCGTGGCCGCAGGCCTCGGCACCATCGCACGCGTGGTCGCGACCGGCCGCGACATCTATCGCGACAAGCTGCGCCTGGCCGAGGCGCTGGAGCGCATCCAGGCGCTGTACCAGCCCTACCACGGCGCGCTGCGGCGGCTGATCGCCGACACGCGCCAGGCCTTCGGCTGCTGCCTGTTGATCGACGGCCACTCCATGCCTTCGGTCGGCGGCCCGATGGACACCGATGCCGGCAGGGCCCGCGTCGACGTGATCCTGGGCGACGTGCACGGAGCGTCCTGCGCGCCGATCGTCACCGACACGGCGGAGCGCACCTTGCGCCAGCTCGGCTACGCCGTGACACGCAACAACCCGTATTCCGGCGGCTTCACGACCCAGAATTACGGGCGCCCGCGGCGCGGAGTGCACGCGCTGCAGATCGAGATCAATCGCGCGCTCTACATGGACGAGGAGACGATCACCCGCAAGGACGCGATCCTCGGCCTGACCCGCGACATGGCCAAGGTGATGGCAGCGCTCGGCACGATCGACCGCCGCCTGCTGGCAGCCGCGTGACATCGCCGATGCGCGACACCACCCGCCCCGACGAAGCGATATCGACCGCGCCGCACCCCGCGCCGCTGGTGCGCGACGCCGCGCCGGCTGATCTCGCGGCGGTGCAGGCGATCTACGGCCATCACGTGCTGACCGGGCTCGGCTCGTTCGAGGAGACGTCCCCGCCGCTCGATGAGCTGGAGAAGCGCTATCGCGCCGTGGTCGATCTCGGCCTGCCCTATCTCGTGGCGGTGCTCGACGGCAAGGTCGTCGGCTACGCCTACGCCGGCGCCTTCCGGCCGCGTCCCGCCTACCGCAACACGGTCGAGAACTCGGTCTATGTCGCCCCGGGTATGGAAGGTCGCGGCGTCGGCCGCGCCCTGCTCGCCACGCTGGTCGAGCGCTGCACCGCCGCCGGACGGCGCCAGATGATCGCCGTGATCGGCGGCGGCTACGACAACGCCGCCTCGGCCAGTCTGCATGCGGCACTGGGCTTCAAGGAATGCGCGCTGCTGCGCGCCGTCGGCTGGAAGTTCGGCCGCTGGGTCGACGTGCTGATGATGCAGCGCCCGCTCGGCCCCGGCGCCGACAGCCCGCCCGAGCGCTGACCCGCCGCGCCGCCCGTCTACGCGCCCGTCGATTCGGCTTAAACTGTTCGCCTACATATGAAAAAAACGGGCCGTGTCGAAAGACACGGCCCGAGTTTAGGGAGGAAACGCCCAAGAAGAGCACGACAGGAACCTGCCGCGCAGCCTTCATTCGGCGTTGCACAATATGGCTCTGATGCAGACGTAATGCAAACAGAATCGGAATAATTTCCAGATTTCATGATCTTACCACAAATCGGCCAAAATCCGTTCGCCCGTCGTGCCCCTTATTTGCTGCGATGCACAAGACCGGGGCATGCCATGCACCGTTTCTGCGCATTCTGTCGGCGCATATGGACGTCATTGGCATGGCCGTTGCGACCCGTCGCCGGCAAGGAGAGTCGCATGGCTGGATTTGCCGGTTTCCGCCCCCGCACCGTTTTGGCCCCGATGACCCTGGCCCTGGCGCTGGTGCTGGCGGCCCCCCTGGCCGGAAAAGCCGAGATATTCGGGCCGCTTATCCGTACATCGGACGACCCCTGCGGGCGCGCCATCGACCGCGCCGAGCGCGCCGGCAACATCCCCGCCCAGCTCCTGGCCGCGGTCGCCATGACCGAATCGGGCCGGCACCACCCCGAGCTGGGGGAAAGAATTGCCTGGCCGTGGACGGTCAACAATGCCGGTGACGGCCGCTACTACGAGACCAAGGCCCAGGCCATTGCCGAGGTGCGCCGGCTACAGGCACGCGGCGAGCGCAACATCGACGTCGGCTGCATGCAGATCAGCCTGCTGCACCATCCCGACGCCTTTGCCAGCCTCGAGGAAGCCTTCGATCCCGAGACCAACGTCGCCTATGGCGCGCGCTTCCTGAAGGAGCTGCGCGATGCCAGGCGCTCGTGGTCGCTCGCCGTCGCCAACTACCACTCCGCCACGCCCGAGCTGGGCCAGGCCTATCGCAAGCGGGTGTTCGACGCTTGGACCCAGGCGCGCATCGACCGTGACCGCAAGCACCAGGAGACGGTGATGGCCGAATACCGCGAGCGTGCGGCGCGCAAGCAGGCGCCCGGCGTCACCGTGCTGCGCCCGCGCATCGGTCAGGACCGCTTCGCCTGGATTGCCGCCAACAGGTCCGGCGCGTCCTTGGCCCACCGCGCCCAGTCCGCCGGCCCCAGCCCCCAGCGATTGGCGTGGCCGCCATCGGCGCCGCGCGACAGCAAGAGCTTCACCATCATCGACTGACCCTGCGCCGCCGCCTGCATCAGGGCGGTGTTGCCGGCCTCGCCCGCGTCGTCGACGGGGGCGCCGTTGTCGAGCAGCAGCTCGACCAGCGCCGTCTCACCGCTCGCCGCCGCCAGCACGATCGCCGAGTCGCCCGTCGCCGACCGCGCCCTCGGGCTGGCCCCGCCCTCGAGGGCCCGCCCGGCTGCCTGGACGTCGCCGCGGCGGATCGCCGCCAACAGGTCGAGGTCGCTCACGCTTCCTCCATGCTTCCGCGCGCGGTCCGGCGCGCACTAGCCAAGCCGGCGATTATAGCGACAATGCGGCTGCCAATCGCCCGAGGGGACGTGACATCCGCATGAGCTTCGATCTTGCCCGCGCCCGCGCCGAGACGCCGGGCACCGCCCACGTGCTGCATCTCAACAACGCCGGCATGGCGCTCACGCCGGCGCCGGTGCTCGACGCCGTGAAGGAGCATATCGACCTCGAAGGCCGCATCGGCGGCTACGAGGCCGCCGACCGGGCCGCCCCGGCGGTGGAGCGCGCCTACGACGCCGTCGCGGCGCTGATCGGCGCCGAGCGCGACGAGATCGCGATCGTCGAGAACGCGACGCGCGCCTGGGACATGGCGTTCTACGGCATCGGCTTCCAGGCCGGCGACCGCATCCTGACGGCGGTGTCGGAGTACGCCAGCAACTACATTGCCTTCCTGCAGGTGGCGCGGCAGACCGGCGCCGTGGTCGAGGTGGTGCCGAACGACGCCAGCGGCCAGCTCGACGTCGCCCGGCTCGAACGGATGATCGACGGCCGCGTCCGGCTGATCGCGGTCACGCACGTGCCGACCAATGGCGGCCTCGTCAACCCGGCCGAGGCCATCGGCCGCCTCGCGCGCGCCCACGGCATCCCCTACCTGCTCGACGCCTGCCAGTCGGTCGGCCAGCTGCCCGTCGACGTGCGGCAAATCGGCTGCGACATGCTCTCGGCCACGGGCCGCAAGTACCTGCGCGGGCCGCGCGGCACCGGCTTCCTTTACGTGCGCCGCGACTTCCTCGACCGGCTGGAGCCGCCCTTCCTCGATCTGCACGCGGCCAAATGGGTGGCGAAGGACCGCTACGAGGTCCGACCGGACGCGCGCCGCTTCGAGAACTGGGAGGGCAACGTCGCCGCCAAGATCGGCCTCGGCGTCGCGGTCGACTACGCGCTCTCCTGGGGCATGGACGCGATCTGGGCGCGCATCGGTTCGCTCGCCGCGCGCCTCAGGGCCGGGCTGGGCGACCTTTCCGGCGTGGAGCTGCGCGATCTCGGCACGATCAGGTGCGGCATCGTGACGTTCACGAAGCGCGACGTTGAGCCCGCCGCGATCCGGCAGGCGCTGGCGGCCCAGCGCATCAATGTGACGACCTCCAGCCGCTTCTCGACGCTGATCGACATGACCGGGCGCCGGCTCGACATGGTCGTGCGCGCCTCGGTCCACTATTACAACAGCGAGGACGAGATCGACCGCTTCGTCCGCGCGGTGGCGGAGATACGCTGATGTCCGAGCGACCCCCCGTCACCGTGATCGGCGCCGGCATCGTCGGCGTGTGCTGCGCGCTCTACCTGCAGCGCGAGGGCTTCCGCGTGCGGCTGGTCGACCGCGCCGCGCCGGGCGAAGGCGCCTCCCTCGGCAACGCGGGCAATCTCGGCTTCGCGTCCTGCGTACCGGCGGCGATGCCCGGCATCCTCAAAAAGGTGCCGCGCATGCTGTTCGACGCCGATGCGCCGCTCAAGCTGCGCTGGTCGCATCTGCCCAAGGCGCTGCCCTGGTTCCTGCGTTTCGTCGCGAATGCACGGCCTGCGCGGGTCGAGGCGATCGCGGATGCGCGCGACAGCCTCTTGAAGCGCCTGCACGAGGGCTACCAGCCGCTGATCGAGGATGCCGGAGCCGAAGGCTTGATCAACCCCAGCGGGCTGATGATGACCTGGGAGAGCGAGGAGGCGTTCCAGGGTGCCGCCTATGCGCTCGACCTGCGCCGCCGCCGCGGTGTGACGTTCGACATCCTCGACGGGCACGAGGCGCGGCAGATCGAGCCGTCGCTCGCGCGCAACGTGGCGCGCGCCGTGTTCATCCCGAGACTCGCGCATGTCCTGGACCCGCTGAAGCTGACGCAGACTCTGGCGCGCAACTTCGACCGGCGCGGCGGCGAGATCCTGCGCGCTTCGGTCCGGGGCTTCGAGATCGGCCCGGATGGGCCCAGGCGCATCCTGACCGAGAACGGCACGCTCGACGCCGGCACGATCGTGATTGCGGCGGGCGTCTGGTCGCGCGCTCTCGCAGCCGAGCTCGGCACGGCGGTGCCGCTCGAGGCCGAACGCGGCTATCACGTCATGTTCGCCGATCCGCCGCTGCGCATGCGCGTCGCGGTGATGTCGGGCGACCGCTACATCGCCGTCACGCACATGGCCGATGGCGTGCGCGCGACCGGCATCGCCGAGTTCGCCGCACCAGACGCGCCGCCCGACATGGCGAACGCGCGGCTGGTGCAGCGCCACGCCGAGGCGCTGATCCCGGCGCTCAAGTCGGACCCGACCAGCCAGTGGATGGGACCGCGCCCCTCGCACCCCGACTCCAAGCCGGTGATCGGCCGCTCGCCGCGCTTCCCCAACGTCTTCTTCGCCTTCGGCCACGACCATATCGGCCTGGCGCTGGGCGGCATCACCGGCAAGCTGGTGGGCGAGCTGGTGGCGGGACGGGCGCCGAGCGTCGACTTGGCGCCGTTCCGTCCGGACAGATTTTAGCGGCCAAGCGCGCCGGCTGCGCCCGCCCCTGCGCAGCCGGCGGTCGGCCCGGCGTCAGCGCGGCTTGGCCGCGTTGGGGCGCCAGAGCTGTTGGATCGGCAGCGGCACCGAGGAGCGGCGCACCTGGATGGTGGCCGGCGGATCGGCCGGGCCGGCGATCTGGACGCGGGCGCGCGTGCGCTGGTACCCGTCGGCCTCGACGTCGAGCAGGTAGCCGCCGCGCGGCGCGGTGATGGTCACGTCGTTGCGGGCGTCGGCGAGGTTGCGCTGACCGACCGGCGCGCCCGTCGCCGCGTCGCGAACGATCACGCGCGCACCCGGCGACGGCGCCCGGCCGCCTTCGAACACGACCACGACGGAGCGGCGGAACGTCTCGCCCCCCGGCGCCGCCATGGCCGTGCCGAAGAACAGGGACGAGACCGCCGGCGGAGGGGCGGCCGAAAGGTTGATCTCGGTCGAGCTTGGGATGGCCTTGAACGGCGCGAGCGTCGTGAAGACCGCGAACACCGCCAGCCCCTGGGCGAAGGCCTCGCCGCGGCCGCGCGGCGGGCGCACCACGAACAGGCAGAGCGCGATCGCCACCACGAATAGGATCACAACGTAGGTGTCCTCGAACTGCGGATGCGCGTAGGTCTTCAAGACCTCGCGCAGCTTGATCAGCAGCGAGGCGCGCTCGTTGTTCATCAGGTCGCCGAAGATCGCCATTACCGCGCCGAAGGCGCAGCAGAAAAGCTTCACGACCGTGCCGTCTTCGATCTGCCCGATCGGCTCGGGCTGGGCCATATCCACGCTTGCCATGGCTCGTTCTCCCCGAATGCGCCAAGGCTCCCTGGTCGCCTGCGACACTGGGGCGACTGCGAATTGGGTGCAGTGAAAGGGGTCACTAAGAAGCACGGCACGCGACGGGAAACGCGCGTGATTTGAGCGGTATTTTCGCTGCCTTAGCCCGGCAAGGGCAGGCCGGCGGCCGTCAGCGCCTTCGCCTGGCGCTTCGTCAGCGCGCCGAGGTCGAAATCGGCGATCAGCTCGTGAAACAGGCGATGCCAGTTGATCTCGGCCTTCAAGCGCATGAACACCGAGCCGAGCCCGATGGCGGCGCGGTCCATGAACACGAACTCGCGCGGCGGGCGCACGCCGCCCAGGCGGCGCAACTCGGCGTGCACCTTCTCCGCCACCTCGCGGCCGTACTGCCCGCTCTCCTTGGTCTGGATGCGGCGCGTCTTGTCCTCGAGCAGCGGCGCGTAGACGAAGCGCGCCCACAGGTTGAGCACGTCGATCGTCTCCCTGTTCAGCTTCTGGAAGCCCCAGTCCTCGTAGGCCTTGATCGCCAGCGCCTCGTCGCCGTGCTGCAGCGCGCGGTAGAGGTCGATCACGCCGGCGACGAAGCCCGGCCGGAACACGCGGATGCAGCCATAGTCCAGCAGGTTGACGCTCTGGTCGGGCCGCACCGTGTAGTTGCCGAGATGCGGGTCGCCGTGGATCACGGCGTAGCCGTAGAACGGCACGTACCAGGCGCGGAACATGTTGTAGGCGACGCGGTTGCGCTCCGGCAGCGGCAGCTCGGTGACCGACATCAGCCTGGCGCCGTCCAGCCACGTCATCGTCAAGAGGCGCCCGGTGGACAGCGCATCGATGACCTGAGGCACGTGCACGCCATTCTCGTGCTTCAGCATCCGGCCGTAGAGGCCGATGTGCTTCGCCTCGCGCGCGTAGTCCAGCTCCTCGCGCAGGCGCGCGGCGATCTCGGCGTGGATCTGCTCGGTCGCGATCGCGCGGTCGTAGCGCTCGTAGATGGCGAAGATCAGCTTCAGCTGCCGCAGGTCGGCCTCGACCGCCGAGGCCATGTCGGGGTATTGCAGCTTGCAGCCGACCTGCCTGCCGTCGTGCAGCACCGCGCGGTGCACCTGGCCGAGCGAGGCGGCATGCGCGGCGGCGCGCTCGAAGCTCTTGAAACGCGCCTGCCAATCCGGACCCAGCTCGCTCGCCATGCGCCGCCGCACGAACGGCCAGCCCATCGACGGAGCGTCGGCTTGCAGCTGCGTCAGCTCCGCCACGTATTCGTTGGGCAGCGCGTCGGGGATCGTGGCCATCAGCTGGGCCACCTTCATGAGCGGGCCCTTCAAGCCGCCCAGCGCCGTGCGCAAGTCGGCCGCGTGCCGCGCCCGGTCGAGGCCGAAGCCCAGGTAGCGCTCGCCCGCCAGCCGCGCCGCCAGCCCGCCGACCGAGGCGCCTACCCGCGCGTAGCGGCGCAACCGGCCGCCCAAGGTGTCGCCGTCGTCGCGCGGTGTCGGCGCGGGCGGGGTCGCGGGCTTCCTGGGCCGGCGCGCGGTCAGGCCGAAGCCTCGATCTCGTCGATGAAGCCGCGGATCACGTCGAGCCCCCGCAGCCAGAACTTGGGATCGCTGGCGTCAAGGCCGAACGGTGCCAGCAGCTCCTTGTGCCGGAGCGTGCCGCCGGCGCGCAGCATGTCCAGGTACTTGGCGACGAAGTTCGGGTGCGCGTCCTGATACACGGCATAGAGCGAGTTCACCAGGCAGTCGCCGAAGGCGTAGGCGTAGACGTAGAACGGCGAATGGATGAAATGCGGGATGTAGGCCCAGTAGTACTGGTACTCCGGATCGAAGCGCAGCGCGGGCCCCAGGCTGTCGCGCTGCACGGCAAGCCAGATCTCGCCGATGCGCTCGGCCGTCAGCTCGCCCTTGCGCCGCTCGTCGTGCACCAGCGTCTCGAAGTCGTAGAACGCGATCTGGCGCACGACCGTGTTCAGCATGTCCTCGATCTTGGTCGCCAGCAGGACGCGGCGGCGCTTCGGGTTGGTCTCCTTGCTGAGCACGGCGCGGAAGGTCAGCATCTCGCCGAACACCGAGGCGGTCTCGGCCAGCGTCAGCGGCGTGTCCGCCAATAGGTGGCCCTGGCCGCCGGCCAGGATCTGGTGGCAGCCGTGGCCCAGCTCGTGCGCCAGCGTCATCACGTCGCGCGACTTGCCCTGGTAGTTCAGCAGCAGGTAGGGATGCGCGCTCGGCACGGTCGGGTGCGCGAAGGCGCCGCCGGCCTTGCCGGCGCGCGCCGGTGCATCGATCCACGCGTTGTCGAAGAAGCGCTTGCCGATCGTGGCAAGGTCCTTCGAGAAGGCGCCGTAGGCGCCGAGCACCGTGTCGCGCGCCTCCTCCCACGCGATCTCGCGGTCGTCGTCCTCCGGCAGCGGCGCGTTGCGATCCCAGTACTCGAGCTTGTCCAGCCCCAGCCAGCGTGCCTTGATCGCGTAGTAGCGGTGCGACAGGTCGGCATAGGACGACTTCACCGCCTCGACCAGCGCGTCGACAACCTCGTCCTCGACGAAGTTGCCGAGGTTGCGCGACGATACCGGCCGGCGATAGCCGCGCCAGCGGTCCTCGATCTCCTTGTCCTTGATCAGCGTGTTCATGACCAGCGCGAAGGTGCGCGCGTTCTCGCCCAGGCCGTGGCCGAACGCCTTCGCCGCCTCGCGCCGCGTGTCGCGGTTGCGGTGCGACAGCAGGTGCAGCGCCTCGGTCGCGGTCAGCCTGCGCGCGTCGACCTCGAACCTGAGGCTCGCCATGGTTTCGTCGAACAGGCGCACCCAGGCGTTGCGCCCGGCGACCGACTTCTCGTGCAGCAGCTTTTCCAGCTCGTCGGAGAGCTGGTGCGGGCGGAAGGCGCGCACGTCGCGCAGCCACGGCGCGTAGCGCTTGGTGGTCGGATCCTCCAGCTGCTTGGCCAGCACGGCGTCGTCGATGCGGTTGATCTCCAGCGCGAAGAACAGCGTGCGCGACGAGATGTCGGTCACCTTCTCCTGCAGCGTCTGGTAGAAACGGCCGATGTCGGCGTCGGTCATGTTGGCCGCGTGCAGCAGCTGGGCATAGGCCGACATGCGGGACAGCGTCTCGCTGATCTTCTCGTATTCGCCGATCGCCTTGCCCAGGTCCGCGCCGCCCAAGCCCGCGAGCTTGCCCTTGTAGCGCTTCTCGAACGCCTCGGAGGCCATGTCCATCTGCGCCTGATCGGCCTTGAGCCGGGGCGAATCCATCGCCGGGTACAGGTCGGTCAGGTTCCATTCCGGCAGGGTCACGGTCGCGGTGGCCGCCGGAAGGGGCTTGCCGGCCTGGGTGTCGGGCGCAAAGGGCATCATCTTCCTCCGTGGGCGCTGGAAGCGATATAAGTCGGCCCGGGCGCGGGAACAAGCCGGACCGGGCCGCACCCGGCCGAACGAGAAAGGGGAGGACAGGACATGCCCAACGCCGTCGACACGGCGACTTTCCAGAATCTGGCCGAGATGTACTTCGCCGTGGCCCAGTCCATGGGCGACCGGCCGTTCCTGTGGGCGAAGCGCGGGGGCGCCTGGCAGCCGACCAGCTGGGCCGATGCCGCCTCTGAGGCGCGGTCTCTGGCGCTCGGGCTGCGGGCGCTCGGGCTGGAGCCGGGGGACCGCGTCGGGCTGGTGGCCGAGAACCGGCCGAAATGGCCCATCGCGGACATCGCCATCATGGCCGCGGGCGGCATCAGCGTGCCGGCCTATGTCACCAACACGGTCGCCGACCATCGCCACATCCTCGCCGACAGCGGCGCGCGCGCCGTGATCGTCTCGACCCCGCGCCTGGGCGAGACGGTGATGAAGTCCGCGCTCGAAGTGCCCTCGATCGAGACCGTGATCGCGATGGACCCGGGCTTCGACGCGCCGCCGGGCGGCCGGTTCAAAGTGCTCGGCTGGGACCAGGCCCTGGCGCTGGGGCAGGACGGCGACCCCACGCGGCTGGCCGGCCGCAAGCGCACTGACACGGCCTGCCTGATCTATACCTCGGGCACCGGCGGCACGCCCAAGGGCGTGATGCTGAGCCACGGCGCCATCCTGTCGAACTGCAGGGGCGCGACGATCCTGCTCGAGAAGCTCGGGCTCGACGACGAGGTGTTCCTGTCCTTCCTGCCGCTTTCGCATTCCTACGAGCACACGGCGGGCCTCTTCTTCCCGATCTCGGTCGGCGCGCAGATCTACTACGCCGAGGGCGCCGACAAGCTGGCCGCCAACCTGCCCGAGGCCAGGCCCACCATCATGACCGCGGTGCCGCGCCTCTACGAGACCATGCACCAGCGCATCGCGTCTGGCGTCGAGCGCGCCGGGGGACTGAAGGCCAGGCTGTTCCATCGCGCGCTCGCGCTCGGCCGCAAGAAGTACGACGCGCCCGACAGCCTCACGGTGGTCGAGCGGCTCGAGGACGCGGTTGTCGACAAGCTCGTGCGCGACAAGGTGCGCCAGCGCTTCGGCGGAAGGCTCAAGGCCATGGTCTCCGGCGGCGCGCCGCTCAATCCCGAGATCGGCCTCTACTTCCATGCCCTCGGCGTGCGCATCCTCCAGGGCTACGGCCTCACCGAAAGCGGGCCGGTGTCGAACTGCAACCCGCCCTTCGCCGAGCGCATGCACACGGTAGGGCCCCCGATCCAGGGCGTCGAAGTCCGGATCGCCGAGGACGGCGAAATCCTGATTCGCGGCGAGAACGTGATGCAGGGCTACTGGGGCCTGAAGGAGCTCAGCGATCAGACCGTGCGCGACGGCTGGCTCTACACGGGCGACATCGGCGTCATCGACCCCGACGGCTACCTGCGCATCACCGACCGCAAGAAGGACATCATCGTCAACTCCGGGGGCGACAACGTGGCGCCGCAGCGCGTCGAGGGCTTCCTCACCATGACGCCCGAGATCGGGCAGGCCATGGTCTACGGCGACCGCAAGCCCTATCTCGTCGCGGTCGTCGTGCCGCGCCAGGAGTTCCTCGAGCAATGGGCCGCGACACACAGGCGCGAGCCCATCCTGCCGCGCGTCGCCGACGACCCCGAGCTGCACAAGGCGCTCGCGTCGGCGGTCGAGCGCGTCAACGCCAACCTCTCGGTGCTCGAGCGCGTGCGCCACATCACGATCGCCGGCGAGCCGTTCTCCGTCGCCAACGGCATGATGACGCCGACGATGAAGGTACGCCGCCACGTGGTGAAGGAGGCGTACGGCAGGGCGCTGGAGAGCCTGTACGGGTAGCGACAGCGGACTCATCTTTCGACGGGCTCGCCCTTCGACAGGCTCAGGGTGAGGACTCCTTGTCTTGGTCCTCATGCTGAGCTTGTCGAAAGACGTCGATCCGTCTGAAGCGCGTTATGGCGCAGTCAGGGTCGAACCTGGCCCGACCCGCGCACCACGTACTTGAAGCTGGTCAGCTGCTCGGCGCCGACGGGGCCGCGGGCGTGCAGGCGGCTGGTGGAAATGCCGATCTCGGCGCCCATGCCGAACTCGCCGCCGTCGGCGAACTGGGTCGAGGCGTTGTGCAGCACGATGCCGCTGTCGACCTCGCCGAGGAACTTCTCGGCCGCCTTGGCGTCGGCCGTGATGATGCTGTCGGTGTGATGCGAGCCGTACTTGTTGATGTGCCGGATCGCGCCGTCGACGCCGTCGACCAGCCCGACGGCGATGATCGCGTCGAGGAACTCGGTCGACCAGTCCTCGTCGCTCGCCGGCGTCACGCGCGGGTCGACCTTCTGCGTCGCGTCGTCGCCGCGCACGGCGCAGCCGGCAGCGAGCAGGTCCATGACCAGCGCCGGCAGATGCTACGACGCGACGCGGCGGTCGACCAGCAGCGTCTCGGCCGCGCCGCAGACCGAGGTGCGGCGCATCTTGGCGTTGAGCGTGACCTCGCGCGCCATGGCCAGATCGGCGGCGCCGTCGACATAGACGTGGCAGTTGCCCTCGAGATGGGCGAGCACGGGAATGCGGCTCTCGTTCATCACCCGCTCGACCAGCGACTTTCCCCCGCGCGACGTCGATGAACTCGGGCATGGTCAGCATCATGCCGACCGCCGCCCGGTCGCGCGTCGGCACCAGCTGGATCGCGGCCTCGGGCAGGTTCGCCGCCTTGAGCCCCTCGGCCAGGCAGCGCGCGATGGCATGCGAGGAATGGAAGCTCTCGGAGCCGCCGCGCAGGATCGTGGCGTTGCCGGCCTTGAGGCAAAGCCCCCCGGCATCGGCCGTCACGTTCGGCCGCGACTCGTAGATGATGCCGATCACGCCGAGCGGCACGCGCACGCGCGCGATGTCGAGCCCGTTCGGCCGCTGCCAGCGCGCAAGCTCCGTGCCGACCGGGTCGGGCAGGGCGGCGATCTCGTCCAGGCTCGCGGCGATCGCCGCGACGCGCTTCTCGTCGATCAGCAGGCGGTCGATCAGCGGCGCGGCCAGCCCGTCGCGCCGCGCCTCTTCCACGTCCTCGCCGTTGGCCTCGATGATGGCGGCGGCATGGGCGCGCACGGCGGCGGCGGCGGCCTTCAGCGCGCGCGTCTTGGCTTCCGACGGCACGACGGCAAGCGCGCGCGCCGCCTCGCGCGCGGCCCGGCCGATGCGGCGCATCTCGGCCGTCAGCTCGGCGACGTTCTCGGCCTCGGCGATGGCGGCGGTCATGACTCCAGCACCAGGTCGTCGCGATGGATCATCTCGTCGCGCCCACGGTAGCCCAGGATCGCCTCGATTTCACCCGAGCGGTGGCCGATGATGCGCGCGCAGTCCTGGCTGGAATAGGCGACGAGCCCGCGGCCGAGCTTGCGGCCGCCGCGGTCCTCGACCTGCACCGCGTCGCCGCGCTCGAACGCGCCGGCGACCGCGACGACGCCGGCGGGCAGCAGGCTTTTGCCCGTCTTCAAGGCCGCGACCGCGCCGTCGTCGACCACCAGCGTGCCGGCGGGCTTGAGCGTGCCGGCAATCCAGCCCTTGCGCGCGGCAGGCGGCGAGGCCTGCGGCACGAACCAGGTGCAGCGCGCGCCCTCGATCAGCGCCTTGAGCGGATGCTCGGCGCGGCCGTTGGCGATGGCCATGCGGCAGCCCGCCGCCAGGGCGATGCGCGCGGCGGCGAGCTTGGTGACCATGCCGCCCGAGCTGTAGCCCGGCGGCGCCTTGCCGGCCATGGCCTCGATCTCCGCCGTCAGCTCGCGCACTTCCGGCAGGTGCCGCGCGGCGCCGTCGCGGCGCGGGTCGGCGGTGTAGAGCCCGTCGATGTCGGAGAACAGGACCAGCGCGTCGGCGCTGACCATCTGCGCCACGCGCGCCGCCAGCCGGTCGTTGTCGCCGAAGCGGATCTCCTCGGTCGTCACCGTGTCGTTCTCGTTGATCACCGGAATGGCGCCGAGCCGCAGCAGTTCCGTCAGCGTACCGCGCGCGTTCAAATGCCGGCGGCGCTCCTCGGTGTCCTCGTAGGTCAGCAGCACCTGCGCCACGGTGATGCCGTGCCGCGCCAGCGCCTCCTCGTAGGCATGCGTCAATCGGCTCTGCCCGGTCGCGGCCGCCGCCTGCTTCTCCTCCAGCTTCAGCGCGCGCCCGTGCAGGTTGAGATGATGCCGCCCGACCGCGATGGCGCCGGACGAGACGATCAGCACATCCTGCCCGCGCTGGCGCGCCGCCGCGATATCGTCCGCCAGCGCCGCCAGCCATTGCCGGCGCACCTTGCCCGTCGCCTCGTCCACCAGCAGCGCCGAGCCGATCTTCAAGACGATGCGCCGCGCCGAAGCGAGCGGCGACACGGCGGCGGCTTTCGCCGGGGCGGTCATGGCACCGCCATTCCTGTCCCCCCTCCCCGTGCGGGAGCGGGCCAGGGGGAGGGGTCGTCACGACGGAGCTCGACCGGCGCGGAACCGGACTCGTCTGTTCGCCCTCTCCCCCTAACCCCGTCCCGCGAGGGGAGGGGGGACCGGGGAGATTGCGTTCGCGTCGCGCCCTTCACGTCGGCGACCACGCCTGGCGCGGCGCGGCTTTCTCGCCGGCCTTGGCGCGGCGCTCGAGGATCGGCTTGACCAGCGCGCGCAGCGCCTCGGTGACGCCCTTGCCCGAGGCGGCGGACATGGCGAGCACGGGCTTGCGCGCGGCGTGGCGCAGCTTCTCGCGGCGCGCCTTGATCTCGTCCTCGCTCAGCGCGTCGATCTTGTTGAGGACGACGACCTCCGGCTTCTCGGCGAGGCCGTGGCCGTATTGCTTGAGCTCGCGCCTGACCGTGCGATAGGCGGCGGCGACGTCCTCCTGCGTCCCATCGACAAGGTGCAACAGCGCGCCGCAGCGCTCGACATGACCGAGGAATCGCGTGCCGAGGCCCGCGCCCTCGTGCGCGCCCTCGATCAGGCCGGGGATGTCGGCCAGCACGAACTCGGTGCCGTCGACCAGGACGACGCCGAGCTGCGGATTGAGCGTCGTGAACGGATAGTCGGCGATCTTCGGCCGCGCGCGCGAGGTGGCGGCGAGGAAGGTCGACTTGCCGGCGTTGGGCAGGCCGACGATGCCGGCATCGGCGATCAGCTTGAGCCGCAGCCACACGGTCTTTTCCTCGCCCGGCCAACCCGGGTCGGCGCGGCGCGGCGCGCGGTTGGTCGAGGATTTGTAGTGCATATTGCCGAAGCCGCCGTCGCCGCCCTTGGCCAGCACGACGCGGTCGCCGACCTTGGTGAGGTCGTGGAGCACCGTCTCCTTGTCCTCGTCCAGGATCTGCGTTCCGGGCGGCACGCGCAGCACCACGTCGGCGCCGGCGCCGCCGGTCTTGTGGCGGCCCTGGCCGTGATGGCCGGTGCCGGCCTTGAAATGCTGCTGGTAGCGGTAGTCGATCAGCGTGTTGAGGCCGTCCCCGGCCTCGACGATCACGTCGCCGCCGCGTCCGCCGTCGCCGCCGTCCGGCCCGCCGAACTCGATGAACTTCTCGCGCCGGAACGACAGACAGCCCGCCCCGCCGTTGCCGGAGCGGACATAGATCTTGGCCTCGTCGAGAAATTTCATCGGTCGCCTCTACCGGGTCGCCTTTCGGGGCTTGCGCCCCGCCGGACCCGTCAAGGGACCTTCTGCCCGGGAGTTCCCGGGCGGGGCGTCAGGACCCTATTCGGCGGCTTCCTTGACCGGAAGCACGTCGATGAAGGTCCGGCCGAGCTTCGACGGTCGGAACTTCACGCGCCCGTCCACCTTGGCGAACAGCGTGTGGTCGCGGCCCATGCCGACGTTCTGACCGGCATGGAACTTGGTGCCGCGCTGGCGCACCAGGATGTTGCCGGCCGGCACCAGCTGGTCGCCGAAGCGCTTCACGCCCAGGCGTTGACCGGCGGAATCGCGGCCGTTGCGTGAGCTGCCGCCTGCTTTCTTATGCGCCATGACGCATGCTCCCAGCTTCTCGTCAGTTCGGGGCCGCGCGGCCCTAGCCGCGCGAGATACCCGTGATCTTCAGGACCGTCAGGTCCTGGCGATGGCCCTTCTTGCGGCGGTAGTTCTTCCGGCGCCGCTTCTTGAAGACGATGATCTTGTCGCCGCGGGTCTGCTCGACCACCTCGGCCGACACCTTGGCGCCGGCCAAAAGCGGCGAGCCCGTCTCGACCTTGCCGCCGTCCGACAGCATCAGCACTTCGGTCAGGTCGACCGAGGCCCCGGCCGCGCCCGGCAGCTTCTCGACCTCGATGACGTCGTCCTTGGCGACCTTGTACTGCTTGCCGCCTGTTTTGATGACCGCGAACATGGCTTGTCCTGTTAGCTCGGGCGCTGCGAAGTGCCTGAAAGTTAAGGAATTCCTGGCCCGCGCGCCAAAACGGCCGCGAGGCCGCCCCGCCGCCGGAAGGCCGGCACTATAGCCAGCAAGCGCGCGCTGTCAACGGGTTGGCGCCGCGCCTGGGCGATGCCGGTTGCGAGGTTGACTTGCGCGCCCCTCGCCGGGCTATCAAGGCGCCCCGCGCATGGGCCCAAGCGCCATCCCGACATGCCTGTTGCAGCGGCCGGCCGTGACCGCCGCGGAGATCGCCATCCATGACGGAAATCCTTGCGCTCATCGCCGGCGGCATCGTGCTGGGGCTGCTCGCGCGGCAGACGCGCGTGCCCTATCCGATCGCGCTGGTGCTGGGCGGGCTCGCCGTCAGCTTCATCCCCGGGCTGCCGGCGATCGCGGTCGATCCCGAGCTGGCGCTGACCCTCGTGCTGCCGCCGATCCTCTACCAGGCGGCGATCTTCACCTCCTGGCGCGACTTCCGCGCCAACATCAAGCCGATCGGCCTGCTCGCGATCGGCTTGGTACTGGTCACCACGCTCGGCGTCGCCGCGGTCGCCAAGCTGATCGTGCCGGCCATGCCCTGGACCGCCGCGCTGGTGCTCGGCGCCATCGTCTCGCCCTCCGACGCGGTCGCCGCGACGGCGATCATGCGCAACGTGCGCGTGCCCCGGCGCATCGTCACCGTGATCGAGGGCGAGAGCCTGGTGAACGATGCCGCCGGTCTCGTTTTCTTCCGCTTCGCCCTGGCGGCGGCGCTGGCGGGAGCCTGGTCCTTCTCCTTCCCCGGGCCGGGCCTGCAGTTCCTGTTCCTGGCGACGGGCGGCACCGTGATCGGCGCGGCCGCCGGCTACCTGTCCGTGCATGTGCAGCGGCGCATCGCCGATCCCATGAGCGAGATCGCCTTCTCGCTCGTCTTCCCATTTGCCGTGTTCATCGCGGCCGAAAAGCTGCACGTCTCCGCCGTCCTCGCCGTGGTGGCGGCCGGCCTCGTGCGCGGCTGGCACGCGCCCGAGGTGTTCTCGGCGCAGACCCGCATCCAGGCCTATGCGGTGTGGGATGTCATCGTGTTCCTGATCAACACCGTCGTGTTCATCCTGATCGGGCTCATGCTGCCCCAGGTGATGGAAGGACTCGCCGGCTATCCCCTGTCGACGCTCGCGCTCTGCGCGGTCGTGGTGTCGGCGGCCGTGATCGCGCTGCGTTTCCTCGTCGTCTTCGGCGCCGCCTACGGGCGCGAGATCGCGGTGCCGACGCTCCGGCGCCGCGCGTCGGAGCTGCCCTGGCGCCACCTCGTCATCGTCGGCTGGTCCGGCATGCGCGGCGTGGTCTCGCTCGTGATGGCGCTGGCCCTGCCGCTCACCATGCACGACGGCGAGCCCTTCCCGCAGCGCGAGCTGATCCTGTTCCTGACCTACGCCGTCATCCTCGCGACGCTGGTGCTGCAGGGCGGCACGCTGGGCTTCGTCATCCGCCGCTTGGGCGTCGGCGCCGATTGCGACACCGACGCCGAGGAACGCCTGGCGCGGGCCAAGAGCATCCACGCCGCAATGGCCGAGATCGACGAGATGGCGAAGTCGGGCAGGGTCCCGGCCGAGGTCGCGCACACGATCCGCGACGGCTACGGCCATCGCCTGGCCGATGTCGAGGCGCTCTTCGGCGACTTCCTCCAGCGCCCGTCGGGCGCCGCCGCGGGCGCCTACCACGCCGCGCACCTGGCCGCGCTTGGCGCCGCGCGCCGCCGCCTGATCAAGCTCCGCCGCGACGGCCAGATCGGCGACGAGGCGTGGCAGCGCCTGCAGCGCGAGCTGGACCTGGAGGAGGTGAGGCTGGCGTCGATCGGGGTGGCGGGGGCGTGACCGGGCTACCGCTACGCCTCAGTTGTAGTTCACCGCCGCCTTCTGTCCCGCGCGGATGCCGCGCTTGGCTACTTCCGCCGCGGCGAGCGGCGTGTAGTCGCCGAGCGCCCACATGGTGACGGCCGGCAGCTTCTGGCGGTCGGGCAGCTTGGCCAACAGCTGGTCGAGGAAGCCTTGCGTCTCCTTGGTCCAGTACACGCGATCGACGGGCACGGAGAAGAACGCGCCGGCCTTCTCGGAGATCGCGACCGGGTATTTCTCGATCAGCAGGATCTGCTTCAGCGGCGCCACGTTGAAGTGGAAGGCCGAGAACAGCTCCATCATCTGCTGGTAATAGAGCGCGTCGGCCTCGCTCCCAGCCGTCAGCGCGGCCTCCATGAACTGCTCGAGCCCCCGCACCTCCTTCATCGGCGACATCAGGCCGACGATGATCGTCTTGCGGCGCGGCGAGTAGTAGGGATGGTCGAGGAACTGGTCGATGAAGCTCTTCGGCATCGCGATCACCTCGAGCGTGTGGCGCGCGCGCCGGCGCAGCTCGGAGGCGGGCTGGGTGTTGACGATCTCCTGCAGCGCGTCGACGCGGCCGAGATTGCTGATGATGGCGCCGGCCGTGCCGGTGACGGCGATCATGCCGACGTCGACCGTGATGTTGCCGCCGGCGCTGGCGATGCCGACCCGGTCGAGCTCCTCCTGCAGCAGCGGGTTGGAGGAGTAGACGTCGACGCCCATCTGCGCCGCGATTTCGCGCTTCTTGCGGCTGACGCCGGCGATCTCCTTGAACATGCCGTCCTCGAACTTCGACTTCTCGCTCGAGAAGCCCTCGCCGGTGCGGGCGATGAAGTCGCCGACGCCCTTGGGGATGTTGCCGAGCGTCTCGACCGGCTTGGTGAACAGCGCGCCGACCGCGCGCACCGGCGCCATGGCGGCGTTGGCGACGCCGCCGCCGACCGTCTCGCCGGTGTCGATCGCCTTCAGCTTGGTGATCGCCTCGATCTCGCGGATGCGGATGCGCGTGAAGGATTCGTTCGGCGTCTCGAGATTGCCGTAGCGCGACTGGATCGAGGTCTGGTTCCAGAGCCCCAGCGCCGTCGGCGACGGCGACGGGCGCACCGGATCGACCAGCGTGTGCTGCGGGCTCTCGCGCTGCTCCGGCGGATAGACGTCGGCGACCGGGCGCTCGGGCGTCTGGTCGAAGGCGCCGGCGGCGGCGGCCGGCGGCTGCGCCGTGGGGTGAGGTTGCGGCTGGGGCTGGGCTTGCGGCTGTACCCCCGGCGGGCGCGGTGCTGCCTGAAGCGGGGCCGGCTGGGGCTGTGCCTGAGGCTGCGCTTGCGGCGTGGGCTGCCCGGCCGGCGCCTGGCCCGGCAGGGTCGGCAGGCCCGACTGGCCAAGCGCCGGGCCGTTCCACGGCGCCAGCAGGCAGCCGGCGCCAATGGCGGCCGCGCCGAGCGAACGGCGGAAGCTTGGTCTGGTCATCGATGCCCCCGGTTTGTCCCTGTCCCTTGCCGATGTCTCTTATCGCTCCGCCCGCAACCTGTCCATGACGGCGCGGCATGCGGCGTTAACGATCGGTTCATCGCAGGCTCAGCATCGCCCCCGTAGCATCGCACCCATCGTTGATCGGGGGCATCCAATGCAGCAGGAAGTCGCCGGCGCCGCCGCGCCGAACCCATTTCGTCGTCTTCTCGACGATCCAGGCCTTGCCGCCTTGCTCGACTACTGGTGCGCATTGCGCCGGCAGGCCGGCGGCCAGGTTCCGTCGCGCCGCGCGCTCGATCCCATGGGCGTGCGCAAGCTCTTGCCCCTGGTGGAGGTCTGGCGCCGCATGCCGGACGGGCGCCTGCGCTGCTGCCTCAGCGGCACCGCGATCCGCAACCAGACCGGATGCGAATGCACCGGCCTCCTTCTCGACGAGCTGCTGCCGGCGGCGGCGCTGCCCAGCCGGGCCGCGCTGTTCCTGCGCGCGCTCGAATCCGGCCGTCCGGTCGCCTATCACTGCCCGCTGCCGGTGCCCGGCCGCGCGCACAAGACGATCACGCGCCTCCTGCTGCCGCTGCTCGACGATGCGGGCGAGGCGACGATCCTCGTCAGCATGATCGCCTTCCGCCCTGCGCCGCTGGCGCTCGGCGCGGCCGCGGTCGATCCGGCCGCACCGCCCGAGGCACTGGAAGCCGAGGAGACGGAATTCGCTCCCCGCACGGCCCCGCGTTCGGCGGCGGCGTAGCGGACGGAAGGGTCAGTAGCGGTACTCGTCCATCGCCAGCAGCGGGAAGGCGCTGTACACGCCGGGCAGGTTCACCGGCGGGGCCGGGTGAAGGTAGGAGCGGTCGAGCTGGGCGAAGCTCGTGACGCCCAGCAGCCCCAGGCAGCGGCGCACCTCGTCCTCCAGCAGCTCCAGCATGCGGTGGACGCCGTCCTCGCCGGCGGCCGCCAGTGCCCAGCACTGCATGCGGCCGAGCCCGACCATGTCGGCGCCGGCGGCGATCGCCTTCACCACGTCCGAGCCGCGGCAGAACGAGCCGTCGATCATGATCTTCGCACGGCCCGCGACGGCAGCAAGGACCTCGGGCAGCACGTCCATGGCGCCGCGACCGTGGTCGAGCTGGCGCCCGCCGTGGTTCGAGACATAGACCCACTCGATACCGTGCTCGAGCGCCATCTTCGCGTCCTCGGCAGTGGCGATGCCCTTCAGCACCAGCGGCAGCTTCGTCCTCTTGCGGATCAGCGCGACCGTGCGCCAGTCCAGCGCCGCAAGCTGCTGGCGGCCCTCGACGCGCCCGCTGCCCGCCGTGCGGTGCCGCTTGGCCAGGTCGCGCTCGCGCCGGCTGTAGACCGCCGTGTCGACCGTCAGGCAGAAGGCGGCGTAGTTGCGCCGCTCGGCGCGGGCGACGTGGTCGAGCACGAAGGCGTCGTCGCCGCGCACGTAGAGCTGGAAGATGCGCAAGGCGTCGGGCGCGGCATCGGCCGTGGCTTCGAGCCCCGGCTGGCAGACCGAGCTCAGCATGTGCCCGGCGCCGAACCGCCCGGCGGCGCGCACGACCGAGGCGGCTGCGCCGGCATGAAAGACCTCGAGGTTGCCGACCGGCGCCATGAACACCGGCAGGCGCAGCTTGCGGCCGAACCGCTCGACCGTGCTGTCGATGCGGCTGACGTCGCGCAGCACGCGCGGCCGGAAGGCGATCGAGTCGAGCGCCAGGCGGTTGCGCTTCAGCGTCGTCTCGGTCTCGGTGCCGCCGACGATGTAGTCCCAGTTGTTCTGGTCCAGGTTCTGCCGCGCTTTGCGCACGAACTCGTGCAGGTTCTCGAAGTCGTTCCAGGCGTCGCTGGCGGCGGTCGACGGTGCGACGGTCTTCACGTCCATGGCGCGGCGTTCCCCCTCGTTCTTGCTGCCGGGATTCATAGCGCCTTCCTCGCCGCCGGAACAAATGCCGGCTGCGCAAGGGAGGTCCTCTTCCTGCTGGCGCGACGCGGCTGGCGCGATCGGAGTCCTCGTCCTGAGCTGTCGAAGGACGCCTCGCGACTACCCCGCCAGGCTCTTGCTGGCGATCTCGAAGACGTCCTTGCTGAGGCCCGGCTCGGCGGCGACGCGCTCGAGCGCGCGGCGCATCGTCGCGCGGCGGGCCGCGTCGTAGCGGCGCCAGCGCGTCATGGTGCCCAGCATGCGGGCGGCAACCTGCGGGTTGAGCCTGTTGAGCTCGATCACGCGGTCGGCGAGGAAATCGTAGCCCTTTCCGTCGGCGCGGTGGAACCCGACCGGGTTGGCGGCGGCATAGGCGCCGATCAGCGCGCGCACCTTGTTCGGGTTGCGGATCGAGAAGGCGGGATGGCCGGTCAGCCGGCGCACCTCGTCCAGCGCGTCCGCGCGCGGCGCGGTGGCCTGGACCTGGAACCACTTGTCGACCACCAGCGGCTCGTCCTTCCACTTGGCGTAGAAGGCATCGAGCACCGGTGCGCGCTCGGGCGACGCCGTCTCGCACAGCGACTGCAGCGCTCCCTGCACCTCGGTCATGCTGCGCGCCTCGCGCGCCTGGCGCGCGCACAAGCTCAAGACCTCGTCGTCGCCGAGCGTCACCAGATAGGCCAGGCACAGGTTGCGCAGCGCCCGGCGGCCGACCGCGGCGGGATCGAGCGACGCCGGGTCGTTCGCGGCGGTCGCGCGATAGACGTCGAACAGCCGCGCGCGATGCGCGCCCGCCAGCGCGCGGCGGAAGGCCTCCCGCGCGGCGTGGATCGTGCCGACGTCGATCTCGTCCATCTGCTCGCCGAGATACGCCTCCGACGGCAGGGTCAGCATCAGCGCCAGCAGCGACTTGTCGGTGGTTTCGTCGGCCAGCACGCGGCCGAACGCGGCGATGAAGCCTGGATCAACCACGACCTGGCGGCCCGCCTGGATGTCGCCGACCGCGCGGAGGATCAGGCCGGTGGCGAGGATCTGCCCGGCCTCGCAGCGGGCGAAGCCGTCGCTGTCCTCCGCCATCAGGCGCACCAGCGCGTCGTCGCCGTAGCCGGCGTCGAGCCGGACCGGTGCCGAGAAGCCGCGCAGCAGCGAAGGCAGCGGCTCCGCCGGCACGCCCTCGAACACGAAGGTCTGCGTCGCCTCCTTCAGGTCGAGCACGCGCGTCGTGCCGCCTGCTTGCGCCTCGCCCGCGAGTCGCAGCTTCAAGTCCCCGCCCGTGCGGTCGCGCAATCCGACCGCGATGGGGATGTGGAAGGGCAGCTTGGTCGCCTGCCCCGGGGACGGCGGGCAGCTCTGCTCCAGCGTCAGCACGTACCGGCCGTTGCGGGCGTCGAAGGCGCCGCGCGCCTTCACGACCGGCGTGCCCGCCTGCGCGTACCAGCGGCGGAACTGCTCGAGGTCGGCGCCGTTGGCGTCCTCCATCGCGCGGACGAAGTCGTCGCAGGTCACGGCCTGGCCGTCATGGCGCCGGAAATAGAGGTCCATGCCCTTGCGGAAGCCGTCGCGGCCGAGCAGGGTCTGCATCATGCGCACGACCTCGGCGCCCTTCTCGTAGACGGTCTTGGTGTAGAAGTTGTTGATCTCGATGTAGGAGTCCGGGCGCACCGGATGCGCCATCGGGCTCGCGTCCTCGGGGAACTGCAGCGCGCGCAGCGCGCGCACGTCCTCGATGCGCTGCACCGCGGCGTCGTTCATTTCGGC
Source organism: Alphaproteobacteria bacterium (assembly GCA_023150455.1). Lineage (GTDB taxonomy): Bacteria > Pseudomonadota > Alphaproteobacteria > JAEULC01 > JAEULC01 > JAEULC01. The sequence continues at coordinate 40,728 of JAKLKW010000026.1, read as the reverse complement.
GGAGAACTCCTGGTCGCGGAAGACGGTCAGGCCTTCCTTGAGCGAGAGCTGGAACCAGTCGCGGCAGGTCACGCGGTTGCCGGTCCAGTTGTGGAAGTACTCGTGCGCGACGACGCTCTCGATCCCGGCATAGTCGGCGTCGGTTGCCGTGTCGGGCCGTGCCAGGATGTACTTGGTGTTGAAGATGTTGAGGCCCTTGTTCTCCATCGCGCCCATGTTGAAGTCGCCGACGGCGACGATCATGAAGCGGTCGAGGTCGTATTCCAGGCCGAAGCGCTCCTCGTCCCACTTCATGGCCTTCTTCAGGCTGGCCATGGCGTGCGCGCACTTGTCCTCGTTGCCCGGCTCGACGAAGATCTGCAGCGTGACGCGCCGGCCCGAGCGCGTGACGAACGCGTCGTCGACCGACACGAGCCGGCCGGCGACCAGCGCGAACAGATAGGCGGGCTTCGGGAACGGGTCCTCCCAGCGCGCGAAGTGCCGCCCGTCCGAAAGCCGGCCCTCGCCGACCAGGTTGCCGTTCGACAGCAGCACGGGGTAGCGGCCATGGTCGGCGCGGATCGTCGTGGTGAAGCGCGCCATCACGTCGGGCCGGTCGGGATAGAAGGTGATGCGGCGGAATCCCTCGGCCTCGCACTGCGTGCAGAAATTGCCGCTGGAGACGTAGAGGCCCTCGAGCGCCGTGTTGGCCGAGGGGTCGATGCGCGTGCCGACGTCGAGCACGAAGCGCTCGGGCACGTCGGCGATGGTCAGGCTTTCGTGCGCCAGCACGTAGTCGCCGGACGTGAGCTCGCGCCCGTTCAGCGCCAGCGACAGCAGCGTCAGCCCCTGCCCGTCCAGCGCCAGCGGCCGCCCCGCCGGGCGCGCGGGGTTGCGCCGGAGGCCAAGCCGAGACCGCACGATCGTCGCGCGCTCGTCCAGGTCGAACTCGAGGTCGACCGACTCGACCAGGAAGTCCGGCGGCGTGTAGTCGGCGAGGCGGATGGCGCGCGGGGCGGCGTCCTTGTCGGCTTGCATCGGTGGCGGGCTCCTTCGGTCGTCCACATATAAGGCGTGACGGCGCGCCCCGCGAGGGGAAGTCGCGGCCCCGTGAACGGGCTTTCCCTCGGGCGCGGCTTTGCGCCATGATCCGCGCCCCGAAGATCGGAACGACATGACAGAGAAACCGCCCCTTCAGGCCGTCATCGTGCCGGTGACGCCGTTCCAGCAGAACTGCTCGGTCGTCTGGTGCACGAAGACGATGCGCGGCGCCGTGGTCGACCCGGGCGGCGAGATCGACGCGATCCTCGCCGCCGCGGCGGAACGCGGCGTCACGCTCGAGAAGATCCTGGTCACGCACGGCCATCTCGACCACGCCGGCGCGGTCGCCGACCTCGCCGCCCGGCTCGGCGTCAAGGTCGAGGGGCCCGAGCGCGAGGACAGCTTCTGGATCGACATCATCGACCAGCAGGGCGCCAAGTACGGCATGGACTGGTGCAAGCCCTTCGCGCCCGACCGCTGGCTCGAGGACGGCGACACGGTGACGGTGGGCGAGCAGGTGCTCGAGGTGATCCATTGCCCCGGCCACACGCCGGGCCATGTCGTGTTCTTCCATCGCCCCTCCAAGCTCGCCTTCGTCGGCGACGTGCTGTTCCAGGGATCGATCGGCCGCACCGACTTCCCGCGCGGCAACCATCAGGCGCTGATCGACTCGATCACGAAGAAGCTCTGGCCGCTCGGCAACGACGTCACCTTTGTCCCCGGCCACGGCTCGCCCTCGACCTTCGGCCACGAGCGCCAGTCCAACCCCTTCGTCGCCGACCGCGTGCTCGCGCGCGCGTAGGCCGCGCGTTTCAATGCTCGACGATAACCAATGCCGGAGACGCCCGAGGTCCTTGGTGTTCTCGTTTCGAAGGACCGATGCCGCCTACAGCGCCTTCGCGATCGCCTCGATCCAGGTGATGACGGCCTCGATGCGCGCCAGGCGGCGGAGCTCGGGGTGGACCATCAGCCACAGCTCGCGCTCGAGGACGGGCCGGCCGGTGCCGATTCGGCGCAGGCCCGGTTCGCCCTTGGCGGCGGCGACCGGCAGCAGCGTCCGGCCGAGGCCGGCGCGCACGGCCGCAAGCGCGGCGTCGGCGTCGTTGACGCGCAACGGCGCCAGCGCCTCGCCGCGCGCCTCGGTCGCGATCCAGCGCGCCTGCGGCAGGTCGGCGAGCGCGTCCTCGTAGGTGATCCACGGCAGGTCGTCGCGCCGTACGCGCGCCGGCGCGTAGACGGCATAGGCAAGGCGGCCGACGCGCCGCGTCAGGGCGGTGCCGCCGGACGGCCGCGCCTGGCGCAGCGCCAGGTCTGCCTCGCGCCGCGACAGGCTGACATTGCGCGCCTCGCCCGCCAGCTCCAGCATCAGGCCGGGATGGCGGCCGACCAGCGCCGGCAGCCGAGGCATCAGCACGCGGTTGACCAGGATCGGCACCGAGCTCAACCGCACCGTGCCGGTCGCCGCGGCATCGGCGCCGCCGACCGCGCCTTGGAGCCGGCCGATCTCGGCCTCGACGCGCTCGGCATGCGCGAGCGCCGCCTCGCCCGCCTGGGTCGGCCGTAGCGCGCCGTCGACGCGGTCGAACAGCCGCGCGCCGAGACGCGCCTCGGCGGCGGCGAGCCGGCGCGCCACGGTCGTCTGGTCGACGCCAAGCCGCCGCGCCGCCGCCGACAACGTGCCGTGACGGGCGACCGTCAGGACGTAGCGCAGGTCGTTCCAGTTCATCCGCGGATACATCGGCTGCAATCTTGCAGACTCGAGCGGCAATCTTACCGGTTTTCCCGGCGGATTTCCCGTACCAGGCTGCGCCGTCCGCCAAGGGAGCCCGTCATGATGCTCGGCCGCAGGGCCTTTCTCGCCGTCTCCGCCGCCGCATTCGCCCGTCCGCTGCCCGTCGCGGCGGCGCGGCCGGTCAAGGCCGTCGCGTTCGACGGGCTTGCCGTGTTCGACGCGCGCCGGGCGGCCGCTGATCCGGCCGCCAAGCTCAAATGGAGGGCGCGCGGATCAACGCGTGCCGGGCGGCCGCTGATCCGGCCGCCAAGCTCAAATTGGAGGGCGCGCAAGTCAACGCGCGCCAGGAGCCTGCCATGATCTTCGTCGTGCTGTTCGAGGACGACCCCGCGCGTGCGGGCGCGCGCGCAGCGCACATGCCGGACCATCTGGCCTTTCTCGAGCGCAACGCCGCCCGCGTGCGTGCCGCCGGGCCGCTCGGCGATGCCGCCGATGGATCGCCCGCCGGTGGGATGTGGCTGGTCGAGGCCGACGCTCGCGCCGCGGTCGAGGCGCTGGTCGAAGCCGATCCGTTCCGGCCGACCGGCCTGCGCAAGTCGGTGCGCATCCTCGCCTGGAACCGGGTCTTCGCCGACGGCAAGCGGCTGATCTGAACCCCGCCGCCGCGCGGCGCCGGGATACTTGACAAAGTCAACTATCTCGGCGAGGCTTCCGCATGGGCGTTGCTGCGGAAGGATCGGCGATGTCGGGCGCGGCGATGGACGGGCACGTGGCGGAAGTCCGCCGCTTCAACCGCTTCTACACGCAGAAGATCGGCGTGCTGGAGGAAGGGCTGGCGCAGAGCCCGTTCTCGCTCACCGAATCGCGCGTGCTCTACGAGCTGGCGCATCGCGACCGGCCGACGGCCAGCGCGCTCGGCCGCGATCTCGGACTCGACGCCGGCTATCTCAGCCGCATCCTGCGCGGCTTCCTGCGCAACCGGCTGCTGCGCAAGCTGCCGTCCGACGCGGACAGGCGGCAGTCGCTGCTGGCCCTGACCGCCAAGGGCCGCGCCGCCTTCGCGGCCCTCGATGTCCAGACGCGCCGCGACGTGGCCCGAATGCTCAAGCCCCTGGTGAACGGCAGGCAGGCCGAGCTGGTGCGGGCGATGCACCGCATCGAATCGCTGCTCGGCGCGCCGCCCGAGGCGTCCGCGCCCGGTGCCGCCGTCACGCTGCGCCCGCATCGCGCCGGCGACCTCGGCTGGATCGTGCACCGGCACGCCGTGCTCTATGCCGAGGAATATGGCTGGGACAACACGTTCGAGGCGCTCGTCGCCGAGATCGCCGCCAAGTTCATCCGCGAGTTCAAGCCCGGCCGCGAGCGCTGCTGGATGGCCGAATACGATGGCGCCATCGTCGGCTCGGTGCTGCTGGTGGAGAAAACCCGAACCGTGGCGCAGCTCCGCCTGCTGCTGGTCGAGCCGAGCGCGCGCGGCCTCGGCATCGGGCGGCGCCTGGTCGATGAATGCATCGAGTTCGCGCGGCGGGCCGGCTACGGCAAACTGATCCTGTGGACCAACTCGATCCTGCACGCGGCGCGGCACATCTATGAGCGCGCGGGCTTCAAGCTGGTCGCGGAGGAGAAGCACCACAGCTTCGGCCACGACCTGGTCGGGCAGTTCTGGGAATTGAAGCTCAAATGAGCCCGCTGCCGATCCTCGCCTCGGCGGTGACCGGAATCCAGGTCGGCGCGGCGATCGTGGCGACCCGGTTCGTCGTCGACCAGACCGGGCCGGCGTCGCTGGCGCTGCTGCGCTATCTGATCGGCTTCCTGTGCCTGCTGCCGGCGCTGCTGGCGATCAACCCCCGCATGCGCATCGCCGCGCGCGACCTCCTGCCGATCGGCCTGCTCGGCGTCGCGCAGTTCGGCATCCTGATCGCGCTGCTCAACTACGGCCTGCGCACGGTCCCCTCCGCGCGGGCCGCGCTGATCCTGGCGCTGTTCCCGTTGCTGACGATGATCGTCGCGGCGCTCGTCGGGCGCGAGCGCTTGAGCGTCGCGAAGACCATGGGCGTGCTGCTGACGCTTGCCGGCGTCGCGATCGCGCTGGGCGAAAAGGCGTCGGCGGCCGGCACGGCGGACAATTGGGTCGGCGAGATCGCGGTCTTCGCCGGCGCCCTGATCGGCGCGGTCTGCACCGTGCTGTACCGGCCCTACCTGGCGCGCTACCCGACGCTGCCGGTCGGCGCCTTCGCCATGCTGGCATCGGTCGGGTTCCTCGCGCTCCTGGCATTCCCCGAGGGGCTGGTCGCGACGCTGCCCGCGATCACGGCGCGCGGCTGGCTGGCGGTGCTGTTCATCGGCGTCAGCAGCGGCGTCGGCTACTACCTGTGGCTCTGGGCGCTCAGCCGCGCCACCCCGACGCGGGTCAGCGTGTTCCTGGGCTTGAGCCCGATCACCGCCGCGCTGCTCGGCGCGCTGCTGCTCGGCGAGCCAGTGACGCAAGCGGTGCTCGCCGGCCTCGGTTTCGTCGTCGTGGGATTGGTGGTGGCGCACCGGCCGGCGCCCGATCCGGCGCGCGAGCCGGCGTCCGGGAGCCTTACGCCAGCCCGATCGCGCGCGTCGAACGCTTGAGGATGTCCGCGACGGCGTTGCAGATGTCGCGCAGCGAGAACGGCTTTGCGATCACCTTGTGGATCAGCGCCTCGAGGTTGTGCGCGCGCTGCCGCTCGGCGGCGTAGCCGGTCATCATCAGGATCGGCATCGACGGCCGGTCCTTCGACGCCTTCAGCGCCAGCGCGATGCCGTCCATGCCCGGCATCACGATGTCGGTGATCAGCATGTCGAACTGGTCGGTGCTCAGGACTTCGATCGCGGCCAGGCCGTCGTCGACCGCGGTCACGTCGTGACCGCTATGCGCGAGCGCGCGGCGCACGAACTCGCGCACCGCCGGGTCGTCCTCGGCCAGCAGGATCTTCGCCATGTTTTCCTCGAGACGGGCTTCGTACAACCGGATCGCCCGCGGCTCCCCCACGCGCCGAATCGATCCGCTGCCGAGCCTGGTGTCCTACCTGTGCCAGCCTCCAGCTATGTGCAGAATAGCCCAAAATTCCTTTCAAAATGGTTAATTCATGCAAATAACCATTGCGCGAATTTAACGAGAGGAACTTGACCTCATCCGCCGGGCACCGAGAATGTGACCTTGATGTCGGTGGCTTCGCTGGTCGGCTGCCGGAGCGTGGTCTCGAACTTCGCGCGCTGCCCGGGTTCCAGCCGCTCGACGGAAGCGCTAAACGTCCAGTTCTGCAGCTCCTTGTTGTCGGCCCCCAGCAACGAGCCGCGCAGCGGCGGCACCGCGCGCGGCTCCGTGGTCGTATTCACCACCTCGCCGGTCACGACCAGGATCGACACGCCGGCGTCGCTACGCCGCGCGGTCGCGACATTCTCGAAATTGAGTCCCTGGCCCGGCTGCTCGCGCGCCGCGCCCAGCATCGCGGCCACGCGAGCCATGAGCGAGCCGGCGGCGTCGTCGTCGCCGCGCAGCAGCAGCACGCCGGCACCGATGCCGGCGAGGACCAACAGCGCCAGCACCGCGGCCACCACCCCGCGGCGCGATCGGCGCGGCGCGGCCGCGCCGAGATTGTCCTCGCCGCGGCCGAAACGCCGGCGCCGCGGCGGGGCTTCCGCGGGTTCGGCATGGACATCCTCTGCCGGCTCGGCCAGCGATGGCGCTTCCCAGTCGCGTACCGGCGGCTCCTCCGGCTCGGGCTGGCTCGTCGGCGGCGGTTCCAGCTCTTCGGTGCTGCCGTCGGGACGCTGCAGCCAAAGATGGGCGCATTGGCCGCACCGAACCTTGCGGCCAGCCGAACCCAACGCCGACTCGGGCACTTCGAATCGGGTGGCGCAGTTCGGACAGGAAACGATCATTCTGCGCGAGCCTGATTGGCGCTCGCAGCGTTATAGGTGGCGGTCGCCGGCAAGGCAAGCAACGCCCGGCAGCAAGCAACATGCTGGCGCGGCGGCGGAAACCGGCAACGCACGAGGGCCGCGCGTTGTGGACGCGCGCCGTCGTGTTGTGCAATGGTGCCGGCCTTCACGGAAAGGACGGAATGTCGGGCGGCGGCGCATTCGTGCGATTCGAGCAGGTCGGGTTCAGCTACGGCGACGGGCCGGAGGTGCTGCACGACGTGTCCTTCGATCTCGAACCCGGCACGTTCCATTTCCTCACCGGCCCGAGCGGCGCGGGCAAGACGTCGCTGCTGAAGCTCCTCTATCTGGCGCAGCGGCAGACGCGCGGCGCGATCAGGCTTTTCGGTCGCGACACGGCTTCGCTGTCCCGGTTGGAGGCTCCCGTGGTGCGCCGGCGCATCGGCGTGGTGTTCCAGGATTTCCGCCTGCTGCCGCATCTCTCCGCCTTCGACAACGTGGCGCTCCCCTTGCGCGTCGCCTCGGTCGGCGAGGCGCAGATCCGCCAGCATGTCGGCGAGCTGCTCGCTTGGGTCGGGCTCGCCGATGCGCTCGACGCGCGCCCGGCGACGCTGTCGGGCGGCGAGCAGCAACGCCTGGCGATCGCGCGCGCCGTGGTGGCGCGGCCCGACCTGCTGGTGGCCGACGAGCCGACGGGCAACGTCGACGACCACAATGCCCAGCGCATGATGCGCCTTTTCCAGAACGCGCATCACTACGGCGCCACCGTCGTCGTCGCCACGCACAACGCCGCCCTGGTCGAGCGCTACAACTATCCGCAGCTGCATCTCGAGGCCGGGAAGCTTTCGATCCTGCCGGCCGCGGGCAGCGCCTGACCGGCCCGGAATGCTGCTGCGCCGCCGCTACGACCTGCCGCTCGACCGCGACGGCGCCGCGCGCCTGGTGCCGTGGATCGTGGCGCTCATGTCCTATCTCGCCGCCGTCGCGCTCGCCGCCGGCCTCGCGCTCGGCGTGCTCGCCTGGCGCTGGAGCGAAGGCGTGTCGAGCGCGATCACCGTGCTGCTGCCCCCGCTCGGCGACGGCGCCGCGGCGAACAGCGAGGACCCGCGCATCGCCCAGGCGCGCCAGGCGCTCGCCGACCTGCCCGGGGTCGGCGCGGTGCAGGCCCTCGATCCGGCGCAGGTCGCGCGCCGGCTCGAGCCCTGGCTCGGCGCCGGCACCGGCGTCGGCGAGCTGCCGCTGCCGCGGCTGTTGATCGTGCGCGTCTCCGGCCCCCGGCGGCCGGACACGGCCGAGCTGCGTCAGCGCATGGACCGCGTCGCGCCCGGCGCCGTGGTCGACGACCACGGCACGTGGCGCGCCGAGATCGCGCGTCTGGCCATGCGCATCATGGCCCTGTCCGGCTTCGCGGTGGCGCTGATCGCGCTCGCTGGCGCCGCCGTGGTCGTCTTCGCCGTCCGCTCGGGCCTCGCCATCCACCGCGACACGATCGAGGTGCTGCACCTGATCGGCGCGCACGACGACTACATCGCGCGCCAGTTCCAGAACCACACCGCGCGCCTTGCCTTCGCCGGCGGCCTGATCTCGCTGGTGCTGCTCGGCCTGACCGAGGCCTTCCTCTACCACGCGGCGCTCAGCCTCGACCCGACGCTGATGCCGCGCCTCGACCTCCAGCCGTGGCAGTGGGTGCTGCTCGGCGCGACGCCGGGTGTGCTGGTATTCGCCGGCATGATGGGCATCGCCGGCGCCACGGCCAAGCGCACGGTGCGGCGCGCGCTGGCGCGCATGGTGTGAGCGGCGCCGCGCCCGGCATGACGAGGCTCGCGATGCTCGACCGCGACGGCGTACTCAACGTCGACCGGCCGCAATCCGTGCGCCATCCCGACGAGCTGGCGATGATCCAGGGCGCGGCCAGGGCCGTGGCCCGGCTCAACCGCGCAGGCTGGCGCGTGGCGCTCGTCACGAACCAGTCCGTTGTCGGCCGCGGCATCATCGACCAAGCCATGCTCGACCGCATCCAGGCGAAGCTCCGCGCCGAGCTCGCGCGCGAGGGCGCGCATCTCGACGCCGAGTTCGTGTGCACCGACGCGCCGGGGTCGACGAGCGGGCGGCGCAAGCCCGCGCCGGGCATGCTGCTCGAGGCGCTGGCGCGCTTCGCCGCCGAGCCGGCGGCGACGCCCATGATCGGCGACGACCTGCGCGACCTGCAGGCGGCCAAGCAGACCGGCTGCGCGCGCGTGCTGGTGCTGACCGGCAAGGGCGCGATCACGGCGGCGAACCTGCCGCCGGAGCTGGCGCCGGTCGCGATCCATCCCGACCTGGGCGCCGCGGTGGAGGCGCTGCTCGGCGCCGGCAAGAGGCCATGATTGGCCTCCTGCGCCGCGCGCTGAAGATCGGGGGCCTGAGCGTCGCCTCGCTGATCGCGGCCGCGGCGGTCTGGTCGGCCGGGCTGGTGTGGTTCGCCGCCACGGTGCCCGACCGGGTCGAGGACCCGTCCAGCCGCACGGACGCTATCGTCGTGCTGACCGGCGGCAGCCGGCGGCTCGGCGTCGGGCTGTCGCTGCTGATGCAGGGCCAGGCGCGCAAGCTGTTCGTCTCGGGCGTGCATCGCGGCGTCGACGTGACGGAGCTGCTGCGCGTCGCGCGCCAGTCGCCGGCCGAGGTGGAATGCTGCATCGTGCTCGGCTACAGCGCCGACAACACCGCCGGAAACGCCACCGAGACGGCGCGCTGGATGACGGAGCAGGGATACCGCTCGCTGCGCCTGGTCACGGCGAGCTACCATATGCGCCGCAGCCTCTTGGAGTTCCAGCACGCCATGCCCGGCGTCGCCGTCATCCCGCACCCGGTTTTTCCCGACATGTTCCAGCCCGGCGACTGGTGGACGCGCTCCAACTCCGTCTGGCTGGTGGTGGCAGAGTACACGAAATACCTGGCGGCGCGGCTGCGCATCGCGCTCGGCCTGCCCGGCCATGGCGTTCTCGGCCGCGGCGGCGCGGGCGAGGGACTCGAGCCGTGACCACGCTGCGGGCGCTGCTGTTCAACGCCTTCTTCCTCGGCTGGACCGCACTGCTCACGTGCCTGTACCTGCTGCTGCTGCCGTTTCCCTGGCGCGTGCTGTCCTCGGCCGTGGCCTGGTGGGCGCGTAGCGTGCTGTGGGTGCTGAAGGTGCTGGTGGGCTTGCGGTTCGTGGTGCGCGGCCGCGAGCACGTGCCCGAAGGTGCCGCCATCGTCGCCGCCAAGCACCAGTCGGCCTGGGACACGATCGCGATCAACGTGCTGCTCGACCATCCGGCCGTCGTGCTGAAGCGCGAGCTGCTGCAGCTGCCCGTCTGGGGCTGGCTCGCGCGGCGCTGCGGCATGATCGCGGTGGATCGCGCCGCCGGCTCGGCGGCGCTGCGCCGGATGCTGGCCGCGGCCGAGGGCCGCGCTGCCCAAGGTCGGCAGATCGTGATCTTTCCCCAGGGCACGCGCACGGCGCCCGGCACCAGGCGCGCCTACTTCCCGGGCGTGGCCGCGCTCTACGACAGGCTCGGCCTGCCGGTCGTGCCGGTGGCGCTGAATTCCGGCGTGTTCTGGGGCCGCCGCGCCTTCTTAAAGAAGCCGGGCACGATCGTGGTGGAGTTCCTGCCACCGATCCCGCCCGGCCTGCCGCGCCGGCAGTTCCTCGGCGAGCTCGAGAGCCGCATCGAAACCGCGAGCGACCGCCTGGCGGCGGAAGCCGGCTTTGTCGCGTCGGGAGTGCCACAGTCCATCTAGGAACCGCTGTGGACAACCTTGTTGGCGAGCAGGGTTTGTCGACACGGCGGGCGAAACAGAACAGGAACGATTCCTTGACCCAGCCCCCGGCGGCCACTAGACTCCGGCGGCAAGGCTGTGCCTTGCCCTGAAACTTCCTTTCCTGCGCGGCGCATTAGGTGATGCAGGCTTGCGCGGAAGGTGAAAGCAGCGGGCCATGGCGACGCTCGACGCGATCTCGCAGCAGATCTGGGAAATGAAGTACCGGCTCAAGGGGCCGGGCGGTCAGCCTGTGGATAAGACCGTCGAGGACACCTGGCGCCGCATCGCCCGGGCGCTGGCCGCGCCCGAGCGCGATCCCGCCGCCTGGGAGCCGCGCTTCGCCCAGGCGCTCGACGGGTTCGCCTTCCTGCCGGCCGGCCGCATCCTGGCCGGCGCCGGCAGCGGGCGCGAGGTCACGCTCTTCAACTGCTTCGTCATGGGCACGATCCCCGACGACATGGGCGGGATCTTCCAGCACCTGCGCGAAGCGGCGCTGACCATGCAGCAGGGCGGCGGCATCGGCTACGACTTCTCGACCCTCCGGCCCAAGGGCGCGCCGGTCAGAAGCGTCGGTGCCGACGCCTCGGGCCCCTTGAGCTTCATGGACGTGTGGGACGCGATGTGCCGCACGATCATGAGCGCGGGCTACCGCCGCGGCGCCATGATGGCGACGCTCCGCTGCGACCATGCCGACATCGAGGCCTTCATCGACGCCAAGCGCGAGCCCGGGCGCCTGCGCATGTTCAACCTGTCGGTCCTGGTCAGCGACGCGTTCATGGACGCGGTGCAGAGCGACGCGCCGTGGGAGCTCAAGTTCAACGGCACGACCTTCAAGGTCGTGCGCGCGCGCGAGCTGTGGGACCGCATCATGCGCGCCACCTACGCCTATGCCGAGCCGGGCGTGATCTTCATCGACCGCATCAATCGGCGCAACAATCTTTGGTACGTTGAGCAGATAAATGCGACCAATCCCTGTGGCGAGCAGCCGCTACCGCCCTACGGCGCGTGCCTGCTCGGCTCCGTGAATCTCGCGCAGCTCGTCCTCGATCCCTTCACGCGCAAGGCGCGGCTCGACCTCGACCGCTTCGCCCGGCTGGTGCCGGTCGCCGTCAGGATGATGGACAACACGATCGACGTGTCGCGCTTCCCCTTGCCCGACCAGAAGCACGAGGCGCAGGCGAAGCGGCGCATCGGCCTCGGCGTCACCGGTCTCGCCGACGCGCTCATCATGTGCGGCGCGCGCTACGGCAGCGAGCAGGCGGTCAAGCTGACCGAGACCTGGCTCGCGGCGCTGCGCCGGCATGCCTACCGGGCGTCGATCGACCTCGCGGCGGAGAAGGGCGCCTTCCCGCTGTTCGATCGCGACAAGTACCTGGCGGGCGAGACGATCAAGGAGCTCGAGCCGGACCTGCGCGACGGCATCCTGCACCACGGCATCCGCAACGCGCTGGTGACCTCGATCGCGCCGACCGGCACGATCTCGCTGTTCGCCGGCAACGTGTCCTCGGGCATCGAGCCGGTGTTCAGCTTCACCTATGCGCGCAGCATCCTGATGCCCGACGGCACCAGGCGCGAGGAGGAAGTCAGCGACTACGCCTATCGCCTGTTCCGCCGCCTGCACGGCGACAACGCGCCGCTGCCCGACGCTTTCGTCGACGCGCAGTCGCTCTCGCCTGGCGACCACCTGACCATGCAGGCCGTGGCGCAGCGCTACATCGACAGCTCGATCTCCAAGACCATCAACTGCCCGGCCGCCTTGTCGTTCGAGGCCTTCAAGGACGTCTATCGCCAGGCCTACGCGCTCGGCTGCAAGGGCTGCACGACCTACCGGCCGAACGTGGTGACCGGCGCGGTGCTGCAGGTGACGCCGAAGAAGAAGGCCGAGAGCGCGCAGCCCGAGCTGCCGCTGGCCACGCCCGCGCCCCAGGCGAAGCCGGCCGACGTGTTCGAGGCCGGCGGCGTGGTCTACATGACGCGCCCGCTCGACCGGCCCGAGGCGCTGCCAGGCCAGACCTACAAGATCCGCTGGGCCGACAGCGACCACGCGCTCTACATCACGATCAACGACATCATCCAGGACGGCCGCCGCCGGCCGTTCGAGGTGTTCATCAACTCCAAGAACATGGAGCACTACGCCTGGACCGTGGCGCTGACGCGCATGATCTCGGCCGTTTTCCGCCGCGGCGGCGACGTCAGCTTCGTGGTCGAGGAGTTGAAGGCCGTGTTCGATCCGCGTGGCGGCCAGTGGATGGAAGGCCGCTACGTGCCGTCGCTGCTCGCCGCCATCGGCGAGGTGATCGAGCGCCACATGATCGCAATCGGCTTTCTGCCACCGCCGCGCGAGCGCCGCGAGGGCCAATTGCCCGAGCTGCGCGTCGTCGCCGGCGACGTGCCGCCGACCGTGCCGGGCGACGGCGGGCTCGGCGCCGCGCCGTCGCGCCTCGTCGCCGAGCCCGGCTTCGCGGTGCGCCAATGCCCGAAATGCGGCAGCGCCGCGCTGATCCGCCAGGAAAACTGCGACGTCTGCCAGGACTGCGGCTATTCGAAGTGCAGCTGAGGCGGATGCGGTCGGTCCGCGTCGATCATCCTTCGAGACGGCCTTCGGCCTCCTCAGGATGACGCGTCTCTTCTGTTGAGTACCAACAGATCGCGTCATCCTGAGGAACGAGCGAAGCGAGTGTCTCGAAGGATGAGGAACGCCGACAACGCACCTCACGCACGTCCCTCCGCCGGCACCGAGGTGATCGCCCCGTCCATGATGGCGAGGCCGCGGTCGATCGCGTCCTTGGTGACGGTAAGCGGCGGGGCGATGCGCCAGACGGCCGACAGCGCGCCAGGCCGCCCCCGGCCCCCGCCGCCGGCGACCGTCGGGCTCAGGCTCTTTCCAGCCCGCACCATTCGGCAACGAACAGCGCCATGGTCTGCGTGACGCGGCGGACCGATTCGAGGTCGACCTTTTCGTCGAAGCCGTGGATCGAATCGGCCGTCGGGCCATAGACCAGCGCCGGGATATCGGCGTAGAGGCCGAAGAAGCGCGCGTCGGTCGTGCCGGTGGTGGAGACCTCCTTCATCGGCTTCCCGGTCACGTGCCGGTGCGCCTTGCCCAGCAGCGCCACCGCATCCTCGCCGCCGGTCAGCACGTAACCCTCGGCCTCGAAGCCGTGATAGACGATCGCGGGCGGGTTGTTGGCGAGGAAGCGGTTCTTCGCCGCCGCTGCGCGCAGCGTGTCCTCGATCTCGCGCTTGGCCTCGGCAATGTCCTGCCCGGGATAGATCGCCACGCGCACGTCGAAGGTGCACCAGGCCGGCACGCTCGACGGCCAGTCGCCGCCGGCGATTTTGCCGATGTTCAGGTTGATCGGGTGCTCGACATGGGCAAAGGACGGGTACTGCGCGCGACGCGCGTTCCAGCTCTCTTCCAGCTCGTGCAGCGCCTGCATCAGGCCATAGGCGGCCTCGATCGCGTTGGCCCCGCTGCCGGCCTCGCGCACATGCACCGGCACGCCGCGGCAGGTGACCTGGAACCAGATCACGCCGACCTGCGCGCGGATCAGCTCCTCGTAGAGCGGCTCGGGGATCAGCGCCGCGTCGGCGCGGTAGCCGCGCTGCAGGCAGGCGAGCGCGCCGTTGCCCGTGCACTCCTCCTCCACGACGGACTGCACGTAGATGTCGCTTGCGGGCTTGAGGCCGAGGCGGCGGAAGGCGTCGAACACGGCGAGGTTGGCGATCAGCCCCGCCTTCATGTCGCCGCCGCCGCGGCCGTAAAGCCAGCCGCCGTCGATGCGCGGCTCGAAGGGCGGCGTGGTCCACATGTCCAAGGGCCCGACCGGCACCACGTCGATATGGCCGTTCAGGATCAGCGCCTTCCCCTTCGGCCGGCCTTCGACGCGCCAGGCGCCGACCACGTTGAAGGCATTGTCGTAATCGACATGCACCGGCGAGAAGCCGGGCATGTGCCTGATGTCGTCGATGTCGATCAGCCAGCGGTCGACCAGGAGCCCGCGGCGGCGCATCTCGGCCGCGACGAAATCCTGCGCCGTGTGCTCGGCGCCGCGCAGGGACGGGAACTTGACCAGCTCGGCGGTGGCGGCGACCTGCTCGTCGAAGCCCTGGTCGACCGCCTTCATCAGGCGCGCGGCGAGTTCTTTGTCCAGCATGGCGTCAGGCCTTTCTCGGCAGCGGGTGCCCGGGCATCAGCTTGTACGGGTGCTCCCAGCGCGGCAAGGCCCGGATGCGGTCGAGCCAGGTGGCGATGTTGGGATACTCCTTCGCCCAGTCCACGCCGAACTCGTCGTTGAAGAACAGGTAGCCCACCATCGAGATGTCGGCGATGGTCGGCTGCTTGCCGACGGCGAAGCGGTTGTAGCTGAGGTGCCGGTCGAGGATCGCGAAGGCCGCCGTGGCGCGCTGGCGGAACACCTCGACCACCTTGGGCTCGGGGTCCTTCACGAACTGCAGCATGAAGCGCAGCGTGGCGGTGTAGCTCGTGAGCTTGTGGTTGTCCCACAGGAGCCAGCGCAGGATGTCGCGCCGCTCGTTGTCGTCCTTCCAGCCGAGCTTGCCGAAGGCGCCGGCGAGATAGTCCAGGATCACGCCCGACTGGCTCAGGCGCCGGTCGCCGAACTCCAGCACCGGCACCTCGCCCATCACGTTGATCTGCCGGTAGGCCGGTGTGCGCGTCTCGCCGTTGAAGTAGTCGACGAAGCGCGGCTTCCAGTCGGCGCCGCACAGGTTCAGCATCAGCGCGGCCTTGTACGCGTTGCCCGACTGGGCGAAGCAGTAGAGCGTGTATTCGGCCATGGTGCGTTCCCCATCTCCTACGGCTTCAAGAGCGCGTTCGCCGCCGCGCAGCGCTGGTCGACCAGGCGCAGCAGGTCGTGCAGCGGCCCGTCGCTGAGGCCGAGCTCGTCGAGGTGCTGCACCGTGTTGGCGAGATACTCGCGGCAGGTGCCGCGCCCACCCGTGCCCTGGATCACGCATTCGACGAGCTTCTCGGTCGGCAGCTTGCCGGCGTATTGCGGGTGCTCGCGGCGCACGACGAAGGCGAGCGCCTGGACCGCGCCCCTGTCGGTTTCGGCCGCGACGGCGCGCGCGTGGTACGAGTCCTGGTTCATCTCACGCTCCCACAGGTAGTCGCGCACTTCCTTGGCGTGGGCGGCGGCGATGCGGTAGACGATGCCGCGGCAGCAGCCGCCGCGGTCGAGGCCCAGCACCAGGCCCGGGCGCTCCGGCGTTCCGCGATAGCGATGCGAGTAGAGGCAGAAGCTGCGATGGTAGCCGCGCAGCAGCCCGACGCGCCGCTCGGCGTAGTCGAAGCCCGGGTTCCACATCAGCGAGCCGTAGCCGAAGACCCAGAGGTCGCTGCCGTCCTGGATCTCGTAGTCGCGGGCGGCGGCTTTTCTTTCTGTCAATCGAGTCAACCCGACCTGTCGGCCCCGCTCGCCTTCTTGGGCTCGTTCGCCTTGTTGACGAGGGCCACGCCCAAGGCGGCGAGAACCATGCCGAAAACCGTGTTCAAGGACAAGGTCTCGCCGAACAGGAAATAGCCCATGAGCGCGGTGGTCGGCGGCACCAGGTAGAACATGCTAGCGACGCGCGCCGCTGCGCCCCGCCGGATCAGCACGTAGTAGAGGCTGATCGCGCCGATCGACAGCACCAGCACCAGCCACGTCATCGAGACGATGAACGTCGCCGTCCACTGGATCGCCATGGTTTCGGTCAGCGGCGCCAGGACGGCGACCGGCATGGCCGCCGCGGCGTACTGGATCGCCGCGCCGCTGCGCAGGTCGACGCCGGCGCAGTGGCGCTTCTGGTGCACGCTGCCCAGCGTGATGGTGACGACCGCCATGACGCAGAGCATGAGCCCGATCGCGTCGGTACCGCCGAAGGCGAGTCGGTCGACCATCACCAGCGCGACGCCGGCGAAGCCGACGGCCAGGCCCAGCCACTGGCGCGCCCCGATATGCTCTCCGGTCATCGGCGCCGAGATGGCCGCGGTCAACAGGGGCTGTGCGCCGACGATCAGCGCCGAGATCCCCGCCGGCACGCCGCGGCTGAGCGCGACGTAGATGCCGGCGAGATAGCCGGTCTGCACCAGCACGCCGACCCAGGCGACGTGCAGCACCGCGATGCCGCGCGGCCAGCGCGCACCCGTGGCGAGCGCGACCGGAACCATGATGGCCAGCACCAGGAGGAACCGCAGCGCGAGGAAGGTGAGCGGCTCGGCGTAGGGAAGCCCGGCCTTCGACACGATGAAGCCCGTGCTCCACAGCACGACGAACAGGCCGGGCATCAGCACCCGTTGCGTGAGGGAGGCGGCGTCCATCGGCGAGCTCGGGTCTCCAGGGGCCGCGCAATCTAATCGGCGCCGCGCGGCCGGGCAAAACCGGGCAGGGCATGGCTGTCATGCGGACGCCGGCCGGTTGCAGGTCAAGCGGGAGCTGCTGCCGGCGCGCAACGTGGTCGGGAACTTCAAGGCGCTGTACGCCGAATTCGAGACCGTCGGCGCTGCGTTCCTGCCACGCATGAAGCGCCGGCCCCGGGGCGCGAGCTTCATCCTGCGCGATCCGACGGCAACCTGATTCCGTTCGCCGAATAGACTATACTGCACGCGCCGATGCGCGCCCCGCGAATCACCCTGCTTGTGCTTGCCGTGCTCGTCCTCGTCGGCGCGCCGGCGGGCTACGCCGTCTACTGGTACGCTATGTCCGACCGCGTCCGCGCGGGCATCGAGCGCTGGGCGGCGGAACGGCGGGCCGAGGGCTATACGGTCCAGTACCAGGCGATCGAGCGCGCCGGGTTTCCCTTCGCGCTCGAGCTGCGCATGCCCGATCCGCAGCTGGCGCGTGGCAGCGACGCCTTGGCTTGGCGCGCCGACGTGCTGTCTGCCTCGGCGAGGCCCTGGGATCTCCAGGACATCACGGTCGAGTTTCCCGGCCGGCATGCGGTAACCCTGCCGATCGACGGCAAGCCGCGCCCGATCCGCGCCACCCTCGAGACGGGGCGGCTCGACCTCTTGCTCGACGGGCGCGGCCGTTGGCGCGCGCTGGCCACCAACCTTTCCGCGCTCGACGCAAGGTTCAGCGACACGGGCGAGCCGTTTCGCGTCGGTTCCGCCCGCATCGTGCTGCAGCGGTCCCGCGCCCAGACGCCGACCGCCGTCTCGCTCGCCAGTGATGCGCGCATCGACGGGCTGATGCTGCCGCCCGAGCGCGCCGGGCCGCTCGGTCCCAACGTCGATCTCATCCGGCTGCTTGCCGACGTGATCGGCGAGGCGCCGGCCTCGAATACGGCCGCCGCCATGGCGGCGTGGCGCGACGCCGGCGGCCATGTCGCGATCAAGGAGTTCCAGCTCAACTGGGGCCGGGTCGAGATCCGCGGCGCCGGCACGGCGCGGCTCGACCCCAACCTGCAGGCCGAGGTACGCCTCGATGCGCAGATGCGCGGCTGGGACGCGCTGATCGATGCGCTGGTGATGCGCGGCCAGCTCAAGGTCACCGAGGCGATCCTGGCCAAAGGCGCGCTCGCGGTGCTGGCGAGGCCGGCCGACGACGGCGGCCCGCCGGCGCTGCGCGTCGCCATCTCGGTGCGCGACGGCAATCGCGTCTATCTGGGACCGATCCGCATCTGGCGCCTGCCGCCGCTGCAGTGGCGCTGATGCGTCCGGTCGGCGGCTGCCGCATCAATCCCCGCAGCGCCTTCGCGCCGCGTCGCGTCGGGCTCCTCGGCGGCTCGTTCAACCCGGCGCACGAGGGCCACCGCGACATCTCGCTCGCCGCGCTCGGGCGTCTCGGTCTCGACCAGATCTGGTGGCTGGTCTCGCCGCAGAATCCCTTGAAGCCGGTCGCCGGCATGGCGACGTTTGCCGAGCGCCTCGGCGGCGCCGCGTGCGTGGCGCACCATCCGCGCATCCGCGCGACCGACATCGAGGCGGCGCTCGGCACGCGCTACACGGCCGACACGCTGCGGCGCCTCACGCGCGCCTTTCCGCGCACGCGTTTCGTATGGCTGATGGGCGCCGACAACCTGGCGCAGATCGCGCAATGGGCCGAGTGGAAAGAAATCTTTCACACTGTATCTATTGCAGTTTTCGCCCGGCCTACCTATTGTTTTGGTGCGTTGGCCGGAAGGGCGGCACGTCGTTTCGCCCGTCGGCGCCTGCCCGCAGCCGCGGCAGGATTGCTGGCGCGGAACGCACCGCCCGCGTGGGTGTTCCTGTTCACGAGGCTCAACCCGATCTCGGCCAGCGCTATTCGCGCCCGCCGGCGCACGGGAAGCGTGCGGGCACGGATCGGAGCAACGTAGGACCAGGAGGTGACATCATCACGACACGCAAACGGGCAGACGCCCATCCGTCCGCGCCGCTGCGCGCGCTGATCGAAAAGTCTCTGGATGACGACAAGGCTGAAGACATCGTCGTCATCGACTTGGCCGGTAAATCCGACATCGCCGATTTCCTCGTCATCGCCTCGGGCCGCTCGACCCGGCAGGTCGCCACCATGGCGGAGCACCTGCGCGAGCGGATCAAGGCGGCCGGGCTGGGCGCTCCGCAGGTCGAAGGCCTGCCGCAGGGCGACTGGGTCCTGGTCGATGCCGGCGACATCGTCGTGCACCTGTTCCGGCCCGAGGTGCGCAGCTTCTACAATCTCGAGAAAATGTGGGGCCGCGCGCTGCCCGCCGCCGCGCACGACGAAGCGGTGCGGGTGGACGACCTGCACGCGGCGCGTGCCCGCCGCCACCGACCGGGCTTGGCCGCAAGGGCTTGATGCCGCCGGCCGTCCGGGCCGTTAGGCGTCGGAGACCGGATTGCGCCTGACGATCGCCGCGGCAGGCCGCGTGCGCGACGGCCCGCTGCGGGCGCTCTACAACGACTACGCCCGGCGCCTGACCTGGCCGCTGGCGCTGAAGGAGGTCGAGGAGCGCCGCAAGCTCACGCCCGCCCGGCGCATCGAAGCCGAGTCCCGCCTGCTGGCGGACGCCGTGCCCGACGGCGCCGTGATCGTGACGCTCGACCAGCGCGGCAAGCCGCTCTCCAGCGAGGACTTCGCCGTGCGTCTCGGCCGATGGCAGGACGACGGGGTTGCCGACATCGCTTTCGTGATCGGCGGCGCCGACGGTCTCGACCCGTCCTGGCGCCGGCGGGCATCGCTGGTGCTGTCGCTGGGCCCCATGACTTGGCCGCATCTTCTCGCCCGCGTCATGCTGGCCGAACAGCTCTACCGGGCGCAGTCGATCCTGGCCGGCCACCCGTACCACCGCGGATGACGCGCCCAGCCACGGGAAAAACGCAGTGAATTCCGCGTGATGCCGGTAGAACCGGGACTTGAAATCGCATATGAGTAGCCCGCAATGAGCATCGTTCCCCTGCATCCTGCCCGCGGCCGCCCGCGCCCGGTGGTGTTGTGCGTCCTCGACGGCTGGGGCCATCGCATCGAGTGCGACCAGAACGCGATCTGTCAGGCGCGCACGCCGAATTACAGCCGCTGGCTCAAGACCTGCCCGCACGCGCTGCTGAACGCGTGCGAGCTGGAAGTGGGCTTGCCCGAGGGACAGATGGGCAATTCCGAGGTCGGCCACATGAACCTGGGCGCCGGCCGAGTGGTGATGCAGGAGCTGCCGCGCATCGACCAGGCGATCAAGGACGGAAGCCTTGCCGGCAATCCCGCCCTCGGCCGCCTGATCGACAGGCTCAAGGCCTCGGGCGGCACCTGTCATCTGCTCGGTTTGCTGTCGCCCGGTGGCGTGCATTCGCACCAGGACCACATGGCGGCGCTGGTGCGGATCGTCGCGGGCGCGGGCGTCAAGGTCGCCGTGCATGCCTTCCTGGACGGCCGCGACACGCCGCCGCGCAGCGCGCCGGGATATCTGCGGCGGTTCCGGGCCGCGATCGCCGGCGCGGCGGGCGCTGGCATTGCCACCCTGACCGGCCGCTACTACGCGATGGACCGCGACAAGCGCTGGGAGCGGGTCGAGCTCGCCTACCGCGCCCTGGTCGACGCCGATGCGCCGCGCGCGGCCGACCCGGCCAGGGCGGTCGAGGACAGCCACGCGGCCGCCGTGACCGACGAGTTCGTGAAGCCGGTCGCGATCGGCGACTATGCCGGCATGCGCGACGGCGACGGGCTCCTGATGGCAAATTTCCGAGCCGACCGGGCACGCGAGATCCTGGCGGCGCTGCTCGATCCGGCCTTCGACGCATTCGCGCGCAAGCGCAGCGTGCGGTTCGCGGCGGCGCTCGGCATGGTCGAGTATTCCAGCGCGCTCAACCGGCTGCTCGGCGTGCTGTTCCCCGCCTCGCGCCTGGCAAACGGCCTGGGCGAGATCGTGGCGCGCGCGGGCATGAAGCAGCTGCGCATCGCCGAGACCGAGAAATACGCGCACGTCACCTTCTTCTTCAACGGCGGCGAGGAAGCGGTGTTCCCGGGCGAGGAGCGCATCCTGGTGCCTTCGCCCAAGGTCACGACCTACGACCTGAAGCCCGAGATGTCGGCGTTCGAGGTGACCGAGAAGCTGGTGGAGGCGATCCGCTCCGGGCGCTTCGACCTGATCGTGGTGAACTACGCCAACACCGACATGGTCGGGCACACCGGGGATCTCAAGGCCGCGATCAAGGCGGTGGAGGCGGTCGACCAGTGCCTCGGCCGGCTCGAGGCGGCGCTGAAGGAGGTCGGCGGCACGATGCTCGTCACGGCCGATCACGGCAATGCCGAGCTGATGTACGACCCCGGCACCAGCCAGCCGCACACCGCGCACACAATGAACCTGGTGCCGGTGATCCTGGTCAACGGCCCGGCCGAGGCGCGCCGGCTGAACGACGGGCGGCTGGCCGACGTGGCGCCGACGCTGATCGAGCTGATGGGCCTCGAGCGGCCCGAAGAGATGACTGGCCGATCGCTGCTGGCGCCGGACGCCGAGCGTGCGATTGCCTGACCGGCGGACGACCTCGCGCTCGGCACGGGCCGCGCTCGTCGCCTTCTTGTCCGTCGTTGCGCCCGTTGCCTGCCCGTGGGCCGCCGACCCGCCGGCGGCGGGTCCGGCCGACGACCAGCGCCGGATGGAGGCGCTGCAGCGGGCCGAGCGCGACGCGAACGAGAAGGCGGCGGAGCTGAAGCGGCGCGAGGAGCGGCTTGCCGCCGATCCGCGCGCCGCCGGCTCCGAAGAGCTGAAGGCGGTGCGGCGCGACCGCGAGCTGGCGGTCGAGCAGGCGCGGCGCCTGAAGGTCGAGATCGCGGCGCTGGCGGACTACATGCAGAAGTTCGAGGCGGCGCGAAAGGAGCAGGCGGATACCGCGCGCAAGGAGCGCGAGGCCGCCCTGCGCGCGGCCGAGCAGCAGCGCCGGATCGAGGAAGCCGGCAAGCAGGCGGAACGACTGCGCCGCGAGCGCCGCGATGCCGGCCTGCGCGAGCAGCAGCACGAGCGCGAGGTGGCGCGGCGCAATGCCGAGGCCGAGCGCCTGGCGGCGGAAGAGGCGGGCAAGCGCGCCGATCTCAAGCGCCGCAGCGAGCAGCGCGACCGGGTGCTGGCGGCGCTGGTGCGCCTGTCCGGCGGCGAGCCCGTGTTCCTGGTGGCCCTGCCGGGCGAGCCGCTGGAGAGCGTGCAGGGCGCGCTGGCTTTCCGCTTCCTGGAACAGGACCTGCGGCGCCGCTCGGGCGAGCTGGCCATGGCGCTGGACGACTTGGCACAGTCGCGCGCGACGCTTGAGGGCGCGCGCCGACGGCTGGACGCGGAGCGCGCGGCGCTGGCGGCCGAGAAGGCCCGACTCGAGCGCATGCTGGGCGAAAGCGCCGACGACCAGCGTCGCGCGGCGGGGCTGCGGCAAAAGGAGATCGAGCTGGCCGAGCGGCTGCGGGGCGAGGCGCGTGATCGCGAAGAGTTGATGGCTGCCCTGGTCAAGGACCGGCACGAGCGCGAAGCGCGCGAGGCGGCCGAGCGCAAGGCGCGCGAGGAGGCCGAACGCCGGGCGCGCGAAACGGCGCAAAGAGAGGCACAGCGCAAGGCGCGCGAAGCGGCGCAGCGCCGGACCGCAGCCCCGGAGCGCGACCAGCTCGCCGCATTGACGCCGCCCGGCGCACCGGTCAGCGCGCCATCCACGGCGCCGGAGCCCCGTACGGGCGGGTCGGGGCGCCCGGCCGACATCCGCAATACGCCGCCCCCGCGCGGCGCCATGCTGAACCCGGTGGCGGGGCGGATCGTGCGCCAGTTCGGCCAGACCGACGACGCCGGCACGGCCAGCAAGGGCGTCGTCTTCGCGGCCGGGCAGGCCGCCCGGGTGGTGGCGCCATTCGACGGCCAGGTGGTCTATGCCGGCCCGTTCCGCGGTTTCGGGCGCATCTTGATCATCGAGCACGGCGGTGGATATCATACTATGTTGTCCGGCTTGGGACGGATCGACTGCGCGGTCGGCCAATGGGTGGTCGCGGGCGAGCCGGTCGCCGTGATGGGCGATCAGGGCGGCGCCGGCCTCTACGTGGAGCTGCGGCGCGATGGACAGCCGGTGAACCCCATACCTTGGCTAGCCGCCGGAACCGGCGGAAACGGATAGGACCCTTGCACAGCCAGAGAAGGCGAAGGTAGACCGACAATGCGTTACTTGCGTTTCGCGGCATTGACCGCGGTGATCCTGCTGGTGCCCTCGGTCCAGGCCGGGCCGCCGACCAACTCGTCCGAGACCTACCGCCAGCTCAACCTGTTCGGCGACGTGTTCGAGCGCGTGCGCGCCGACTACGTCGAGAAGGTCGGCGACCAGGAACTGATCGAGGCGGCGATCCAGGGCATGCTCGCCTCGCTCGACCCGCACTCTTCCTACATGAACGCGAAGAATTTCCGCGACATGCAGGTGCAGACCAAGGGCGAGTTCGGCGGCCTCGGCATCGAGGTGACGCTGGAGAACGGCCTGGTCAAGGTCGTCTCGCCGATCGACGAAACGCCGGCCGCGCGCGCGGGCCTGAAGCCGGGCGACTTCATCACGCATCTCGACGGCGAGCAGGTCATGGGCCTGTCGCTGCAGGAAGCGGTCGAGAAGATGCGCGGGCCGATCAACTCCGACATCAAGCTGACGATCCGGCGCGAAGGCCGCGACCAGCCGCTCGAGGTCACGCTGACCCGCGCCAAGATCACGATCCAGTCCGTGCGCAGCCGGGCCGAAGGCAACGTCGGCTATGTGCGCATCACCACCTTCAACGAGCAGACCGACAAGGGCCTCGAGCGCGCGATCGAGAAGCTGAAGCAGGAAGTCGGCGACAAATTGATCGGCCTCGTGCTCGACCTGCGCAACAACCCGGGCGGCCTGCTCGACCAGGCGGTGGCCGTGTCGGACGCGTTCCTCGACAAGGGCGAGATCGTGTCGACCCGCGGCCGCAACAGCGACGACGGCCAGCGCTACAACGCCCGCTCGGGCGACCTGGCCGGCGGCCTTCCGGTCGTGGTGCTGATCAACAGCGGCTCCGCCTCGGCTTCGGAGATCGTTGCAGGCGCGCTGCAGGACCACCGCCGCGCCATCGTCATGGGCACGCGCTCGTTCGGCAAGGGCTCGGTGCAGACGATCGTGCCGCTGCCTGGCCATGGCGCGATGCGCCTGACCACCGCGCGCTACTACACCCCGTCGGGCCGCTCGATCCAGCAGAAGGGCATCGACCCCGACATCGTGGTCGAGCAGGGCCATCTCGAGGCGCAGAAGGAAGCCCGCTCACGCAGCGAGAAGGACCTCCGCCATTCGCTGGCGAACCCGGAGGACGCCAAGAAGGAGGAGCAAAAGAAGGACGAGCCGAAAAAGGAGGAGCCGAAGAAGGAAGGCCCGCCCGAGGCGAGCCAGCCCGACGCCAAGAAGACGAACGACAAGGCGGCTTCGGCCAAGAAGGACGAGAAGAAGACGGCCTCCGACCGTCCGGAGGACCACCAGCTCGACCGCGCGATCGACTTGCTGCGCGGCGTGACGCTGTTCAAGGGGCGGATGGTCAATTAACGCCGAGACGACGCGCGAAGGCGACCCGCCGACAGCCGCGGCCGAGCGTGCCGTGGCCGATGGCGAGGAAAGGCGGCGCGCCCGCATTCCCGGCCGGCGCATCGTCGGCCTCGCGGTGCTGTTCATGCTGCTCGTCGGCGCGGCGGCGGGCGCGATCCTCTGGTTCGGCGCGCGTGTGCCCGCCGACAAGGCGGCTTGGCGCGGCGTCGCGTCGGTGACGCTGAAGCTGCCGCCGGCCGGGCCGTCAACGCCGCCGCCTGCCGCCCTGCCGCCAGTGGAACCGCCACCCGCACCGGTCTTGCCGGAGCCTGTGCCGGGAACGCGGACCGGAACCGTCGCGACGCCGCCGCCGCCGCCCGTGCCCAGCGCGCCTCAGCCCCAACCCCAACCCCAACCCCAACCCCAGTCCAAGCCTGCCGCGCCGCCGCGGCCGGCCGCCAAGCCGCCGGCGCCGCCGGCAGGCGCTCCGCCGTCCCCGTCGCCGCCCGTGACGCCGGCACCGTCCTTCCCGGCGCGGACCGGCGAGCCCAAGCTGGCGGCGATCGACCCGGCGCTCACCGAGCGCGCCAAGGACGGCGTGCTGCCGATCATCGCCCGGGACGGGCGGCAGCCCTGGCAGGTCTATGCGCGCCCCTTCGACAAGGCGGAAAAGCGCCCGCGCATCGCCGTCGTGCTGACCAACATGGGCTTGAGCGCCAGCGCCACCGAGCAGGCGATCCGCAACTTGCCCGGCGGCGTGACGCTCGCCTTCGCGCCCTTCGCCGAGCGGCTGACCGACTGGGTCAACCTCGCGCGCGCCAGCGGGCACGAGGTGCTGATCAACCTGCCGATGGAGCCCGAGGGCTATCCGCGCAACGACCCGGGCCCGAAGACGCTTCTGACCAGCCTCAGCGAAGCGGAGAACCAGGACCGGCTCGACTGGGTGCTGACGCGCGCCAGCGGCTATGTCGGCGTGGCCAACCTCACGGGCGCGCGCTTCGCCGCATCGGCCAAGGACCTGCAACCCGTCATGAAGACGCTGCGCCAGCGCGGCCTTCTGTTCCTCGAGCGCGCCGGCAGCCGTCATACCACGGCGGGGGAGCTCGCCCGCGAGCTCGGCCTTCCCTTCGCCGCGGCGCAGATCCTGATCGACGCCGACCTGTCGCGCGCGTCGATCGACGGCAAGCTGACCGAGCTTGAGCGCGCGGCAAAGCGCGACGGCGCCGCCATCGGCCTGGCGCTGCCCTATCCGGTGACGCAGGAACGGCTCTCGGTCTGGGCCGCCGGGCTCGAAGCGCGCGGATTCGTGCTGGCGCCCGTCAGCGCCGCGGCGGTTGCCTCGAAGTGAAGCGCCGCCCGTGAAGCGCCGCAAGCCCGTCCCGTTCGCCGAACGCCCCTATCGGGACTGCGTCGGCGTGGCGCTGTTCAATCGCGACGGCCTGGTGTTCGCTGGACGTCGCGTCGACGACGCCCACGGCCATTGGCAGATGCCGCAAGGCGGCATCGACAAGGGCGAGGACGCCCGCACGGCGGCTCTGCGCGAGTTGAAGGAAGAGGTCGGTACCGACAAGGCCGAGGTGATCGGCGAGATCGACCATTGGCTCAGCTACGAGCTGCCGCCCGACATCGCCGACCGCGTCTGGGGCGCGCGCTACCGCGGCCAGCGCCAGCGCTGGTTCGCCCTGCGCTTCCAGGGCGAGGACCGCGACATCGTCCTCGACGGCCATCATCCCGAATTCGCCGAGTGGCGCTGGATGCCCTTGGACGAGCTGCCGCGCGCGGTGATCGGATTCAAGCACGACATCTACACCCAGGTGGCCGACTCGTTCCGTCGCTTTGCCGTGCCCGCGCGCTCATCCCGAAAGGAGCGTCGCCCATGATCACGCTGCCGCATTGAAGTGGACCCCGCAATCCTAAAAACATCTCACCCTAGCCGCCGCTCACCCGCGTTTGCTGTAGAAGATCCACCGCGCCCCACGCCAGGATCTGCGCGTGGGCGGTGAGCAATCATTCAACCTGATCGGCACACTCTACTGGATCAGGTTGTGAGTCCAGACCCTAGCAGTTTAAACTCCAGAGAGAAGCCCGCGCGTTCTATTGCTGACTTTGCATTCTGGAAGAAAGTACTCGCTTGCTTACTTAGAGGAAACTGAGCCACCAGATTGATTGTCACGCGCCGACCGCGTGCTTGAGGAAGTTTTCTATCCATTTCTCCACTCTCAATGAATCTCAAGTAGGAATTTAGCTTGTTCTGTAACATAAGTAAATGTGCGCCTTCATCTTGTTGCCAATCCAGATGATCGCTGATTGTGAGAAGGACACGACCGGTCTCTTCGTCGATGCTAACAAAATCCACACTATCCGAATGCTCGATCGACATCGCTAGCTCTCACAGTCTCCTAAGAATATCAACTGGAATGGGAGGAATTTGCATTCCCCCCGGAAAGCCCGGCTTCCCCGCACCAACTATTGTGCCACCGCTCTGTCCGATCTCAGGAAAAGCAATGGTTTGGTTGTGAGTGAGCGGTGCGGTCTGACTTGCCTTGCACTCGACGCAGCCTATCACTCCCGTTCTTGGATCGCGCGTCAAAAAGTCCAACCGTGTACGTGTTCCGGTCTGCGTCTCAATTGTTATTTGCCGACCGATGGCGTAGCCACCTCGTTGCAGACTGGACCCGACCGCACTTTCGAACGCCGCGCCAACGGCGCGATTCACCAATAGTTGTTCGGCCGCCGTCAGTGCAACGCTCTCAGCTTGCCCAATACCGGCGAGAGTGCGCAGCCCGATTGCGGTTGCTGCACCGACTCCGCCGACCAGAGCGCCGGGCGGTCCAAGTCCCTGTAGGGATGCGTAGAGCCCCGGATCCCCCAATGGCGATGCGGCGACGGCGTTCAGGCCCGAGTAGAAGGGCTGCACGATCGACCGTTGATAAAACGTTACATAGGGCTCGATTGCGCGCTGCCCGAAATCGAGTGCTGCTTCGGCCACCAATCCATCCGGGTCGGCAAGATTGAGCGGATCATTCCCGACATAGGCATAGAGATTCGCCCCGCCCTCGTACCCGATCGGGTCGTTCTGCAGAAACCGCCCAAGCGCCGGCGAGTACATCCGGGCGCGGTAGTAGTAGAGCCCGCCGGCCTCGGGATCGATGCGCTGCCCGGTGTAGGCGAACGAGCCCGACACGCTGGTGCTGGCGCCGTAGGGCAGATAGCCACGCTTCGTCAGCGCGCCGGTGTCCGCCTCCAGCGTGGCCATGATCGAGCCCTGGATATCGGGGATCAGCGTCTGGCGCGTGCCGGCCGCGACGTCGATCCGGTTCAGCACCGCGTTCGGCCCGAGCCCATAGGCGTGCCAGCGCAGCACCTGCCCGTTCGCGCCGTCGTATTCCAGCACCTCGCGGTTGTCGGCGTCAGTGACGTAGACCGTGGTCGACCCGTTCACCGTCTTCAGCTTGCGCCGCCCCTGCGCGTCGTAGGCGTAGCTCGCGGTGTTCCCGGCGCCTGTGGCGGAGATCAAGCGGTTCTCCGCGTCGAAGCCCAGCGTGAAGGTGCCGTCCGAGGTCAGGTTGCCGTTGGCGTCGTAGGTCGGCGTCACGGCGCCGATGGCCGTGTACTGGTTGGCCGCATTGGCCGTGTAGCTCGTCGTGGCGGGTGCCGATGCGGGGTAGTAGAGCCAGCTGCTGTCGTCCGTCGTCTGCCCGATCCGCTGGTTCGCCTGGTCGTAGCTGTGGTTGAACGTCACCGCGCCGGGTGTCGGCGCGACGGCCGCCGGTGCGGGGCTCCAGTCCGCCCGTGCCACGCGGTTGAGCGCGTCATAGGCATAGGTCGTGTCGTACCGCACTTCCGTGCCGGACGGCGGCACCGCCGCCGTCAGTGCGGCGCTGGTGTCGCTCGTGCCGGTGATCCGCCCGGCAAGGTCGTAGGTGTAGCTCGCCACCGGTGCCGGCGACGGCGGCGTTTTGGTGACGAGCCGGTTCAGCGGATCGTAGGCGAACGCGATCGTCGCCCCGGCGCGCGTCGTGCGCGTCAGCACGTTGTCGTTGGCGTCGTAGGTATAGGATTCCGTCGTCTGCGTGCCCGTGCCGCCCACCGGATAGGTCGTCTGCCGCAGCCGGTCGAAGCCGTCATAGGCATAGCTCGTGACGTTGCCGCGGGCGTCGGTGAAGCTCGCACGCTGGCCGTTGGGCGTGTAGCCGTATTGCGCGGCCGTGTTGCCGGTGTTGTCGATCACCGTCAGGATCCGGCTCAGCGCGTCGTAGGTGAAGCGCGTCACGCGGCGAATGCCGGGGATGACGGGTTGGGAGATCGACTGCTGCCGGTCGTCGATGTCGTAGGTGTAGGTGGTCGCGTTGCCGTTGGGGTCGGTCACCGACGCGACCTTGCCGGTCCGCGTGTAGCTGGTCTGCACCACCTGGCTCGACGCGCCGTTCGTGCGGGTGACCGACGTCGGCCGGCCGTCCGCATCATAGGCGTTGGTCGTGCGCACGAGATTTGGACCCGCGTTGAACGGCGCCGGCGCGGTCGTCGTCAACAGCCGGCGCGCCGCGTCGTAGGTCAGGGTCGTGGTATTGCCGCGGGGATCGGTGGTCGCGACGACGTTGCCGACCGCGTCGTAGGCGAAACCGGTGACCAGATTGAGACGGCCCGCTCCGTAGTCGGCCGTGACCGCGACCGGGTTCGCGAGCGAGTCATATGCGTACCGTGTCACCGTGCCGACGGGGTCCCTCGCCGACAGCACCTTGCCCATGGCGTCGTATGTGAAGTCGCTGGTCGCGTCGAGCTGCCCCGCCGCCGCGACCGAGCGCACGAGATTGCCGCCGCCGGTATAGAAGAAATTGGAAACGACCCCGCGCGGGTCCGTCGCGATGGCGACCTTGTTCCAGGTCGGGTCGTAGGTGAAAAGCTGCGTCTTCGCCGACAGCGGCGAACCGGGCTTCGGCGACGTCACGACCTGGGTGATGTTGTGCCGGAGGTCGAGCGAATAGGTGATCGCCGTGGCATTCAGTTCAGGGGCCGTCGTCAGGACCAGCCGGTCCAGGCCGTCGTATTGGTTGGACGTCACATTGACGAAGCCGTTCTGCTGCGGAGTATCGAAGAAGACCTTGCCGACAGCGGGCGAGAGAATCTACCGCCACGGCCGGTGGTGGCGGCGCGCACAGCATCATGCAGCCCTCGGCCGTCGTATTGAAAATCATCAAATTCTGACGCGCTTTTGTCGTAGGATCGCCGCGATAAGATTGCCAGCTGTCGGTCCGGCAGCCGCAGATACGGTTGCCCGTCGCTTGCTCGGGTGGGGCCGCGCGACGAACCGCCATCACTACCTCGCTCCTGTCGCGCCACGAGCCTGCCAGCATGAGCGGGCGTCGCCGCCGGCCCGGTTGCCTCCGCCGCCCGTCCCGTCGCATGATCGCGCGCCAATACCAAGCCCGGCACGGATGCGAGGGGGAACCATGGGCCAGATCCTGTTCAAGAACGCCGCGCTGCTCGACCCCAAGGAGGACGAGCTCCAAGGCGGCGCCTCGGTGCTGGTCGAAGGCGACAGCATCCGCGAGGTTTCGCTCAAGCCGATCAAGGCGGCCAAGGCCGACGCGGTCGATTGCGGCGGCCGCACGTTGATGCCCGGGCTGATCGATTGCCACGTGCACGTGTTCCTGTCCGAGGTGAACATCCGCTACCTCGAGGCACTGCCGCTGACCATGATGACCGCGCGCGGCGCCGACCTGGCGCTGGCCATGCTCAATCGCGGCTTCACCACGGTGCGTGACACCGGCGGCGCCGACTGGGGCATCCGCGACGCGATTGCACAAGGCTTCCTGCCGGGTCCGCGCCTGTTCATCGCCGGGCGCGCCATCGGGCCGACCGGCGGGCATTCCGACGCGCGCCGGCGCACCGACGTCATGGCGACGTGCAAGTGCTGCAACGCGATGAATTTCTGCCTCGAAGTGGCCGACGGTGCCGACGCCGTGCGCGCGGCCGCGCGCGAGCAGATGCGCCAGGGCGTCGACCAGGTCAAGATCATGGTTTCGGGCGGCGTCGCCAGCCCCTACGACCCGCTCGACAGCCGGCAGTTCTCGCTCGACGAGATCGGCGCCGCGGTCGAGGAGGCCGAGGCGTTCGGCCGCTACGTCCAGGCCCATGCCTACACGCCCGAGGCGATCCAGCGCGCCGTCGGCAAGGGCGTGCGCACGATCGAGCACGGCAACCTGATCGACGAGAAGTCGGCCAAGCTGATGAAGCTGAAGGGCGCCTACATGGTCGCCAACCTCGTCGCCTACTACGCGATGAAGGAGCGCGCCAAGGAGTTCGGCATGACATCAGACATGCTGGCCAAGAACGACCTGGTGATCGACGGCGGCCTGCGCTCGCTCGAGACCTGCAAGCGAGCCGGCGTGAAGGTCGGCTACGGCAGCGACCTGCTCGGCCAGCTGCAGGTCGACCAGAGCCGCGAGTTCATCCTGAGGCGCGAGGTGCTGAAGCCGATCGAGATCATCCGCCAGGCCACGCTGGTCGGCGCCGAGATCGTGCGCATGGAAGGCAAGCTCGGCCAGGTCAAGCCCGGCGCGCTGGCCGACATCCTCGTGGTTGATGGCGACCCGATCAAGAAGCTGGAGCTCCTGACCGGCCAGGGCGAGAACCTTTCGGTGATCATGAAGGCGGGCAAGTTCCACAAGAACCGCCTGGCCGCCTAGACCGGCCGGAACGCCCTTCGACAGACTCAGGGCGAGGAGTGTTCTTCCTGTCCGCGGGCATGTCGAAGGATCAAGAACCGCCGTCGCATTCGCGGGTTGCCATTCCCGCGATGTCGCCTATAGATGCGCCGTCATGCGGCGGTTGATCGAGCAGTTCATGCGCTTCGGCATGGTCGGCGTGCTGGCCGCGTTCGGGCATTACGGCACGTTGATCCTGCTGGTCGAGCTGGCGGAGGCCGGCGCGGTGGTCGGCGCGCTGTCGGGCTATCTCGTCGGCGGCGGGATCGCCTATGTGCTGAACCGGCGCTGGACCTTCGACAGCGACGTGCGCCATCACACGGCGCTCGTGCGCTTCGTCGTCGTGACGGCGATCGGGTTCCTGCTGACGGGCCTGTGCATGAGCGTGCTCGATCCGCTGATGGCGGGCCTGCCGATCCCGCTCGTGCCGCAAGGCCAACGCTACCTGCTGGCGCAGCTCGTCACGACAGGCATCGTCATGGTCTGGTCGTTCTGGGCCAACAAGCTGTGGACATTCGGGCCGGCGGCCGGCGCGATGCGATGACCGGGGCCGAGCCCTTCGTTCTCTGCGCGGACGATTACGGCTTCGCCCCCGGCGTCTCGGCCGGCATCCGCGAGCTCCTGGCGGCGAAGCGGCTGTCCGCGACCTCGTGCCTGGTCGCCTCGCCGCACTGGCAGGCCGAGGCGCCCGCGCTCCGCGCGCTCGACGTCGACGCCGATATCGGCCTGCACCTGGCCCTGACCCAAGTGGCGCCGCTCGGGCCGATGCCCGGCTTGGCGCCGTCGGGCACGCTGCCCATGCCCGGGAAGCTCACCATGCTCGCCTATGCTTGCCGGCTCGACCGTGGCGAGATCGGGCGCGAGATCGACCGCCAGCTCGACGCCTTCGAGCAGGCGATGGGCCGGCCGCCCGATTACGTGGACGGGCATCATCATGTGCAGCAGCTGCCGGCGGTGCGCGACGCGCTGATCGAGCGATTCCGCACGCGCCTGCCGCGCGGCACGGCGCTGCGCGTTTGCCACGAGCCTTTGCACGGAATCCTCGCGCGCGGCGTGTCGCCGCTGCGCGCGACGGTGATCAGCTTCGTCGGCCGCGGCCTCCGGCGCGCCGCCGACCGGGCCGGAATCCCGGGCAATCGCCGCTTCTCCGGCGTACGCGGCTTCACGGAGACGGCGCCATACCGCGACCTGTTCCGCCGCTTCATCCGCGGCGGCCCGCCCGGGCTCGCGGTGATGTGCCATCCCGGCTATCCGGACGATGCACTGCGCGCGCTCGACCATGTGGTCGACCAGCGCACGGGCGAGCAGGAGTATCTGATGAGCGACGCGTTCCTGGCCGACATCGCCGAGGCCGGCCTGCGTCTCGGGCGGTTCAGGGAGCTGGCGGGCCGGCTGCGGGCCGGGCGATGAAGGTCATGCGCGTCTGGTTGAAGCCGAGATTCGGGCGGCGGCGCGCGGCGTCGAATCCCGCCGACCGCAGCAGGCCGAGCATCGTCGCCTCGTCATAGACGCTCAGCCCCAGCTTCTGCCGCAGCTTGCGATAGTCCGAGAAGAACGTGGCGACCAGCCCGCCGAGCGCGGCCCAGAAGAAGCCGCCGCGCCAGGCGAATCCCAGCAGCGCCAGCGTGTCCGCGACCATCGTGTCGCCAGGCGGAATGACGTCGGCGAGGACCAGCGA
The DNA here is from genome assembly GCA_023150455.1 of Alphaproteobacteria bacterium. Taxonomy (GTDB): domain Bacteria; phylum Pseudomonadota; class Alphaproteobacteria; order JAEULC01; family JAEULC01; genus JAEULC01. The sequence goes on along the minus strand of JAKLKW010000026.1, from coordinate 7,963 downwards.
GCCGCCCCGCTTCAGCTTGCGGCGCCAGAGCGCGAGCAACGGGTCGAGCGCCGCCTGCGGCACGTATTGCAGCACCGAATTGACCACGATCCAGTCGAGCGAGGCTTCGGGCAGCGCGGCGAGCGCCGCGTCGTCGATCACGGCGATGCGCCCGTCGCCCGCGAAGCGGCGCTGAAGGCGCGTCCGCACCTCGGACGCCGCGTCGTAGAGATAGAGACGTGCAATCCGCCCGGCGATGCGCGGCGCTTCCAGGGCGTCGCCGCAGCCGTGGTCGAGCAATGTCGCGTCCGGCGCGAGGCCGAGCGCCAGGATGTCGTCGGCGACCCGACGGCAGTGTACCGCCAGATGGCGGTCGTTGACGTAGATGCGGTTGCTACGCTGCCAGAAGTCGAGCCACGAACCAGCCGCGCCGCCCGTCATTCAGCCGGGTTCATTCGGCGGCATTGGTGGTCGCCGGGTTCGGCGTGGCCTGCGACTCGACTGTGCGCGTGCGCGGCGCGGCCGCGCGTAGCGGCAGCAGCGGGCGCGCCGCGGCCTCGCCGACGGGATCGATGCCCTCGGTCTGGCGCAGGATGTACATCGGCCGCCGCTTCGCCTCCTCGTAGAGCCGGCCCAGATACGCGCCGAATACGCCCATCGTCAGCAGCTGCACGCCACCCAGCACCATCACGGCGACGACGATCGAGGCATAGCCGGGAATGTCGACGCCGAAGAACAGCGTCCGCAGGCAGTAGAACAGGCCCATGAACACCGAAGGAACAGCGATCAGGGCGCCGAGCCATGCGCAGGCCGTCAGCGGTTTGGTGCTGAACGACACCAGCCCGTCCGTGGCGAAGCGCGTCAGCGCGCCGAAGCCCCAGGCGCTGCGCCCGTCGTGGCGTGGCTCGGGGTCGAACGGCACGCCGGTATGGCGGAAGCCGACCCAGGCATAGAGGCCCTTCATGAAGCGCGCGCGCTCCGGCATCGCCTTCAGCGCCTCGACCACCTTGCGGTCGAGCAGGCGGAAATCGCCGGCACCGGACGGCATGTCGATGTCCGCGATGCGGCCGAACGCCCAATAGAAGGCGCGCGCCGCGTTGCGCCGGAGAAAGCCGTCTGTCTGCCGGTCGCGACGCTGCGCGTAGACCATGTCGTAGCCGGCGCGCCACTTGTCGACGAAGAGCTGGATCAGCTCGGGCGGATGCTGCAGGTCGGCGTCGATCAGCACGACCGCGTCACCTTGCGCGGCGTCGATGCCGGCCGTGAGCGCGACCTCCTTGCCGAAGTTGCGCGACAGCGACAGCAGCCGGATCGCCGGCTCGCGCGCGCGCCAGGCCAGCAGGGCCGGCCACGTCGCGTCCGTGCTGCCGTCGTCGACGCACACGACCTCGAAGGAAAGGCCCAGGCGGTTCAGCGCCGGCAACAGCCGATGGAACAGGGTCTCCAGGTTGCCGGCCTCGTTGCGCATCGGCACGACGACGGAAAGCTCCGGGCGCGCGGTCGCAAGGTTCATGGTCGCCGGCCAGACGGCACCAGCCTTGATGATTGTCATGAGCCCATTCCCAAGGGGCGCCTTTGTCGGCGCCGAGCAGTGTCCCCAGACGGTCAAACGGGGACCTGCACGTGTCTATTCCCACGAATTCGTGAACAAGATGTGGCCGCTACGTCAGGGCGCGGGCGGATTCGGCAGGTACGGTCGGCGGTTATGCTCGCGAAGATCGAACACGTAAGCGAGAGGCGTGTCGAAACGGCGAACCACGCCGAGTGCGGGCGCGGCGGTCAAATACGGTCCGAGCGGGCACTGATACCGGGTATGGGTGATATGGAAGTCCGACTCCACAATCCGTTGACGCGGCCACAGGACGAAGTTGGCGGGAAAGAACAGTTCGGCGGTGGCCTCCGGTCCGCAGACCGACACCCGCCACGGTTGCCCGGGCGCCGGGGCCGCTGCTTGCTGCTTCAGGTGTTCCTGCATCAGCTGCACGGCCTCGCGGAAGCTGACGCCCCAGTAGTCGAGCTCGAACCGCTCCTGGGCCCCGCGGACGCCCCCCGATGCGAGGTTGAACACAAGGTACTGGTACGGGTGGCTGCGGACCATGAGAACGATCTGCGTGGCCGCCGTCGCGCCCAGCAGGGCCAGGGTGACCGCGCGGGCGACCGGGTGCCAGGTCCAGAGACGGTCGATTGCGAGCGCCGCCGCCGCCGTCAGCGGCGGCACGACGAACAGCATGTGGCGGATGCCGTCGAACAGCACCGCGTGGGTCGCCGCGGCATAGGCCGGCGGAAACAGGATCGTGAGCCCGAGGACGAGGTAGGGCAGGCGCGCCACCCAGCCGCCGCCGCCGCGCGGGAACAGGAAGACCAGCCCCAGGACCAGGGCGAGCATCGACGCCGCCACCGTGATCTCCGGCAGCATGACGGCAAGCATGCCCGGAACGTAGGTCGGCGGAACGTTGGTCGACTCGATGATCGTGCCGAAGAAGGGGAACTCGAGCCAAATGGGAAACCGGCTGAACGAGCGGAACGCCTCGAGCGGTCCCTCGATCGGCTTCTGCTGCGCCCAGGGCCAGCAGGCGTACATGACAAGAACGGCAAGCGCTGACGCCACCAGGACCGGCACGATCAAGCCGCCGGCTTCGCGCAGCACCGCGGCGGCCGGGCGGCGATCCATGAGCCTGAGCGGCACGTAGGCCGCGACCA
>JAKLKW010000026.1:0-5275 GCA_023150455.1 Alphaproteobacteria bacterium | reverse complement strand
ATCAGCGCACCGACGCGGGTGCCGAGCGCCGCGCCGGCGGCGAGGCCGAAGCCGAGAAAATCGCCCCAGCGCCAGCGCGGCAGCCGCCTCGCGATCGCCGCCACGAAGGCCGTGGCCCAGGTCATGGCCGCGGCGAACGGGATGTCCTTGGGATTGATGAAGCTGTTGCCGACCCACAGCGGCGTCAGCGCCAGCAGCAGCACCGCGATGAAGCCGGCGCGCGTGCCGCCCAGCGTGCGCGCCAGCCGCCATGTGCCGGCAAGCCCGATCAGGCCGACCAAGGCATTGAGCAGGTGGCGCGTGTCGTACTCGGCGAAGGGCAGCGCCCGGTTGGCGGCGGCGGCAAGCGTGTCGAACAGCGCGCCGTACCAGAACAGGTTGAGGTAGGTGAGGGCGGAGCGGTCCTCGCCGAAGGTCAGGTAATAGTTCAGCGCCATCTTGCCGTAGGCGTTCTGGACCGGCTCGTCCCACGAGATGCCGTAGCCGCGGAATGCCAGCGCGATCGCCAGCGCCGCCAGGGCCAGGACCACGAGCGATAGGCGGTCGTAGCGCAGGTCGCCCGGCCCCGGCACGGGCGCGGCAGGCATCGCCATCGGCCGGCGCCTAGGATCGCGCCTTCAGCAGGTCCCGGATCTCGGTGAGCAGGACTTCCTGCCGGGGCATCTCGGCCTTTGGCGGCTCGCGCCGGTACAGGCGGTTCACCTGCTTGACCAGGACGAACACGGCCCAGGACACGATCAGGAAGCGCAGCACGGCGTTGAGGAACAGGCCGTAGTTGATGGTCGCCGCGCCGGCCTTTTGCGCCTCGGCCAGGGTGGCGTAGGGGCCGCCCTTCAAGGTGATGAAGAGATTCGAGAAATCGAGGCCACCGAGGATCAGCCCGATCGGCGGCATGATGATGTCGTTGACGAGCGAGTTGACGATGGTGGTGAAGGCTGCGCCGATGATGACGCCGACCGCGAGATCGATCACGTTGCCCCGGGCGATGAAGGTCCGGAATTCCTGCAGCATGATTTGTATGCTCATCATTTCCCCGCCTCCGCGGCGTCGCGCGCGACGGCAGCCTGCCAAATCGTCGGCCCGGGTGCAATTGCCGGCGGCCGGTGTGTCCGTCCGGCACCGGCACGCTCGGCCGCGCCCTGGTGCACCGCCTGCTTGCCGGGCCCGATCTGCCGCGCAAGATCGTGATCCTGTCGCGGGACGAGGCGAAGCAATACGAGATGCGCGCCGAGTTCGGCCGGCTCGACGAGCGGCAGCGCGTGCTCGACTTCCGCACCGGCGACATCCGCGACTTCGCCGACGTGAACTCCGCGCTGAAGGGCGTCGACACCGTCTTTTTCGCGGCGGCATTGAAGCAGGTGCCGAGCTGCGAATACTTCCCGAAGCAGGCGGTCCTGACGAACTGCCTCGGCGCAAGCAATCTGGTCCGCGCGATCCGCGAGCGGCACGAGGACGTGAGAACCGTCGTCTGCGTCAGCTCCGGCAAGGCGTGCCAGCCCATCAACGTCATGGGAATGACCAAGGCGATCCAGGAGCTCCTGTTCGTCGCCGCCAACCTGATGTGCGCGGGCACGCGCTTCGTCGGTGTGCGCTACGGCAACATCATCGCCTCGCGCGGCTCGTTCATTCCGCTGATCGTCGAGCAGATACGCCGCGGCGGGCCGGTGACGCTGACCGATCCGGGGATGACTCGGTTTCTGCTCGGCGTCGACGACGCCATGGCCACGATCTTCTCCGCGGTCCGCCATGCGTTGCATGGCGAAATCTACGTGCCCGAGGCGCCGGCGCTGGCCGCCGCGCTGAATTCACGCGACTGCGTCGTCGGCCTGGCGGAAACCGCAGACCTTCTGCGCCGGCAAGGTTTCCTCGAGGCTGCCGCCATCCACGCCTGAGCGCCGCGTCGCCGACGCGGCAGCGTCTACCACTTGGTCGCCTGCACCTGCAGCTTCGGATGCGAGACCAGGCAATGCCAGACCACGGCCTGGAACGCCTCGGTATGCGGCGTCACGTGCGCCGGGTCGACGGTCGGGATGACCACGACGTTGTCGCCGCCCATCTTCTTGGCGTAGCCGCCGTTGCGGCCGACCACGCCGAAGATCTGCACGCCGCGCTTCTTCGCCTCGTCGATGCCGTGGATCAGGTTGGTGCTGACGTTGCGCTCGGCGTCGCCGCCGCCGACCGAGAAGATGAACAGCCCGTCCTTCTCGCCCGCGCGGCTGGTCTTGAGCCATGCCGCGAACACCGTGTCCCAGCCTTCGTCGTTGGTGCGCGCGGTCAGCTCCGACACGTTGTCGGTCGGCGCATAGGATTCGATGCCGCAGAGCTTGCGGAAGTCGTTTACCGCGTGGCCGCAGTTGCCGGCGCTGCCGCCGACGCCCAGGAAGAACAGGCGCCCGCCGCGCTCGCGCAGGGCGGCGAGGCCCGTCGCCATCCGCTCGATGGTGTCGAAGTCGATCGTGCGGGCGATCTCGCCCGCCTGGGCGAAGTACTTTTCCACATGGGACATCTGGCGAAACCCTTGTCCTTTCGGCCGTTCGGTTGCGGGTTGGTATTGACTAGGCCGCGGCCTGTCCAGTTCGTGCCTCAGCTGTCGGCCTCGATGCGCGCTTCCATGCGCCGGAAGGCCGCGGCGATCGCCTCCGGCGTGTCGTCCTGCCAGACGAATTCCTGGTAGGGCGTGGCGAAGGGCAGGGACTGCCCGGCCTCGAAGCCCAGCGAGCGCATGTAGTCGAGCGTCGTCTGCGGCACGCCCGGGGTCGCCATCTTCAGCGTGACGAAGCGCGTGCGCTCGTTGAGCCAGCACAGGCCCATCGGTCCGTTGTTGACGCCCAGGTTCAGCCAGGCGCGCTCGTACAGCGCCATGCGGATGGGCAGGTTCCAAGCCGCCTCGGGCATCGCGGTCAGGCCTTCAAGCTCGGGCGGCAGGCCCTCGATCGCCTGCTCGGTGTCGGGCACGATCACCGGGAAATAGAGCCTTGCGTCCAGGCCGCGCGCGAAGGCGGACCAGGCGGCAAGGTTGCTGTTGCGCGCGGGCATGTAGCGATAGGCGCGCAGGGTGACGGTGACGACGCGGCGCGTTCCGGCGCGCGACGCCAGCCAGCGTTCGACATCGGCCAGCGCCTGCTCGGTCGCGCGCAGCACGCCGATGGTACGCTCGCCGGCGCGCGCCGCCGCGATGCAGTCGATCGAGCTGGGGTAGCTGGGCAACGCCGTCTCGTAGTCCGCCGGATAGACGTTGCGCGCCGACGCGCGCAGCGCGGCCGCGTGGCGGCGCGACTCGGCCAGCGTCACGCCGGCGCAGGCGGGCAGCAGCGAGGCCGCCGGCAGCAGCACGTTGTGGATGCGCGCGCGCCGGCCCTCGGCATCGACCACGCGCTCGTAGTCGCGATGCTCGCGCCTGACGCCGTCGTGCGGCCCCGGCACGATCACGACATGCACGCGGTCGAGGCCCGAGCGGCGGCACGCAATGTCGGCGCCGGCGAGGAACCACAGGTAGTCGAAGGTAACGGGCGCCACCTTCAGGTCGTAGAAGGCGTGCAGTGTCCGCCGGTCGGCGGCTGTTCCGCCGGCGCGGCGCAAGGCGCGCGGCGCCGAAGCCGCGAACGCGATCGTGCGCCGCACCGCGCGGTGCAGCGCCTTCCCGGGCGCCGTGGTCGGCAGCAGCGCCTCCGCGGACAGGCGCCGCCAGATCCACGCCAGCCCCTGCGTGCGCAACTTGAGCGCGATGCGGCCGATGCCCGCCGGTTCGCTGCTGCTGGTCACCTGGTTCGATCCATGATGCCGCGACCCGTCCCGCGGCCGCGCTTGGGTCAGGCCTGGACGAGCTCGTCCTGGCTCTCGCGCTTCTTTACCGCCGCGACCGGCGGCGGCTTGTGGCCGCCCAAAAGGTTGCCCTTCCAGTTGGTCAGCCGCGCGAGCGAATTGTAGTAGGTGTACTCGGGCGAGCGGCGGATCAGCAGCCCGTCCTTGACCTCTTCCTCGTACTCGTACTGCGCCCAGCCGTTGCAGCCCTTGCAGAACGGCACCTTGTCCCACTGGGAAGTCTCGTGATAGTAGCGCGCCTTGGCGAATTCCTCGCCATGCCAGATCTCCCGCACGCCCCTCTCGAACACGTTGCCCATGTCGGTAGCGCGCACGCCGTCAAGGCAGCACAGGCGCACGCTGCCGTCGTTGTGCACGGGCATCGTCTTGTAGATGACGGGGCAGGCGACGCGCACGGACGGCTCCTTCATGTCGGGGAAGGTGCCGTTCTCGAACACGATGCCCATGCGCACGACGTCGACCACGCCGACCCAGCGGCTGACGAACTCGTCGACCTCGTGGCGGTTGGAGTCCTGGATCGTGTAGGACACGCCCACACGCGGAAACTCGCGGTCGCCGCGGATGCGCAGGAGCCGGAACACCGCCGCCTCGATCTTGGCGAGCTTGTCGACGCCGCGCACCTTCTTCAGCGTCTCGGGCGTGGCGGAGTCGAGGCTGAACATCACCGAGTCGACCTTCTGCTCGCAGAAGAACTCGGCGATCTTCTCGGTCAGCGCCAAGCCGTTGGTGTTCATCGCCACGGCGATGCCGCGGCGCTTGAGGTCGGCGATCACCTCGCGCAGGTTGGGGATCAAGAGCGGCTCGCCGTAGATGCTGGGCGCGACCATCGGCTGGGCCTTGGTGAACTCGTCCAGCATCTTGCGCGCGGCGTCGAGGTTCATGATGCCCTTGACGGGGTCGATCTGGCCCTCGTCATCGAGGCCCCAGACCGGGCACATGTGGCAGCGCAGGTTGCAGCGCGTGGCGTAATCGATCAGCAGGCGCTCGGGCATGTCCGAGACTGGCAGGGGCTTCCAGTTGTACTTGGGATCGACCCATTCCGCCTTGGACCAGTCGCGCATGATGTCTCCGGGACTTGCGAGGAAGGGGCCGGCCTGGGCGCATGCCGACTTGCCGGCCACGCTGATCTATACAGCCAACCACTTGCCGGGCAAAGCCGTTTTGCGGCTGCGAAGGGCGCGGCCGGGGCTAGGGCCGGGCCGGTAACGGCTTGATTTCCAACAGCATTGCCGTCGTGTAGCGGCTCGGCCGGGGACGCGGGGCACAGCCGCCGCGGGCCCGGTCGGCGGCCACGACCGGCAGGGTCAGCGCGAGCGCGAGCCCGTTCAGCGCCGCGCGGCCGATGGCGTTGGCATAGAAGGCGCGGATCAGGCGGTTGGCGAGGACCCCGCCGAGATGGCTGACGGCGCTGCCCAGGAACACGACCGTCGCTGCGGCATCGACCGGCGCCATG
>JAKLKW010000253.1 GCA_023150455.1 Alphaproteobacteria bacterium | reverse complement strand
CCGATCCAGCTCTACATCTCCGTCGCCGGCGTCTGCTATTTGTACTTCTCCAACATCCACACGCTCTCGACGATCTTCGAGCGCGACCTGCTCTCGCGCGCCGCCCTGCGCGAGCGCGAACGCCACGTGATCGACGTGGTGCTGGGATACTTGCGGGCGTGAGCGCCGTGTTGACACGCGCGCCTCGCCTGCGCCACGCTGGTAACCAAACGGTTACTTGAGGAACGCCATGGCCAAGAACGGCGGGCTGCACTGGAGCGAGATACCGGCGCGCAACCTCGAGGCGCTGCGCCGGGGTGCTGCCTTCCCGGCGCATCCCCTCGCGCTCGATGCCGAGCGCCGGTTCGACCGCGAGTCGCAGCGGGCGCTGGCGCGCTACTACATCGATGCCGGCTCTGGCGGGCTGGCGGTCGGCGTGCACGCGACGCAGTTCCAGATCCGCGAGCTCGGGCTCTACCGCCCGGTGCTGGAGCTGGCGGCGGAGACGGCCAGGGCCTGGACCAGCCGGCCGCTGTTCATGATCGCGGGCGCGATCGGCCGCACCGGGCAGGCGGTCGAGGAGGCGCGCACCGCCCGTGCGCTCGGCTATCACGCGGTGCTGCTGGGCCTGGGCGCCATGAAGGGCGCGAGCGAGGACGAGCTGGTCCAGCATTGCGCCGCCGTCGCGCACGAGATGCCGCTGGTGGGATTCTACCTGCAGACCGCGGTCGGCGGCATTCCCCTGTCGCGCGGCTTCTGGGCGCGCTTCGCCGCGATCGACAACGTGATCGCGATCAAGGTGGCGCCGTTCAACCGCTACAGGACGCTCGACGTCGCCTTCGGCGTGGCCGAGGCGGGCGCCGAGGACCGCATCACGCTCTACACCGGCAACGACGACCACATCGTGCTCGACCTCCTGGCGCCGCTCGCCGTGCGCCTCGGCAACCGCGAGGTGACGCTGCGTTTCAGGGGCGGGCTCCTGGGGCACTGGAGCGTCTGGACCAAGGCGGCGGTCGACCTTTTGGCGCGGCTGCATGCGGCGATCGACGCCGGCGCCCTGCCGCCCGACCTGCTCCGGCTCGACAGCTTCGTCACCGACTGCAACAGCGTGATCTTCGACGTCGAGCACGACTTCGTCGGCTGCATTCCCGGCTGCCACGAGGTGCTGCGCCGGCAAGGGCTGATGCAGACCAATCTCTGCCTCGACCCGAACGAGGTCCTGAGCCGGGGCCAGGCCGAGGGCATCGACCGGATCACGGCGACCTATCCCGAGCTCGTCGACGACGCCTTCGTGGCGGCGAACCTGGCGCGCTGGCGCGCCTGACCAGTCCCAGCATCAGAGGGTAGCGACATGGCGGAACGGCGTCTCGGCGTCATCATGAACGGCGTGACCGGGCGGATGGGCACCAACCAGCATCTGATCCGCTCGATCCTGGCGATCCGCCGGCAGGGCGGCGTCGCCCTCAAGAACGGCGACCGCGTGATGCCCGATCCCATCCTGGTCGGACGCGACGCGGGCAAGCTCGAGCGCCTGGCCAGGGAGCATGGGGTGCCGCGCTGGACGACCGACCTCGACAAGGCGCTGGCCGACAAGAGGGACGAGCTGTTCTTCGACGCCGCCTCGACGCAGCTCCGCGCCGAGCTGATCGGCCGCGCCATCGACGCCGGCAAGCACGTCTATTGCGAAAAGCCGGTGGCCGACAACCTGCACAAGGCGGTCGCCGTGGCGAAGAAGGCCAAGGCCGCCGGCATCAAGCACGGCGTGGTGCAGGACAAGCTGTTCCTGCCGGGCCTCCTGAAGCTCAAGATGCTGCGCGACTCCGGCTTCTTCGGCCGCATGCTGTCGGTGAAGCTCGACTTCGGCTACTGGGTGTTCGAGGGCGACTGGCAGCCGAGCAACCGGCCGTCCTGGAACTACCGCAAGGCCGACGGCGGCGGGCTGATCCTCGACATGATGTGCCATTGGCGCTACGTGCTCGACAACCTGTTCGGCGGCGTGAAGTCGGTCAGCTGCATCGGCGCGACCTTCATTCCCGAGCGCTGGGACGAGGCCGGCAAGAAGTACGAGGCCGACGCCGACGACGCCTGCTACGCCACCGTCGAGATCGAAGGCGGCATGCTGGCGCACGTCTCATGCTCCTGGGCGACGCGCGTGCGGCGCGACGACCTCCTGGTGCTGCAGGTCGACGGCACGCTGGGCTCGGCCGTGGCGGGCCTGCAGAGCTGCCGCACCCAGGCGCGCGTCAACACGCCGCGGCCGGTGTGGAATCCCGACGTGAAGCAGCCGATCGACTTCTACGCCGGCTGGCAGGAGGTGCCGGACAACCAGGTCTACGACAACGGCTTCAAGCTGCAGTGGGAAGCCTTCGTCCGGCATTTGTGCGAGGACGCGCCGTTCCGGTGGAACCTGGTCGAGGGCGCCAAGGGCGTGCAGCTGGCCGAGCTGGCGCTGAAGAGCTGGCACGAGCGGCGCTGGATCGACGTGCCGAAGCTGGACATCTGACGATGCGCGACCTCGCCGCGCATCCCGAGCTGTTCTCGCTCAACACCGCCACGGTGCGCATGCAGTGGAGCCTCGCGCAGGCCGTCGAGGGCTGCGCGCGCCACGGGATCCGCGCGGTCGCGCTGTGGCGCGACAAGGTGGCCGAGGCCGGCCTCGACCGCGCGGCACGGCTGGTGCGCGACGCGGGCCTTCGGGTCAACGACTACTGCCGCGGCGGCATGTTCACCGCGCCGGACCTCGAGGCCGCGCGCGAGGACAATCGCCGCGCCGTCGACGAGGCGGTCGCCTTCGGCGCCGACTGCCTGTGCCTGGTCGTGGGCGGCCTGCCGCCGGGCTCGAAGGACATCGCGGCGGCGCGCCGCATCGTCGCGGACGAGATCGCGCTGCTGCTCGACTACGCGCGGCCGCTCGGCATGAAGCTGGCGCTCGAGCCGCTGCATCCGATGTACGCCGCCGACCGCGCTTGCGTGAACACGCTGAGGCAGGCCAACGACCTGTGCGACCGGCTGGGACCGGGCATCGGCGTCGCCGTCGACGTCTACCACCTCTGGTGGGACCCCGAGCTCGAGGGCGAAATTGCCCGCGCCGGCCGCGCCGGGCGCATCCTCGGCTTCCACGTCTGCGACTGGCTGGTGCCGACGACCGACCTGCTGCTCGACCGCGGCATGATGGGCGACGGCGTCATCGACATCCGCAGGATACGCGGCTGGGTCGAGGCCGCCGGCTACGACGGGTTCGTCGAGGCCGAGATCTTCTCCGCCAACAACTGGTGGAAGCGCGACCCCGACGATGTGGTCAAGACCTGCCTGGAGCGGTACCGGTCGGTGTGCTGAGGCGCGGCGCACGGCATTGTGATGACGGCTTGATCTGGCGCATGGCCCGGCCGGGCGCCCTTGCTCTATCCAAGGCGAGACGGTTCGGAGAGCCCGGGATGCTCTTTCGCGGGCACGCGTCGGCAGCGGCGTAGCCCGCAGCGACGGGCGCGATACCTCCCGTCGCGAATGGAGAGCAGCATGGTTCGCAATCGATTTCGGCGGCCGCTGGCCGTGACGCTCCTGTCGTCCGCGATCGCCCTCGGCACCATGGCGCCGGCCTTCGCCCAACAGGCAGAGACCAGCGGCGGCACGTCATCGTACCTCGCCGAGCAGCTGAGAGCGTGCGACCGCTTGGCGGACGCCGCGGCGCGCGCCGATTGCAGGGCCGCGGCATGGCAGCGGAGCCAGCAGACGCAGGGCGAGCGCCGCCTGCCGCCGTTCTGGGCGCAGGACCACTGGCGCTGAGCGAAACGCAACCAACGGTCCCCCGTGCCGCTGGCCGCGGTGCCAGAGGGTGCCGCGCGCGCCGCGCCTGCCCGGCTGAGAGCCCGATCGCGCTCCGACCGGAAATTGCGCCATGCCGGGCTGCCGCGCATCCGGACGCGTTTCGATCGGGTATTCCCGGACATTTTGTTGCGATGCGGTGGCATTCCAGAGGTTCGCCTTGACGCCTGGCGAGGGCCTTGACAAGCGTATGGCAAATAAGTAGTTTTCACTGAACTGAACCGTTCAGTTTAGTGAACTCCATGGTTCTCAACGCATTCGAGACGGGCGACGCAGCCGGCGACAGCGGCTTGCCCCGGCTGTCGGAGCAGAAGCGCCAGCAGATCGCGCAGGCGGCCGGCAAGCTGTTCGTCACGCAGGGCTACGAAGCGACCACGATGGACGCGATCGCGCGCGAGGCGGGCGTTTCCAAGGCCACTGTCTATGCCCATGCCAAGAACAAGCAGGAGTTGTTCGCCGCGTGCGTGCGCGGCGTGGCGTCGCGGGTCTACCAGTCGGTCGACGCGGCCGGCGGCGGCACGGCGGATGGCGCGGCAGCGGACGCGGAAGCCGTGCTGCGGCGCTTCGCCTTGAGCTTCCTCGAGGTGATCATGACGCCGCGGGCGCAGGGCGTGTACCGCATGGTCGTGGCCGAGGCGCCGCGCAATCCCGAGCTCGGCCGCATCTTCTTCGAGCAGGGCCCCGCGGTGGTGCAGGAGCGCCTCACCGCGATCATCGCCGCCTTGCGCGACGCCGGTACGCTCGCGGTCGACGATCCCGCGGTCGCGGCGCAGGAGTT
>JAKLKW010000025.1 GCA_023150455.1 Alphaproteobacteria bacterium | reverse complement strand
GCGCTGCTGGCCGATGCGGACGAGACGGAGCGGTCGGTGCTCGGCGCCTTCGCCTACCAGCGCAACCTGGCCCACCTGCACCAGGACGAAACCCTGATGCCGCGCCGGCGCGCCGTGTGGTCGAGCTGGAACTACCTGGGCGAGCGCGACGCCGGCGGCGAGCGCCGCGTGTCCGTGACGTACTGGATGAACCGCCTGCAGGGCATCGATCCCGCTTGCCCGCTGTTCGTTTCGCTCAACCCGCCGCGTGAGCCGCGCGACCGCGCAATGATCGCCTCCATGCAGTATGATCACCCCCTGTTCGACGCGCGCGCCTTGGCCGCGCAGGCCAGGCTGCCGTCGGTCCAGGGCCGCCGGCTGGTGTGGTTCTGCGGCAGCTACTGCGGCTACGGGTTCCACGAGGACGCTTTGTCCTCGGGTCTCGCGGCCGCGAGCGCGCTGGGCGCGCCGCCGCCGTGGCAGCTGGCGCCGGCGGCAGCCACGGGCAGCGTCGGCGCCGTCCCGCTCGAGGGCCGCATGGCCGCGGCGCCGAGCGCGGACGACTAGGCGAAGGCGACCGCCATGCGCGATGTGCAGCACGCGAATTCCGCGCTTTACCTCGGCAGCGTGATGCATCTCAGGCTGCGCCCGGCCCGCCACCAGTTCCGCTACGGCGTCTTCTCGCTGCTGCTCGATCTCGACGAGCTGCCGGCGCTCGACCGCGGCCTCCGGCTGTTCGGCTACAATCGCTTCGCCGCGCTGTCCTTCCACGATCGCGACCACGGCCCGCGCGATGGGTCGCCGCTCAGGCCCTGGGTCGAATCGCTGCTCGCGCGCGCCGGGATCGATGGGGCCGGCGGACCGATCCTGGTGCATGGATTCCCGCGCGTGCTGGGCTACGTGTTCAATCCGCTCACCACCTATTTCTGCAGCGACAAGGCCGGCGGGCTGCGCGCGATCCTCTACGAGGTGCGCAACACCTTCGGCGAGATGCACACCTATCTGGTGCCGGTCGAAGGCGGTGAACGGCGCCTGAGCCATGCGTGCGAGAAGCGCTTCTACGTTTCGCCTTTCATTCCGATGTGCGCGCGCTACCGCTTCCACGTGCATCCCCCCGACGCGCGTCTCGCCCTGCTGATCCGCCAGGACACGCCGGAGGGCGCGCTGCTGGTCGCCAGCCACAGCGCGCGGCGCGCGGCGCTGAGCGACGGCGCGCTGCTGCGCGCGCTCTTCAAGTTTCCGCTGCTGACGCTTAAGGTGATCGGAGGGATCCACTGGGAAGCGTTCCTGCTGTGGCTCAAGGGCGCGCGACACGAGCCGTACGTTCCGCCGCCGGCGTCGCCGGTGACGATCGTCCGCCCGGCGACGGACACGACGCCATCGCGCCGCGCGGCGTGACGGCGCCGGGACGTCCGCCGCCCATGCTGCGCCTGGCGCTCCGCATGGTTTCGGGGCTGCGCCGCGGCCAGCTGCGCGTGGCCGCTCCCGACGGCACGACCCATGTCGTCCGCGGACCCGCGGCCGGCCCGGACGCCTGCGTCGAGCTCAGGCGCCCGCGCGCGCTCAGGCGCATTCTCCTCGGCGGCGATGTGGGCTTCGCCGAAGCCTATGTCGATGGCGACATCGACAGCCCGAACCTCACCGCCGTGATCGCGCTCGCCTGCGCCAATCCCCAGCTGGACGGCAGCCTGGGCAGCCGGCCCTGGCTGGTGCGGTTGCGCCGGCTGCACCATTTCCTCCGCCGCAACTCGCGATCGGGCAGCCGGCGGAACATCGCGGCCCACTACGACATCGGCAACCGGTTCTTCGCGCTGTGGCTCGATCCGTCGATGACCTACTCCTCGGCGATCTTCGCGGCGCCGGGCCAGAGCCTGGAACAGGCGCAGCGCCACAAGCTCCGTCTCCTGGCCGACCGGCTGGCGCTCGTGCCCGGCACGCGCGTGCTCGAGATCGGCTGCGGCTGGGGCGCCTTCGCCGCCTACCTGGCGGGCGAGCGCGGGTGCCGCGTCACCGCCATCACCGTATCGCGCGAGCAGCACGAGGCGGCGCGCCGGCGCGTGTTCGAGGCGGGCGTCGCCGATCGCGCCGACATCCGGCTTTGCGACTATCGCGACGTGAGGGGCCAGTATGACCGCATCGCCTCGATCGAGATGATCGAGGCGGTCGGCGAGCGCTATTGGCCCGTGTTCTTCGCCACGCTGCGCGACCGCCTGCTTCCGGGCGGCCTCGCGGGCCTGCAGGCGATCACGATTGCCGACGCCTTCTTCGACGCCTATCGCGGCGGCGTCGACTTCATCCAGCGCTACGTGTTCCCGGGCGGGGTGCTGCCGTCGCCGTCCGTCCTGCGCCGGCTCGCGGCCTCGGCCGGACTCGCCTGGCGCGCGGATCAGAGCTACGGCCCGCACTATGCGCGCACATTGGCCGAATGGCGCGACCGGTTCGATGCCGCCTGGCCGAGCATCGGCGCGCTCGGCTTCGACGAGGCCTTCGCGCGGCTCTGGCGCTACTATCTCTGCTATTGCGAGGCCGGGTTCGCGGCCGGCCGCATCGATGTCAGCCAGATCGTGCTGGCGCGCGACTAGCGCGGGCCGCTACTCCACGGACAGCCGTCGCCGCAATCGCCGCAGCACCCAGCCAAGCAAGGGCACGCGCGCATAGACCTGGGAGGCCGCGTCCCAGTGGTCGATATGTCGGGCTTCAGCGACTCGCACATGTTGATGAGGGCGGCCTTCGAGGCGCCATAGGCCGCGGCCGTGGGCAGGCCGCGATACCCGGCGACCGAGGCCACGACCGCGATGCGGCCGCCGCGCCGGCGCATCATGAGCGGCATGACGGCCTCGAGCAGGTTGGCGGTGCCCATCAGGTTCAACTCGATCGTGGCGCGGAACCGCTCGGCATCGAAGCGCTCCGCGTCGACCGGCTCGTACAGGCCGGCGGCCGCGACCGCCAAGGCCGGCGGCCCCAGCTCGCGCTCGATGCGCGCGAGGCCGGCGGCGAGCGCGGCGCGGTCGGTCACGTCGATCGGCAGCGGGACGATGCGGCCGTTCGCCGCCTCGCCGGCCATCGCCTCCAAGGCGTCGGCGCGCCGGGCGCTCGCCACCACGGTCCAGCCGGCGCGGGCGAGACGCAGCGCCAGCGCCCGCCCGATCCCGCTGCTCGCCCCGGCGATCCAGGCGCAGCCGGGAACGGGAGCGATCGAAGGGTCGGTCGGGACGCATTCCGCGGCGGCTTGCGCCGCGGTCGCGGTCGGGACGCGTGTTGGTCCGGCGAGCATGGTGATCACTATACAGTTACGTGGCCGCACGGCACGCGGTTCACCCCGCCGCCATTGCGCCGGCGCCGCGCGAGCCGCTACAAGGGCCGGATGCAGACCGGACCCGGACAAGGTGCGCGCTTGCGGCCGGCGGCGCCGAGCGACGCGCCGGCCATCGCCCGGCTGCATGCGACGGTCTGGTGCGACACCTACCGCACGCTTGCGCCGGACGCCGCGTACCGGGCGCTCGACGAGACGCACCGGCGCGCGCGCTGGCAAGCGATCCTGGCCGATGCCCCGGCGGCCGCCGGATGCATCGTGGTCGAGATCGATGGCGCGATCGCGGGATTCGGCCTCTGCGGACCGCCGGGCGATCCCGCCTTCGGCGGACGCGGCGAGGTCAAGTACCTCTATGTCGACCGGCGCACGGCACGGCGCGGCCTGGGCCGACTTCTGCTCGTCGCCATGGCCGATCACCTGCACCGACTGGGCTTCCCGGGATTGGCGCTCGGTGTCGTCGTCGGCAACGAGCCGGCGATCGCGTTCTACCAGGCGCTGGGCGGCCGGATGATCGGGCGCTATCGCGACCCCGGGCCGCTCTGGCGGTCCGACAATCTCGTCTACGCCTGGGACGACCTGCCGGCCCTGTTCGGACGCGGCGGCGCCGCTCAGTCGTAGAACCGCGGCGGCCGCTTCATCTGCTCGCTCTGCACGCGGTCATGATTGATCCACAGCTCCGCCTTGAGTTCCTTCAGCACGTCCGCGATGCGCTGCAGCGACGCGAGCGTCTGCTCCTTGCTCGTGTTCATCGACGGCACGCGCCGGTTCTCCCAGTTGTCGCGGAAATGCACCGCGTCTCCGCTCAGCAGCACATAGCCGGTCGCGGCCATGCGGACCAGCAGGACCTGGTGGCCCGGCGTGTGCCCGGGCGCGGACAGGATGCGCACCGAGCCGTCGCCGAACACGTCGTGATCGCCCTCGAGCTTGCGCGCGGCGATATCGGCAGAGAACGGAAACGACCGCGTCGGGCCGAAGGCCCAGTCGTACTCGGCCTTCTGGATCAGCACGGTAGCCGCCGGGAACATGCCGACATTGCCGACATGGTCGGGGTGCGTGTGCGAGACCGCGACGAGCTTGATGTCCGCCGCGGCCACGCCGACCTGGCCCAACTGCTCGGCGATGGTGCGCGGCCGCTTCCAGACCATGGCGCCGCCCGCCGCCACCAGCCCGTCGGGCATCCGCGCAACGGCTTCGGGGATGCCCGTGTCCCACATCATCCAGCCCCGGGCGTGGCGGATCAGGTAGCAGTTGTCGCGCACGTCGAACGGCGTGCCGACGTTGAGACCGGGCGTCCAGCGCGACATGTCGGCCGCGCGGCCATGGCCGCAGTCCAGCACGTACAGGCGCTCGATGGTGCCTTGCGCGGAAACCGCGCCCGGGAACCCGGCGAGCAGGACAGCGAGGATCGCGAGGCGCCAGGTCATTGCACTCTCCCCCGACTTGCGCGCGCAGCCCGCTTTTCCTAGCGCGCGGTTCGGCACAGTCTAATTGACAAAGGCGTGAGCGAACGGGAGGAGACGGTCGATGCGCTACGAGCTCTACTACTGGCCGGAAATCCAGGGTCGCGGCGAGCTCGTGCGCCTGGCGCTGGAGGAGGCCGGCGCCCCTTATGTCGACGTCGCGCGCGGCAAGGGCGGCGTCGCGGCCATGATGCGGCTGATGGGCGGCGGCGGTGCGCGCGCCGCCTTCGCGCCGCCGTTCCTCAAGGCCGGGAAGCTGCTCATCGGACAGACCGCCAACATCCTGCTGTACCTGGGCGCACGGCACGGGCTGGCGCCGGAAGCCGATGCCGGCAGGCTATGGGTGCATCAGCTTCAGCTCACGATCGCCGACTTCCTGCAGGAAGTGCACGACACGCACCACCCGATCTCGGGCAACCTCTACTACGAGGACCAGCACCGGGAGGCCGGCCGCCGCGCCGCCGACTTCCTCGCGTCGCGCGCGCCGAAATATTTCGGCTATTTCGAGACCGTGCTGGCACGGAAAAAGGCCAAGGGCGCGTGGCTCGCCGGCGGCCGCATCTCCTACGCCGATCTGTCGCTGTTCCAGATGGTCGAGGGCCTGCGCTACGCGTTCCCGCGGGCGATGGCGCGGCTGGAGCGGCGCCACCGGCGCATCGTCGCCCTGCACGACCGCGTCGCGCGCCGGCCGCGCATCGCCGCCTATCTGGCGTCGCCGCGTCGCATTGCGTTCAACGAGCAGGGTATCTTCCGGCGCTACCGCGAGCTGGATTCGGCGTAGGGCGCCGTCACTGCTTGACGGCGATCGCGTCGACGCGCACGCCGTGCTTGGCGACGGCGTCTTCCTTCAGGATCTCCTTCGACAGCGCGTCCAGCAGCGAGATGCCGTTGTAGCCGACGTCGACGATCCGGTAGGCGCCGCCCGGGCGCCTCACGTCGAACCGCACGATGAAGTTCGGCTCGCCGCCGAAGCGGGTGCAGGAGATGCGGACCGAGGCGCCGTCTGCCTGCTGGCTGCGGCTCGTGATCGCGCAGGACTGGAAGATCAGGTTCTGCACGAAGTTCATGACGCCGTCGGTGCCCAGCACCGAGTCGCGCGACCACTCCGCCAGCCTGCGGCGCTCGTCATCGGGCAAGGCCTGCCAGCGCTGACCGAGCGCCAGCGCCGCCGGACCGTTCCAGTCGATCTCGCTCGACAGGAATTTCACGTAGAACGCCCGCCGATCCCGGGTGGGATGCTTCGACACGTCGACCATCTCGCCGAGCAGCCGGCGGACATATTGGGTCGCATCCTCGGCGGAAGCGGCCGGGCCGGGCGCGGCCGGCACCGCGAGCACAAGACCGACGACGAACAGGAGAACGCGCATCGCTCGTACCTAGGCGAATCCGACAACAGCTTCGATTTTCCACGGGCGACCGACGCCCTCCGAGACGCGACAGCCACCAGCGAATATTCTAGCCAGAACTTCGCGTATCGGGCCAGTGATAACGCGCACAGACGCGACGGCATTCTTCTGGCAGGCGCGTGGTTCAGCGCAGATGCGACCGCGCCGTCGGCGACAGGGTCAGCACCTTCGTCCCCACCGGTGGCTTGGCGCCGGCGGCCTGCCCGCAGGACGCGGCGGCAAGCCCGGCCTGGACGCGCTCGAGGCCGCGCCGGTCCGCCAGCCCCGCGAACCATGCCAGCACGTTGACGCCTTCGCGCACCGGCAAGGCCGGGAAGGTGTTCGCGCCGGGCTCGGTCACGAAATAGGCGATATACGACGCGCCCGCATCCCGCAGCGCCGGCAGCACGCCCCGCTCGAACGACTCGATCACGTCGGGGCTGACCGGCGCGTCGAAATGGTCGATCCGGGCCACGGCGAGGCTGTCGGGAAGGGCCGTGGCGCCGACCGGCGGCCGCGCGGCCGCGTCGGCGCGGAATCCGCTGTCGGGGCGCGCCGGACGCAGCAGCAGCGCGTTGGTGGTGTCGACCATGGTCGCGCGCGCGGCGTCGCGATGCGCCTTCCACGCGACACCATCGACATAGAATTCCGTCAACGACCTGCCGCGCGCATCCATGTCCGGGAACCCGCGCAGCCAGACGAAGCGGTTCGGATCGGCAAGATCGCGGAACTGGCCGATCACCTTCATGCCGGCCGCCTCCTGCGTCTCGACGAACTCGCGGTCGAACAGGTCGATCAAGGTGTCGCGCATGCCCGGCCGCAGCGTGTACTGGCGCAGCTCCACGATGGCCGACCAGGCCGGCATCGGCTCGGGGGTCAGCGAAACGACCGGCTGCTTGCGCTCTTGCATTGGTTCCTCCCGACAATAACAGACCGGTTGACCGGTTTTTGACATAAGACCGGTCAACCGGTCTTGTCAAGCGGACAAGCCTATGGCACGCTGCAGGCGAACGACAGGCGGGGAAATGGCGGAAACCGAGACGAGCCGGCCCAAGCGATCGAACGATCCCGTGGCGATGCGGCGCCGGATCCTCGACGTGGCGGCGGAAGCCTTCCAGGCCAGGGGCTATCACGCGACCAGCACGCACGACATCATGCACGCCGCCGGCGTGACCGGCGGTGCGTTGCACCATCACTTCCCCAGCAAGAAGGCGCTGGCGCTCGCCGTCATCCGCGAGCGCGTCGCGGCGGCGGTCCGCGAGACATGGATCGAGCCGATCCAGGCGGCGCCGACCGCGCGCGACGGCGTCCTCGCCGTCTTCGGTCGCACGGCCCGGGAACTGGACGAGCGGCGCCGGGTGCTCGGCTGCCCGGTCAACAATCTGGCCATCGAGCTCGCCCTCGCCGACGCCGAGCTTCGGCAGGCGCTGCAGGACGTTTTCGCCGAGTGGCAGGCAGCCATCCTGCGGAAGTTGCGCGCGGACCAGGAGACCGGCGCGGTCGGGCCCGCGGATCCCGACGCGATGGCCGCCTTCGTCGTCATGTCGTTTTCCGGGGCCATGGCCCTGGCCAAGACCCGGCAGAGCACGGAGCCGCTCGAGACCTGCGCCCGGCAGCTGAAGGCCATGCTGGGCGGCGACGCCGCTGGCGCAGCCCCGGACCCTGCCGCCGCTTAAGCCGGCGCGTCGCGCCAGCTCTGCGCGATCTGGTCGCCCGGCAGGTCGCGCGTGATGAAGACCACGCGCGACCGGCGGTCGTCGTCGGGCCATTGGCCAAGCTGCACCGGCGGATGGAAGACATGGTGCACGCCGTGGATCGCGACCGGCGCCGGCTCGCCGGCCAGGTTCAGGATGCCCTTGACCCGCAACAGGTCGTGACCGCGCTCCGCGCGCAGCCGCCCGAGCCAGCGATGGAACCGGTCCCAGTCGATCGGCTGGTCTTCGACAAGGCAGAAGGCGGCGATCCGGGCGTCGTGACGATTCACGTCGCGGGCGTGCGCGTGCGCCGCGTGATGGTGATGATGCGCCTCGTTGCCATGCCCGGCGGCATCGGCCGGCGCGTAGGCCTCGTCCCTGAGCCAGGCGCGCGCGTCGGGCGTGCGGCGCGCCGGATCGTAGAGCGCCGCGCCGAACAGAAGGCCGGCGGCGATGTCGCCGTTGACGGCGCGGTGCACGGGCGCGGCCGGATTGATCGCCTTGAGCCGCGTCGACAGGCCGCCGTCATCCGCGCCGGCCAGGTCGGTCTTGGTGAGCACGAGCCGGTCGGCGAGCGCGACCTGCTTCACGGATTCCGCGTGCTCGTCGAGCTGCCGCATGGCGTGCAGCGCGTCCACCGTGGCGACGACGGCATCGAGGCGATAGGAGGCGCAGACTATCGGGTGGTTGAGCAGCAACTGCAGGATCGGCGCCGGATCGGCCAGGCCGGTCGTCTCGACCAGCACGCGCGCGAAGGGCGGGACGGTGCCGTCGCGCCGCTTCCAATCGAGGTCGCGCAAGGTCTGCTCGAGGTCCGAGCGCACCGTGCAGCACAGGCAGCCGCTCGCCATCAGCACGGTCTCGCCGTCGATCCGCTCCATCAGCAGATGGTCGAGGCCGATCTCGCCGAACTCGTTGACGATGACCGCGCTGTCGGCCATCGCCGGATCGCGCAGCAAGCGGTTCAGGAGCGTGGTCTTGCCGCTGCCGAGGAACCCGGTGATCACCGACACCGGCAGGCGCCGCGCGGAATCGTCGCGATCGAACAGGCTCATTATGTGGCCGATCCTCCCGCCGCCATGCTGCGCCGCGCGCAGCCGCCTGGCAATCGCGGTCCGCCGGTTGCGCCGGATCGTCTATTGACGCGCGCATGTCCCCAGCCGGACAATTGCCGCGGCGCAAGGGCGGCCCGCCGCCGCGCCGGGTCGGTCACGGGGAGGAAACGATGCGCTTCAGCAAATTCCAGGAGCACGCGCCGGGCAGCGACCAGCCGGACTCGCCGGAACGGCGGGACTTTCTGAGGACTGCGGCAGCGGGCGCGGGCGCGGTCGCGGCGGGCGGCATGGCCACGGGCGCCGTTCAGGCTGCCCAGGCGCAGACCGCGGGGCAGACCCAGATCGCCCAGGCGGGACAGACGCCGATCGGCGCGCCATGGTGGCCGTCGAAGTGGGGCAAGGACGACCAGGCCGGCGCGTCCAACCACATGACGCCCGAGAAGATCAAGGACTCGGCGAAGTGGATCCGCGACGGCAAGGTCTATCGCATCGGCCGGGTCTACGAATCCGGCATGCCGCTGTTCGGCGCGCGCGTCTTCGCCGTGCGCATCCCGGGCGGGCCGACGGGCGGGCCGTTCGGCGACAACAAGCTGGTCTACAACGACGAGTTCCTGGCGACCGAGATCGGCCAGGTCGGCACGCAGTTCGACGGTCTCGGCCATATCGGCGTCGAGACGGGCAAACCCGGCGACCGCGCCGAGCACCGGTTCTACAACGGCTTCACCGGAAACGAGGTCTACGGGACGTACGGCCTGGGCAAGCTCGGCATCGAGCATTGCAAGCCGTTCTTCACCCGCGCGCACCTGATCGACGTGGCCGGGCTGACCGGGCAGATGTGGGACAAGGGCCAGGAGATCAAGGCCGAGCACGTGCAGAACGCGCTCAAGAAGCAGAAGATGGAAGAGAAGGACATCAAGCCCGGCGACGCGGTGTTCTTCAACACGGGCTGGGGCAGCCTGTGGATGAAGAACAACGACCGCTTCAACTCGGGCGAGCCGGGCATCGGGCTCGAGGTCGCGCGCTGGCTGGTCGGCAAGGACGTCGCGCTGACCGGAGCCGATACCTGGGGCACGGACGTCGTGCCGAACCCGAACGAGAAGCTCGCCTTCGTGTGCCACAACGAGCTGATCACGAAGAACGGCATCTTCAATCACGAGAACCTGAACTTCGACGAGTTGATCAAGGACGGGAAGTACCGGTTCGTGTATATATTCGCCCCGATGCCGATCAAGGGCGCCACCGGCTCGGCCGGGTCGCCGATCGCGATAACCTGAGGCCGCAGGCAGCGGCCAGGAGAGTCCATGATCGATCGCAGACGGTTCCTGGGGCTCGGCATGGCGGCGGGCGCGGGGCTCGCCGCCGGCGCCGCGCGCGCGTTCCAGATCCAGGAGATGCCGCCGGCCACGGCGCGGGCCTATCTCGCCGCCTGCGAGGCGCCGGCGCTGCACGCGCAGCTCCTGGCCGAGATCGACGCCCAGCTTGCCGGCCGCACACTGTCCGCCGACGAGATCGCGCGGATCAAGAGCGATGCGCGCTGCCCGCTGTGCGGCTGCGCGCTGGCAACCCCGGCCCCCGCGACGGGCGACACGCCCTTCTGAGCTTGTCCGCGTTCCGCGTCGCGCTGATCACCGGCGCCTCGAGTGGCATCGGCGCCGGCTTCGCGCGCGTCCTGCCGGCGGCAACGCACCTGATCCTGACCGGCCGCGACCGCGACGCGTTGTCGTCTCTGGCGCGCGACCTGGCGCGGCCGGGCCGCGACATCGCGATCGTGCCGGCCGACCTAGCCACCGACGCCGGCCGCGAAGCCGTGATCGCGGCGGGCGAGCGGGCGGGGGTCGACCTGCTGGTCAACAATGCCGGTCTCGGCTTCTTCGGCCCGGTCCATCGCAACGACGCCGCCGACGAGCGCGTCATGGTCGAGGTCAACGTCACGGCGCCGGTCGTCCTGACGCGGGCGCTGCTGCCGGGGATGATCGAGCGCGCGACGGCGCCCGGCGCGCGCCGCGCCGGCGTCATCATGGTGTCGAGCATTTCCGCCTTCCTGCCGGTCGGGCGGCTTGCCACCTATGCCTCGACCAAGGCCTTCAAGCTGCACTACGCGCAGTCGCTCGCCGCCGACCTCAGCGGGCTGCCGGTCGACGTGCTGGCGCTGTGCCCCGGCTTCACCGCCACCAAGTTCGGCGAGCGCTCGGGCATGAGGCCCTGGATGTTCCATCGCGCCGCCACGCCGGAGCAGGTCGCCGAGGCGGCGCTGGCCGGGCTCGGCCGGCGGCCGCTCGTGACGGTCGGCTCCGGCGCGGTGCTGGCGCCGCTGGCGCAACGCTTCCTGCCGCGGCGCCTGATGGCGGCCGGCGTCGTCGCGGCAATGAAAATGCTGAAAAAACAAAGCGGTACCTGACCCGTCCGCGCCCGCCACGGGTTTACCCCGGGCGGCGCGCGGTTCATCCGCAAGCGCCGCCGGAACACCCTTCCGACCATCGTGTCGCGCTTGTGCGGGGAGTGACGCAGGTCACTGCATGTCCGCCCTGGCGCTGCGATGATACGCGGCAATGCGGCGCATCCCGGTGCGCCGCCGCGCGAAATGGTTTCGCGCCAATAATTTCAAGAGCGAGGTAGGACCATGAACGGGATCGGACGGTTCCTGGTCGTTTTCGGCGACAACCTGCTGACCGGCTGCGTGGCGGCGCTGGCGTTCATTGCCGCCGTGCCGACGGCCGTGAAGACGTTCTTCGTCCTGTAGCGCGAGCGGGCATTGCCCCGCTCGGCACCGAGCGCCCCGAAGACGCAAACGCCGCTTCTGCCCGGCCAGTCAGGCCGAGGGCGGCCTGCGTCGCGCCCGCGCCGCGGCAAGACGCTCTGCGACGATCGCGTCGGCGACCGCTAGCGGCCGTTGCCCGGTCGCAGCCGAGCGGACGAGCACCGATGCGGTGATGGCGCGGATGCGGGCGACCGACGCCAGCACGGCGGACGGCCGGTCGTCGATCGATTCCTGGTGGAAATCGATCACGCCGCCCGCATTGGCCAGGTAATCGGGCACGTAGAGGATGCCGCGCGCGGCGAGGGCGGCGTCATGCCGCGCCTCGGCGAGCTGGTTGTTGGCACCGCCGCAGACCAGCCGCGCCTTGAGCCGCGGGATGGTCGCGTCGTCGAGCACGCCGCCCAGCGCGCAGGGGCTGAAGACATCGGCCTCGGCGTCGTAGATCGCGTCGGCCGGCACGGACGCCGCCGCGAGCTCGGCTTCGGCCCGGCACGACCGCGCCGCGTCCACGTCGCTCACCACGAGCCGCGCGCCTCTCTCGCGGAGGAATCGGCAGAGCGGATAGCCGACATGGCCCAGGCCCTGGACGGCGACCGCCAATCCCTCGATGTCCGATCGCGCGAACGCATGCGCGACGGCCGCCTGGATGGCGTTGAGCACGCCCCAGGCGGTCACCGGCAGGGGCTGCTTGGCGGCGTCGGTTGCGGCGGCCGTATGGCGGGTCTCGCTGCGCATGACGGCGAGATCGTCGAGCGAGGTGCCGACGTCGTCGGCGATGATGTAGCGGCCGCCGAAGCGTTCGACCGCGCGCCCCATCGCGTGCAGCAGCGCCGGCGTCTTGTCGCGGCGTGGATCGCCCAGGATCACCGACTTGCCGCCGCCATAGGGCAAGTCGCAGATCGCCGCCTTGTAGGTCATGCCGCGCGACAGCCGCAGGACATCGGCCAGCGCCTCAGCCTCGTCGCGATAGGGGTACATGCGGCAACCGCCGAAGCCGGGTCCCAACGCGGTCGAATGGATCGCGACCAGGGCGCTCAGGCCCGCCGCGCGGTCGTGCACGAAGGCAACCATTTCGTGCGCATCGAATTCGGGATGTTCGAACATCGACAGGAGGGTAACGGAGCCGGCGTCGGCCGGCCAGCCCGGCCGAACGGCGGGCGCGCGCATGCAACCTTGATGGGCGGCGCGGTGTTCCTGAGTGGCGGATCGCGGCGGGGCAGGTCGGGCGGGGGCGATGCGGCTGAGCGGCAAGGCGAAGCAGCGCAAGGCGGCCGCGAAGAAGCCGCGCGACACGAGGATGCGCAAGGCGCTGAAGGACCTGCGCGCCGGGCTGGCGAAGCTCGAGGCCCTTCCCGCCGACGTCGGGATCGACCGGCGCCGGTTCACCGGGCGCTGGCTGCCGATCGAGGTGCTGGTGCCGAAGGCGGGCTAGCGCAGCAGCCCGCGTGCCGCCAGGTTGCGCATCAGCGCGCCGGCACCGAACACCCAGGGCGGCGCCTGGTCCGAGGTCGTCACGCGGTTGACCAGCGCGCCCAGCGTCGGCGTCGCGATCGTCACGATGTCGCCCAGATGATGGGTGAAGCCCGAGCCCTTGGCGCCGCGGTCCCGGGTCGGCGCGAACATCGTGCCGGTGAACAGCACGAACCCGTCCGGGTACTGGTGCGCACCACCGATCGTGTGCTTGACCAGGTCCAGCGGGTCGCGGCTGATCCGGGTCATCGAGCTGACGCCGTCCAGCGTGAAGCCGTCGTCGCCCTTGACCGTGAGGCGCACGTCCGACCGGCGCACGTCGTCGAGCGCATAGCTTCGGTCGAACAGGCGGATGAACGGCCCGATCGCCGACGATGCGTTGTTGTCCTTGGCCTTGCCGAGCAGGAGCGCGCTGCGCCCCTCGAAGTCGCGCAGGTTGACGTCGTTGCCCAGCGTCGCGCCCTTGATCTCGCCGCGCGCGTTCACCACCAGCACGATCTCGGGCTCCGGGTTGTTCCAGGACGACTCGGGATGCAGCCCGATCTCGGCGCCCGTGCCGACCGAGGCCATCGGCGGGCACTTGGTGAAGATCTCCGCATAGGGGCCGATGCCCACTTCCAGATAGGGCGACCACAGGTCGCGCTGGATCAGCGCCTCCTTCAGCCGCTCGGCGGCGGCCGAGCCGGGCTTGACCTGCGCGAGGTCGGCGCCGATCTCGCTGCCGAGCTCCCGGCGCAGCGCTTCCTGGCGCGTCGGATCGCCCTTGGCGCGCGACTCGATCACGCGCTCGACCATCGAGTTGGCGAAGGTGACGCCCGCCGCCTTGACCGCCTGCAGGTCGCACGGCGCCAGGAACCACGGACGATCGAGGTCGCGGCTGTCGACCGCGGTGTTGGCCAGGACCTCCTCCACCGAGCCGAGCGGCTCCGCGCCCGACGTGGTGCGCGCGACCGCCACCGGGTCGGGCGCGTTCATGAGCTCGCTCATGGTCGGCGCCGCCGCCGAGATGTCCCACACGCCGTCCGCGCGCAGCGCCACGACCGACGGGCCGGCCAGCTTCCCCGGCACCCAGGCGCGGCCGACCAGCGTGCCCGCGCAGCCGTCGCCCGGCAGGCTCGACTTCGGCTCCAAGGTCAGGCGCATTCCTTCTTCCCTCCCGCAATCCGCGCCGCCACTCTGGTCAAGCAGCCGCGCGAAGTCCAGTCCACGCCGGATTGCCCCCCGGACCGCCTGCCTCTATAACCCGCCTCCATGCGCGTGAACGGAAAGCCCTATCGCACGATCTGGCTCGCGCCGGACGGCCGGTCGGTCGAGATCATCGACCAGACGCTTCTGCCGCACGAATTCGCGACGCTCCGCCTCGAGACCTGCGACGACGCGGCGCGGGCGATCAAGACCATGCAGGTGCGCGGCGCGCCGCTGATCGGCGCGACGGCGGCCTATGGCGTGGCGCTGGCGATGCGCGCCGACGCGTCGGACGAGGTGCTCGACCGCTGCCACGACGCGCTCTTGAAGACGCGCCCGACCGCGGTCAACCTGCGCTGGGCGCTCGACGACATGCGCACGACCTTGCGCAACCGCCGGCGCGAGGAGCGCGTCGCCGCCGCCTATGCGCGTGCCGCGGCGATCGCGGACGAGGACGTCGCCATCAACGCCGCCATCGGCGAGCACGGGCTCGCGCTGTTCCGCCGGGCCGATGCCCGCAAGCGCGGCGAGCGGCTCAACGTCCTGACGCACTGCAACGCCGGCTGGCTCGCGACGGTCGACTGGGGCACGGCGCTGGCGCCGGTCTACAAGGCGCACGACGGCGGCATCAAGGTCCATGTCTGGGTCGACGAGACCCGGCCGCGCAACCAGGGCATGAGCCTGACCGCATGGGAACTGGGGCAGCACGGCGTGCCGCACACCGTGATCGCCGACAACACGGGCGGCCACCTGATGCAGCACGGGCTGGTCGACCTGTGCATCGTCGGCACCGACCGCACCACCGCGACCGGCGACGTCTGCAACAAGATCGGCACCTACCTGAAGGCGCTCGCGGCCAAGGACAACGGCGTGCCCTTCTACGTCGCCTTGCCCTCGCCCACCATCGACTGGACCGTGCGCGACGGCGTGAAGGGGATCCCGATCGAGCAGCGCGACGGCACGGAGCTCTCGCGCGTGACCGGCCGCGGCGCGGACGGAAGCGTGGTGACGGTCGACATCGCGCCCGCGGGCAGCGCCATGGCGAACTACGCCTTCGACGTGACGCCGTCGCGCCTGGTCACCGCGCTCGTCACCGAGCGCGGGTCGTGCGCGGCGACCGAGGCGGGCCTGGGCGGCCTGTTTCCCGAGCGGACGAAGAAGAAGGCCGGATAGGCGGAGCGGTCTTTCATGCAGAACCTGTGGTCCGATCGCGATGCACGCGCGATGGTCAAGCACTATGCCGCGCAGGGCGTGGCCGAGGACCTGGCGCTGCGCGTCTACACGTCGCGCCTCCTGGGCGGCGAGCCGCGCCTGGTGCAGCACGGCGGCGGCAACACCTCGGTCAAGACCGTCATGCGCGACCAGGTCGGCGACGAGGTCGAGGTGCTGTGCGTCAAGGGCAGCGGCTGGGACATGGCGGCGATCGAGCCGCCCGGACTGCCGGCGGTGCGGCTGAAGCCGCTCCAGAAGCTCGCCAGGCTCGAGCGCCTGAGCGACGAGGACATGGTCAACCTCCAGCGCGGCAACCTGCTGGACGCCGCCGCGCCCAACCCCTCGGTCGAGACGCTGCTGCACGCCTTCCTGCCGCACAAGTTCATCGACCACACGCATTCCAACGCCGTGCTGGCGCTGTGCGACCGGCCGGACGGCGAGAAGCGCGCGCGCGAGATCTATGGCCGGCGCGCCGCGATCGTGCCCTACATCATGCCGGGCTTCGCGCTGGCGAAGAAAGCGAAGGACGTCTACGAGGCCAATCCCGACTGCGAAGGCCTGATCCTGCTGAAGCACGGCATCTTCAGCTTCGGGCGCACCGCGCGCGAGGCCTATGACCGGATGATCGATCTGGTGGGGCTGGCCGAGAAGCGCCTGGCCAAGGGCACGCCGAAGCGCGTCGTGCCGGCGAAGCTGCCCAGGCGCGCCGCCGGGCTCGCGGAGGTCGCGCCGGTGCTGCGCGGCATCCTGGCGGCGCCGGTCGATCCGAACGAGGGGCGCTGGACGCGCTTCGTGCTGGAGTGCCGCAACGGCGATCGCACGATGACCTACGTGAACGGCCGCGACGCGGCGCGCTACAGCCGGGCGGGCGTCGTGACGCCGGACCACGTCATCCGCACCAAGCCCTGGCCGCTGCTGCTGCCGGCACCCGAGACGGGCAGGCTCGACGCGTTCCAGGCCGCTTCGCGCGCGGCCCTGGCGCAGTACCAGAAGGACTACCGCGCCTATTTCGAGCGGCACAATGCGCGCGCCGCGCCGAAGAAGAAGCCGCTCGACCCCATGCCGCGCGTGGTGCTGGTGCCGGGCGTCGGGCTGTTCGGGCTTGGATCATCGGCCAAGGACGCCCGCGTCGCCGCCGACATCGCCGAGACCTGCGCCAGCGTGATCCTGGACGCCGAGGCGACCGGACGGTTCGAGAGCATCACCGAGGCCGACATCTTCGACATGGAGTACTGGTCGCTGGAGCAGGCCAAGCTCGGCAAGACCGCCGAGAAGCCGCTGCAGCGCCAGGTCGCCGTGGTCACGGGCGCCGGCGGCGTGATCGGCTTCGCCACGGCCGCCGCGCTGCAGCGCCAGGGGGCCGAGATCGTGCTGCTGGACCTGAACGGCGACCAGGCGCGCGCCAACGCGAAGAAGCTCGGCGGGCTCGGCCTTGCCTGCGACGTGACGGACAAGCAATCGGTCGACGCGGCGTTCGCCGCCGTCGCCTCCGCCTTCGGCGGCGTCGACATCGTCGTGTCCAATGCCGGCGCTGCCTGGCAGGGCCGGATCGGCGAGGTCGCCGACGACGTGCTGCGCCAGAGCTTCGAGCTGAACTTCTTCGCACACCAGTACGTGGCGCAGGCCGCCGTGCGCATCATGCGCGCGCAGGGCACCGGCGGCGCGCTGCTATTCAACGCCTCGAAGCAGGCGGTCAACCCGGGCCCGAATTTCGGTCCCTACGGCCTGCCCAAGGCCGCGACCATGGCGCTGATGCGCCAATACGCGATCGAGTACGGCGCCGACGGCATCACGTCGAACGCGGTCAACGCTGATCGCATCCGCTCGGGGCTGCTGACCGACGACATGATCAAGAGCCGCTCGACCGCGCGGGGCCTGAGCGAGCGCGACTACATGGCCGGCAACCTGCTCGGCCGCGAGGTGCGCGCGGAAGACGTGGCCGAGGCCTTCGTCGCGCTGGCGCTGGCGCGCAAGACCACCGGCGCCGTGCTCACCGTGGACGGCGGCAACATCGCGGCGGCGCTGCGCTAGGCGGCCGCTGATCCGGCCGCCGACCCAAATGGAGGCGCGCGCGGATCAACGCGCGCGCCAGGCGGCCGCTGATCCGGCCGCCCAATCTAACGGGGCCGGCGCGGATCGACGCGCCGGCAGGCTCAGCCGGCCGCCGCCGCCTCGCCCGGCTCGGGCACCGAGTAGTCCACCCGCTGGATCGGCGCGAGATGCGGCAGGCCGACGCTGATCTCGTCGGCGTAGGGCATCGCCGCTTGCGCGCCATGCTTCAAGCAGGCACAGGCGCCGGCGACCGACGCGCCGGCGAGCGCGGCATCGAAGGTGAGCCCGCCGTCGAGGCCCGCGGCCAGCACGCCCACGAAGGCGTCGCCGGCACCGGTCGTGTCGACGACCGATTCGGGCCTGAGCTTCAGCGTCGGCACCAGCCAGCCTTGCGTGCCGTGGAACGCGATCGAGCCGGCATCGCCCAGCGTGACGACGACGGCGAGCTTGCGCCCGGCGGCGAGGTTGCGCGCCGCCATGACCGGCGTGTCGGCCGGGAGCCCGGCCGCGCGCGCGACCGCGACGATTTCGTGCTCGTTCGCCACCAGCACGTCGACCCGGTCGATGAGCTCGCGCGGCAAGGGGGCCGCCGGCGCCGCGTTCAAGACGATGCGGCAGCCGCGCGAAGCGGCCCGGCCGACGACGGCGTAATTGGCCGCGACGGGCACCTCCATCTGCAGCACCAGGGTCGTCTCCGGCGCCAGCCATTCCTCGGGCAGGTCGTCGGGCGACAGTGTCGCGTTCGCGCCGTTGGCGACCACGATCTGGTTGGCGCCGTCGGGCGCCACGGCGATCATGGCGATCCCGGTCGGCGCCGCGCCGGGGCGGACATGGGTCAAGTCGACGCCGTCGTCCGCGAGCTGGCTGACGGCCGCCGCGGCGAACGCGTCCTCGCCTACCCGTCCGACCAGGCGCACGGGATCGCCGCTGGCGCGGCGCGCTGCCACGGCCTGGTTGGCGCCCTTGCCGCCCGGCGTCATCTCGACGCGCTCGCCCAGGGTCGTCTCGCCCGGCCGCGGCAGCGCAGGCACGCGCACGGTCAGGTCGAGGTTGATCGAACCAAAGACTACCACGCTCATTTACGACATCCCCAACCCGACCGGGCGTTATAGCCCGCCGTAACAAGAATGCCACTGTAGCTGAAGGAGTGACCAGCCGCTCTTGTTGTCCGCTTGCCTTTTGGCTAGCTTTAGTGGGCTAGAGGGGTAAACCAAGGTAGGAAACGACGCGGGCGCCCGGCCCGTTTCGACCAGCTGAACAAACTCTACTAAGGATAGCGACTTCCAATGGACTTGGCATCGATTCGTCGGGCGTATAAGCGCTACGCCGGCATGTATGACGTCGTGTTCGGCGCCGCCATGAACCCCGGCCGCAAGCTTGCCGTCGCAACCGCCAACAAGCGCCCGAAGCAGCGGGTCCTGGAAGTGGGCGTGGGCACCGGCCTGGCGCTGCCGCTCTATCGCCGTGACATCACCGTGGTCGGCATCGACGTCAGCCCGGAGATGCTGGAGCGCGCGCGCGACAAGGTCGACGAGCTCGGCCTGCGCAACGTCGAAGCCCTGCTCGAGATGGACGCCGAGAACCTGACCTTCCCCGATCAGTCCTTCGACACCGTCATCGCCATGTATGTCGCCTCGGTCGTGCCGCATCCGGAACGGCTGATGTCGGAGATGCGCCGGGTGTGCAAGCCCGGCGGCGACATCCTGATCGTCAATCACTTCACCTCGGACGGCGGCCCGTTGCGCGCGGTCGAGTTCTTGATCAACCCGCTGTCGAAGACGCTGGGCTGGCGGCCGGAATTCGACATGAAGGCGCTGCTGCGCACCGCGGGGGTCGAGATCAAGAACATCCGCCCGGCGCACCCGATGGGCATGTTCAAGGTGATCCACTGCCGCAACACGCCGGCCCTGCCGATGACCGGAACGATCGGCACCGACATCTATACCGACGTCGCGGAGCCCCAGCTCCGGCCGGCGGAAATCGGGCGCTCGCGCCGCGCGCGCTAGGCGGCCACCGATCCCCCTGAACTCGTCGAAGGGCGCCACCTTGAATGGGGGCGCGCGCGGACCGACACGCGCCCCAGGCAACGTCGCTCAGCGCGGGTCGGGTATCACCGCGGTCGCCTCGATCTCGACCTTGGCGCGGTCCTCGATCAGGGATTTCACCTCGACCACGGTCATCGCCGGGTAGTATCGGCCGATCACCGCCCGCCAGGCGGCGCCGACTTCCTTGATCTGGCGCAAGTACGCCTGCTTGTCGGTCACGTACCACGTCGTACGCACGAGGTGCTCCGGCCCGGCGCCGGCGGCCCTGAGCGCGGCGACGATGTTGTCGAGGGTCTGGCGGAACTGGACGGCGAAGTCGTCGCTCTCCAGCTTCTCGGTCAGCGGATTCCAGCCGACCATGCCGGCAAGGAATACCTGGCGCCCCTCGGCCAGCACGGCGTTGCTGTAGCCCTTCGGGCGCGGCCAGCCCGGCGGCTGTACGGCGGTCATCTCGTTCCTCCCCCGCTGGATTCCTCGGCAGCCATCTGCCTGAGCCTGAAGCGCTGCAGCTTGCCCGTCTCGGTGCGCGGCAGGCTGTCGACGAAGCTGACCGCACGGGGATACTTGTAGGGCGCGATCTCGCCCTTCACGTAGTCCTGCAATTCCTTCATGGTCGCGGGACCCGCGACCTCGCCGTCGCGCAGCACGACATAGGCCTTGACGATCATGCCGCGCTCGGAGTCGGGCGCGCCGACCACGCCGCACTCCTTCACCTTGGGATGATCGAGGAGCACGTTCTCGATTTCGGGCCCGGAGATGTTGTAGCCGGCCGAGACGATCATGTCGTCGGTGCGCGCGCAGTACCAGAAGTAGCCGTCCACGTCGCGGCGATAGGCGTCGCCGGTGTAGTTCCAGCCTTCCTTCACGTATTCCCGCTGCCGTTCCGGGTCGGCGAGATAGCGGCAACCGGTCGGCCCGCGCACGGCCAGCCGCCCGATCTCGCCCGGCTTGACGTCGCGCCCCTGGTCGTCGACCACGCGTGCCTGGTAGCCGGGCACGGCGCGGCCGGTCGAGCCGGGACGGATGTCGTCGCCGGATGCGGCGATGAAGATGTGCAGCATCTCGGTCGAGCCGATGCCGTCGATGATGCGGATGCCCGTGGCCTTGCGCCAGGCATCGAAGGTCGGCAGCGGCAGGTGCTCGCCGGCCGAGACGCACTTCTTCAAGCTGGCGAGATCGCCGGGACGCAGCTGGTCGAGCATGGCGCGGTAGGCGGTCGGCGCCGTGGCCAGGACGGTGGCGCCGAACTGGCCGATCGCCCTGATCAGGTTCGGCGGCGACGGCTGCTCCACCAGCGCCGTGCAGGCGCCGGCGCCGAGCGGGAACAGCAATTGCACGCCGAGTCCGAAGGTGAAGGCGAACGGCGGCGAGCCGATGAACGTGTCGTCCGCGTCGGGGCGGATCACGTGCCGCGGCGTGGTGTCGCAGATCGCCAGCAGGTCGCGATGGAAATGCATCGTGCCCTTGGGCCGGCCGGTCGTGCCCGAGGTGAAGGCGATCAGGCAGACATCGTCGGCGGCGGTATCGCAGGCGCGAAAGCCGGGACGCTTGGCGACCAGCAGCGATTCCAGCGATTCCGCGGATTCGCTGTTGAACGGCACGATGCGACGAAGCGCCGGCGATTGTTGCTTGGCCGCCTCCAGGTCGGCCAGGAACCGTCCGTCGCAGAGCGCGAACTGCACTTGCGCCTTGTCGATGATGTAGGCGAGCTCGCGCGCGCGCAGCAGCGGCATCGTGTTGACCGCCACGCCGCCGGCCTTCCACACGGCCAGGATCGAGGCCGCCATCATCGGGTTGTTCGGCCCGCGCATGAGCACGCGGTTGCCGGGCACGAAGCCGAGATCCTCGACCAGCACCGCGGCGATGCGGTCGACGGTCTCGGCCAGCTGGCCGTAGCTCCACGTGCCGGAGGCCGACTTGATCGCCGCCCTGGCAGCGTGCCCGCGCTCGAGCCAGCGGTCGAGCAGCTCGGCCGTCCCGTTCAGCCGCTTCGGGTAGTCGAGCCCGTCGAACACGAGATCGGGCCACAATCCCGCCGGCGGCAGGTTCGCGCGCGCGAAGCCGTCGACATGGCCGGTGGGTTCGAGACGGAGCTCACGCATGCCGCACGACCTCCCTGATGGTCGCCGGGCGCGGGCGGCGAAACGGCAGACCCATCGCCGTCACCCGCCCTGCCGCAGCACCTGGTCGGCGATGACCAGCTGCTGGATCTCCGACGTGCCCTCGTAGATGCGCAAGGATCGGATCTCGCGATAGAGCCGCTCGACGGGCGCGCCCGAGACGACGCCCTCGCCGCCGAACAGCTGGACCGCGCGGTCGATGACGCGCTGCGCCGCCTCGGTCGCGTAGTACTTCGCCATGGCGGCCTCGCGCGTGACGCGCTCGGCCTCGGTGTCGCGGGCCCAGGCGGCGCGGTAGACCAGGAGCGCGGCCGCGTCGATCTCGACCGCCATGTCGGCCAGCTTCTGCTTGGTGATCTGGAACTCCGCCAGCGCCTGGCCGAAGGCGCGGCGCGACTTGACGCGTGCCACCGCCTCGTCCAGCGCGCGCCGGGCGAACCCCAGCGCCGCCGCGCCGACGGTCGAGCGGAACACGTCGAGCGTCGCCATCGCCACCTTGAAGCCGCCGCCGGGCTCGCCGAGCAGGTGCGCGGCCGGCACGCGCGCGCCGTCGAAGCGGAGCGTGGCGAGCGGGTGCGGCGCGATGACGTCGATGCGCCTGATGACCGCGAGGCCCGGCGCGTCGGCGTCGACCACGAAAGCCGACAGGCCCTTGGCGCCGGGCGCCTCGCCCGTGCGCGCGAACACGACGTAGAAGCCGGCGATGCCGCCGTTCGAGATCCAGGTCTTCTCGCCGTCGAGCACATAATGCCCGCCGTCGCGGCGCGCCGTCGTCTTGATCGCGGCGACGTCGGAGCCCGCCTCGGGCTCTGACAGGGCGAAGGCGGCGATGCGCTGGCCGGCGGCAACGCCGGGCAGATAGCGGCGCTTGACGGGTTCGGCGCCGAACAGCGAGATCGGCGCGCTGCCAAGGCCCTGCATGGCGAGCGCGAAATCGGCCAGCCCGTCATGCCGCGCCAGGATCTCGCGCGCCAGGCACAGCGTGCGCACGTCGAGCCGGTCCGACGCGCCGTAGGGCGCCGGCACGCAATGGCGGAGCCAGCCGTCGGCGCCGAGCCGGGCGACCAGATCGCGGCACGCCTTGTCCACCGCGCCTGCCGCATGGTCGCTTCCCGCGCCCAGCGCGCGGCCGGCCCAGGCGTCGAGCGCCCGGGCGACCGCGCGATGCCCGTCGTCGAAGAAAGGCCAGGTCAGGAAGGACGAGTCGGGCATCGATCCCCTCGCGCTCGGTTCCCTTCGAGCTCAGTTGCCTTCGAAAACGGGGCGCTGCTTGGCGGCGAAGGCGTGGTAGGCGCGGCCGAAATCCTTCGTCGTCATGCAGACCGCCTGCGCCTGCGCCTCGGCCTCGATCGCCTGCTCGATGCTCATGTTCCACTCCTGGTTCAGCATGGTCTTGGTCATGGCATGGGCGAAGCTGGGGCCCTCCGCCAGCTGCCGCGCCAGCGCCTGCGCTTCGGCCAGGGCCTGCTCGGGCTCGAGCAGGCGATTGTAGAAGCCCCAGCGCTCGGCCTCGGCGCCGTCCATGGCGCGGCCGGTATAAAGCAGCTCGGCGGCGCGACCCTGGCCGATGATGCGCGGCAGCATGGCGCAGGCGCCCATGTCGCAGCCGGCCAGCCCGACCCGCGCGAACAGGAAGGCGACCTTGCTGCGCTGGGTGCCCAGGCGCAGGTCGGACGCCATGGCGACGCAGGCGCCGGCGCCGGCGCACACGCCGTCGACCGCGGCGATGACCGGCTGCGGGCAGTCGCGGATGGCCTGGACCAGCGCGCCGGTCATGCGCGTGAAGGCCAGGAGGCCGGGCATGTCCATCTTGACCAGCGGGCCGATGATGTCGTGCACGTCGCCGCCCGAGCAGAAATTGCCGCCGGCGCCGGTGATGACGACCGCCTTCACGTCGGCGGCGGACTTGAGCGCGCGGAACGTGTCGCGCAGCTCGGCGTAGGAGTCGAACGTCAGCGGGTTCTTGCGCTCGGGCCGGTTCAAGGTGACCGTCGCCACCTTGCCGCTGACCTTCCAGTCGAAGTGCTTGGGCGAGAGTGCGGCCGCCTTCATTTGTCCCTGCCTTCGCGCTTGTCCGGCGCGGGTGCGCCGATGGTGTGCTTGAGCGTTCCCAGGAGCTGCGCAAGCTGCGCGCGCTGCGCGGCGTCGAGCCCGTCGAACAGCCGGTCGATCCAGCCGGCATGGACCGGGGCCATGGCGTTGAAGGCGCGCCGGCCCGCTGCGGTCAGCCGCACGCGCGCCGAGCGGCGATCGGCAGCGTCCACGCGGCGCTCGACCAGGCCTTCCCGGATCAGCCGCGCGACCAGGCCGGTGACGTTGCCGTTGGTGACCATCAGCCGGCGCGACAGCTCGCCCATGGTCAACCCGTGCGGCGCATGGTCGAGCTGGGCCAGGAGGTCGAAGCGCGGCAGGGTCGACGCGAACTGGTCGCGCAGCCGCGCGCGCACCTGGTTCTCGATTAGGTTCGCGGTCGAGAGCAGGCGCAGCCATAGCCGCAGCGCGTCGCGGCCTTCGCCGCCGCGGGCGTCGTCCGGCAGCGCCTCGGTGCGGGTGGCGCTTGCGCGCGCCATGGTCACGTCACCTCGCCGCCGGCCACGGCGATCGCCTGGCCGGTCATGGCGGCGGCATCGGGGCCGCAAAGGAACAGCACGGCCGCGGCGACCTCGCGCGGCTCGACCAGCCTTCCCTGCGGGTTGCCGCGCGCAAGCTCGGCCCGCGCCTGCTCGGCGCTCCGGCCGGTCTTGGCGACGATGCGCCCGACGCTCTCGGCGACCATGTCGGTGTCGGTGTAGCCGGGGCAGACCGCGTTGACCGTCACGCCCGTGCGCGCGGTCTCCATCGCCAGCGCGCGCGTCAGCCCGACCAGGCCGTGCTTGGCCGCGCAATAGGCCGTGACGTAGGCGTAGCCCTTCAAGCCGGCCGTGCTGGCGATGTTGACGATGCGCCCGTAGTCCTGCGCGAGCA
The DNA here is from genome assembly GCA_023150455.1 of Alphaproteobacteria bacterium. Taxonomy (GTDB): domain Bacteria; phylum Pseudomonadota; class Alphaproteobacteria; order JAEULC01; family JAEULC01; genus JAEULC01. The sequence continues at coordinate 13,032 of JAKLKW010000025.1, read as the reverse complement.
TGGCGGGCAGCACGGCGCGGCAGCACAGATAGGCGCCGGTCAGGTTGACCGCGATCATGCGCTGCCACAGCGCCGGGTCGGTGCGATGGAACGGCGCGCTCTCGGCCTGTCCGGCGTTGTTCACCAGGATCGCCGGCGGACCGAATTCGTCCGCGGCGCGCCGGAACGCGGCGGCCACCGCGTCGTCGTCGCTGACGTCGGCCGCGATCGCCTGCGCCGCGGCCAGCCCGGCCGCCGCGCGATCGAGCCGCGCCCGGTCGCGGCCGATCAGCGTGACGCGCGCGCCCGCGCCCGCCAGCGCCTGGGCGATCGCGAAGCCGATGCCGCTTCCGCCGCCGGTGACGACCGCGTGTGCGCCTCCCAGCGCGCTCATATCGGCCCCGCCTCGGCGACGCGCCGGCGCAGGCGCTCCCACTGCTCCTTGCCGGCGAGATACGGGCTCGGCCAGGGCTGCCGCCAGTAGCCCTGGTCCGCCGCGGCGCGCAGCGTCCAGTGCGGATCGGAGAGATGCGGCCGCGCCAGCGCGCAGAGATCGGCCCGCCCGGCCGCCAGGATGCCGTTGACCTGGTCGAACTCGGTGATGTTGCCGACGGCCATGGTGGCGATGCCGACCTCGTTGCGGATGCGGTCGCTGTAGGGCGTCTGGAACATGCGGCCGTAGACGGGCCTGGCCTCGCGCGTCGTCTGCCCGGCCGAGACGTCGATCAGGTCGCAGCCATGCGCCTTGAGCAGCCGCGCGATCGCGACCGCATCGGCGCCGTCGATGCCGCCCTCGACCCAGTCCGTCGCGGACAGACGCACGGACATCGGCCGGTCCGCCGGCCAGGCCGCGCGCACCGCGTCGAACACCTCGAGCGGAAAGCGCAGCCGGTTCTCGAGCGACCCGCCGTACTCGTCGGCGCGCCGGTTGCTGAGCGGCGTGATGAAGCCCGACAGCAGGTAGCCGTGCGCCATGTGCAGCTCGAGCAGGTCGAAGCCGGCCGCGACCGCGCGCCGGGCCGAGGCCGCGAACTGGTCGCGCACGCGGTCCATGTCGGCGCGCGTCATCTCGCGCGGGAGCTGGTTCTGCGGCCCGTAGGCAATGGGCGAGGCCGCGATCAACGGCCAGTTCCCCGACGGCAGCGGCTCGTCGTAGCCCTCCCAGCCGACCCGGGTCGAGCCCTTGCGGCCGGCATGGCCCAGCTGGATCGCGATCCTGGCGCGGCTGTTCGCGTGCACGAAATCGACGATGCGCTTCCAGGCGGCGGCATGCGTGTCGTCGTAGATCCCGGCGCAGCCCGGCGTGATGCGCGCATCGGCCGCGACGCAGGTCATCTCGGTATAGACGAGGCCGGCGCCGCCGAGCGCGCGCGCGCCCAGGTGCACGAGGTGGAAATCGCCCGGCACGCCGTCGACCGCGCTGTACATCGCCATGGGCGAGACGACCACGCGGTTCGGCACGGTCATCCCGCGCAGCGCGAAGGGCTGGAACATCGGCGGCCCGGCATCGGCTTCCGGCGCCGCGCCGCACCTGGCGGCGAACCAGCGCTCGACGTTCGCGAGGTACCCCGTGTCGCGCTTGCGCAGGTTCTCGTGGCTGACGCGCTGGCTGCGGGTCAGCAGGCTGTAGGCGAACTGCGTCGGCTCGAGGTGCAGGTAGCGATGCACGTTCTCGAACCATTCCGTGCTGTTGCGCGCGGCGCTCTGCAGCTTCAGGACCTCGAGGCGGCGCTCGTCCTCGTAGTGCTCGAGCGCGCGGTCGAGGCCGACGCCGCGGTCGAGATGGCGCGCCAGCGCGATCGCGTCCTCCATCGCGAGCTTCGTGCCCGAGCCGATCGAGAAATGCGCCGTGTGCGCCGCGTCGCCCATCAGCACGATGCGGCCGTGGCGCCAGGTGCGGTTGCTGACGCGCACGAAGTTGAGCCAGGCCGAGCCGCGCAGATGCGCGGCGTTGCTCATCAGGCGATGGCCGCCGAGGTGGTCGCCGAACTCGCGTTCCAGGAAGGCGATGGTCTGGTCGGTCGACGCCTTGTCCAGGCCGGCACGGCGCCAGGCGTCCTTGCTGGTCTCGGCGATGAAGGTCGACGTGTCTTTGTCGAAGCGGTAGGCGTGCACCCAGAACCAGCCGGACGCGGTCTCCTTGAAGATGAACGTGAACGCGTCGAACGGCTGCTTCGTGCCCAGCCAGATATAGCGGTTGCGGCGGACATCGAGGTCGGGGCCGAAGGCGTCGGCGAAGGCGGCGCGGGTGCGGCTGTTGATGCCGTCCGCGGCGACGACCAGGTCGGCGCCGGCACAGTGCGGGTCGCGGTCGAGCGATGCGGGATCGAGCTCGGTGGAGAAATGCAGCTCGACGCCCAGGCGCCGGGCACGGCCCTGCAGGATGCCGAGCAGCGCCTTGCGCGCGATGCCGCAGAAGCCGTGGCCGCTCGACGTGACGATCTGGTCCTCGAAGTGGATGTCGATGTCGTCCCAGTGCGCGAAGCTCTCGGTGATGCGCCGGTGCGTCGCCGCGTCGGCGTCGGCGAAGTTCTCCATGGTCTGGTCCGAGAACACGACGCCCCAGCCGAACGTGTCGTCGGGCCGGTTGCGCTCGACCACGGTGACGTGGTGGCGCTGGTCGGCGAGCTTGAGGAGGATCGACAAGTAGAGGCCGGCCGGCCCGCCGCCGATGATCGCGACGCGCATCGCTAGCCTCCCGCCCGTTCCGCGCCGGCGAGCATGGCGCGCAGCTCGTGGCGCAGCACCTTGCCCATGGCGTTGCGCGGCAGGCGCTCGACGAACACGACGTCGCGCGGGTGCTTGAAGCGCGCCAGGCGCCCGTCGAAGCGCTGGAGGATCGCCTTGGGCGCGGGCGCGGCGCCGGGCCGCGCGACCACGACCGCCACCGGCTCCTCGCCCCAGCGCGGATGCGGGCGCGCCACCACCGCGGCCTCGGCCACTTCCGGGTCCTCCAGCAGCACCTCCTCGAGCTCGGCCGGGTAGACGTTCTCGCCGCCGGAGATGATGACGTCCTTCTTGCGCTCGTCGACGTAGAAGAAGCCTTCGGCGTCGCGGTGGCCGATATCGCCGGTGTGGAACCAGCCGCCGGCCAGCGCCTCCGCCGTGGCGGCGGGGTCGCGCCAGTATTCGCGCATGACGTTGCGGCCGCGCACCAGGATCTCGCCACGCGCGCCCGGCGCGGCCTCGCCGCCGTCGGCCGCGCGGATGCCTGCCTCGCAATGCAGCCCCGGCAGGCCGGTCGAGCCCATATGCGCGCGCGCCTGCTCGGCCCTCAGATAGACCGCGATCGGCGCGGTCTCGGTCGAGCCGTAGACCTGGATCACCGGCACGCCGCGCTCATGGAAGGCCTGGATCAGCAGCGCCGGCACGATCGACGATCCGGTCGTCACCATGCGCAGCGACGACAGGTTGGTTGCCTGCCAGCGCGGATGCTCGATCATCGCCGCGATGGTCGCCGGCACCAGCACGACCAGGCTCGGCCGGTCGGCGGCGATGGAAGCGAGCGTCGCCGCCGGATCGAAGCGCCGGTGCAGCACGACCTCGGCGCCGGCATGCAGCGCCGGCAGGGTCTGGATGTTGAGGCCCCCGACATGGAACATCGGCAGCACCGTCAGCACGCGGTCGCCCGACGCAAGGTCGTGCGCGTGCACCGAATTGAGCGCGTTGCACAGCAGCGCGTCCTGCGTCAGCACGGCACCTTTCGGCCGGCCCGTCGTGCCCGAGGTGTAGACGATCAGAATAGGCGATTCTGCATTTCCCGCCGCCGGCGCATCGACGCCGTCGGGCCACGCCTGCAATCCCGCGCCAAGCACGATGCGCTTCACGGCCGGCAGGACGGAGTCGAGGCCCGCCCGAAGCGCCGCTTCCATCACGATCAGCCGCGGCGCGGCGTTGTCGAGGATGTACGCATGCTCCGGCGGCGCCAGCCGCCAGTTCAATGGCACCAACATCGCCCCGAGGCGCGCGCAGGCGAACGCCAGCTCGATCATCTCCGGCCGGTTGAGCCCCAGATAGGCGACACGGTCGCCCACACCGACGCCGCTGCTTGCGAGCACGCCAGCGCAGCGCCCGATGCGCCACGCCAGCGCTGCATAGTCGATCGCCTGGTCTTCGAAGCGGATCGCGACCTTGCGCGGCTGGAACGCCGCGTGGCGCTCGATCCAGGTCGAGAGGTCCATCAGCGCCGCCTCTTGTCCGGTCTCCCCTCCCGCACGGGGAGGCGGGACCGACGTCGAGCCTGTCCCAAGGTCGAGGAGTGCGGCATCGTCCTACTCGTCGCTCTCGCCCGGATCGTACAGCGTCTCGCGGCCGAGGCGGTCGAGGCACAGCTCGGCGGTCCAGGGCAGCATCAGCGAGCCGCAGCGGCTGTCGCGGTAGAGGCGCTCGAGCGGCAAGGGGCGCAGCATCGCCTGGCCGCCGCAGGTGCGGATCGCCAAGCGGCAGAGGTCGTTGGCGTTCTCCATGATCGTGTACTGCGCGGCGTAGCAGCGCAGCCGCGCGTGCTTCGGCGGATCGACGCGCGCCTCGCCGATCACGCGGCGGAACAGCGCCCAGGTCTGCTCCAGCTTCACGAACATCTCGGCCACGGCGATCTGCTTGGTCGGGTACATGCGGCGCTTGACCGGCGGCAGCCCGTCGATCTCGCCGCGCAGATACTTCACGGTGAAGTCGTAGGCGGCCTGGGCGATGCCCATGTAGGTCGGCGCCAGGGTCAGGAACATGTGCGGCCAGCGCGTCGCCGCCTGGTGGTAGATGCCGGGCGGCATCAGCGCCGCGTCCTCGGGCACGCTCACGTCCTTGAGCAGCAGCGTGCGCGACACGGTCGCGCGCATGCCGAGCGGATCCCAGTCGCCGACCACGCCGAGGCCCTTGGCGTCCTTGGGCACCGCGAGATAGAGCGTGTCGCGCATCGAGGCGCCGGGCTTGTCCTCGGTGCAGAGGATGCCGTAGTAGTCGGCGGCGCCGGCGAGCGAGGCGAAGATCTTCTTGCCGTTCAGCACCCATTGGCCGTCGACGCGCCTGGCCGTCGTGCCGAAGGGCGCCTTGCCGGCGGCGGCGGCGCTGCCCTCGGAGAAGGGCTGGGCGTATACCTTGCCTTCCTCGACGATGCGGCGGTAGTGCAGCGCTCGGTGGCGCTCGTGCTCGTCGCGCTGCCCGTTCGACATGGCAAGGTCGTCGGCCAGCGCGCCCGACCACAGCGCGGCGCAGCTGTGCATGTTGAAGGTCAGCGCCGTCGCCCCGCAATGGCGCCCGATCTCGGCCGAGACCAGGCAATAGGTCGCGTAGTCCGCGTCCAGGCCGCCGAAGCGCCTGGGCACGCACAAGGCCAGGAAGCCGGCGGCGCGCAGGTCGTCGTAGTTCTGGAACGGGAAGGCCGCGTCCTTGTCGTAGTCGAAGGCGCGCGCGGCGAACTTCTCGCGCCCCAGCCTGGCCGCGATGCCGACCAGCTCGCGCTGGCGATCGCTCAAGCCCGCCATGGTGTCGATCGCGCTCATGCCGCCTGCTTCCGCTGCGCGTCGAGGAACGCGGCCAGCTTGGCGTTGAAAGCCGCCGGCTGCTCGAGGTTGGCGAGGTGCCCGGCACCGGGGATCTCGACGTACTGCGCGCCCGCGATGCGCTCGGCCATGCGGCGCATCAGCTCGGGCGGCGCCACCTTGTCGCGTCCGCCCGCGATCAGCAGCGTCGGCATCCCGAGCCCGGCCAGCGCGTCGCGGCGATCGAACGTCACCAGGCACTTGAGCGCGGCGCGATAGACGGGCTCGGGGATCGCCGCCATGGACGCGACCAGCGCGGCGCGCGCCGCCGGGTCGGGCGTGTCGCCCAGAAGCCCGTCGACCACCTCGCCGGCGATGCCCGCCATGCCGCGCCCTTCGTCGAGCGGCTTCAGGCGCTGCGCCAGGAACTCGGCCTGCCAGGTCCCGTCGCTCTTGCCGAAGGCGGCCGAGCTGCCGGACAGGACCAGGCTCGACACGCGCTCGGGCCACGTGGCGGCGAACTCCAGCGCCACCATGCCGCCCATGGAGTGGCCGACGACATGCGCCGCCTTGAAGCCGCAACGGTCGAGCAGCCTTCCGGCGGCCGCGGCCAGGGCGGGGAACGTCATCTCGGGCAAGGGCGAGGTCGTCCTGCCGTAGCCCGGCATGTTCCACGCGATGCAGCGATGGGCGGAGCCGAGCGCGTCGAGCTGCGGACGCCACAGCTCGGCGTTGCCGCCGATGCCGTGCAGGAACAGCACCGGCGCGCCGCGGTCGCCGGCGAAGATCGCGAAGGGGACGATGCTCATGCCCAGCCCCGAATCATTTCAAGTCTCCCATGAGCTTGCCGGCCTCGACCACGGCGACATCGTCCAGCTTGACCGTGCAATCGCGCATCGGCAGGTCGAAATGCCCGAGCGTGAAGCGCCCCGCGGTCTCGTTGGCGCCGGTCGAGTAGAGGAAATTGCCGGCGACCGCGCGCAGCTCGGTGCCGTTGGTGTCGCGCTTGTCGTACATGGCGAGCGCTTCCCAGCGCGCGCGCGGGTTCATGCCCCAGCCGACATGCGACACGGCGTAGGCGGCACGGTCGTTCCAGGCCGCGAAATAGTCGCGCATCATCGCCGCGTCGCTGCCCGCGCCCTCGATCGCGGTGACGTGGTCGTCGACGACCGTCATCGTGACCGGCGTTTCGAGGTAGCGCTTGAAGGTCAGGTTGGCGTCGCCCGGCGCCATCGCGATACGGCCGTTGACGGCGCCGGCGCGCGGGAAGCACAGGCACAGGCCCCCGGGCCAGTGCGCGACCGTGCCGGCGCGGTCGCACCAGCCCCACACGCCGCCGGGCACGGCACCGTCGAGCGCGACGTCGAGATCGGTGCCGGACGGCGAGGTGACGCGCATGCGCCGGGCGGATTTGAGCCGCTTGATGCCCGCCTTGACCTTGTCGGCGAGGGCCGGATCGGGGGCGAGGCGCTCGAGCGCCTCCGGATGCTCGTTGCTGACCATCAGCAGCCGTGCGCCGCCCGCGAGGATGTCCGTGAGCTCGGGCGCATGCAGCATGCCCTCGACCGTCAGGTCGGCGACGAAGCCGGCCTGCGACAAGGCCGTGACCACGGGCTTGAGCCCCTGCACGGCGGCGGACGCGCCGGTCGAGCGCACCGCGGCGGGCGCGGTCTGCGGCGGCGAGGGCAGCATCACGTGGAACGGGCGCGCACCCAGGCGCAGCAGGGCCAGCTCGGCCAGATGGACGTTGACGGCGCGCGACTGGGTCTCGGACAGGATCGCCGCCGCCTCGCCCTCGGCCACGCGGCAAAGCGCGAAGACCTCGGTGAACGCGTCGATCCATTTCGCCTCGATGCGGTCGGCCAGCATCGATCCGCTCTCCCCCGCGCGCCGGTCCACCGTCACTATAGCGCGCAATGCTTTATGTGTAAAATATCTCGCCGCCGGCCGCGCTCCCCGGACGTGCGACTCTCGTGGATGCGCGAGTCCGGCGACCTGTGCTTGAATGCGACGCAATGACATCCAACGCCAAGGCCCCCGAGCCCGTCGCCCGCGCCTTTCGCCTCGCCCTCGGCCGCTTCGTCACCGGCGTCACGGTCGTGACCGCGGTCACGGCGGACGGGCGCAACGTGGGCATGACCGTCAACTCCTTCAATTCGGTGTCGCTCGATCCGCCGCTGATCCTCTGGAGCATCGACCGCGCGGGATCGCTGTACGAGGCCTTCGTGCATGCGGAGCGATTCGCCGTGAACGTGCTGGCTGCGGACCAGATCGAGCTGGCGCGGCGCTTCGCCGGCGCGCCGGCCGAGCGCTTCGACGGCGTCGCGGTCGACCGCGGCATCGGCGGCGTGCCGCTGCTGCAGGGCTGCATCGCCCGCTTCGAGTGCAGCACGCGCCACCGCTACAGCGGCGGCGATCACCTCATCCTGGTCGGCGAGGTCGAGCGCTTCGCCCAGAGTCCCGGGCAGGAGCTGCTGTATTTCGCCGGCCAGTACGGCGTCGCCAGCGCGCTGTAACCGCCGTCGTGGCGGTTTACCGCGTCACGCGCGTGATATAGCCTGACGCCAGAATCAACCGCGAGAAACAAAGGGGGAGAGCGTCATGCTGCGGGGGAAATCGTTATTGCTGGCCGGGATGGCCCTGCTGCTCGGCGCGGCCGCGGCGGTGGCGCAGGACAAGCCGATCAAGCTGGGCGCGGTGCTGGCGACGCAGGGGGGACCTGCCTTCCTGGGCGATCCCGAGGCCAAGGTGCTGCGCCTCTACGTCGAGAAGATCAACGGCGCGGGCGGTGTGCTGGGGCGCAAGATCGACCTGGTGCTGTACGAGACCAACGGCGCCGCGGCGGATGCGGCGAACTTCGCGAAGCGCCTGATCGCGCAGGACAACGTGGACTTCATCATCGGCGGCTCGACGACCGGCGAGACCATGGCGATGGCGCCCGAGGTCGAGCGCGCGGGCGTGCCCTTCGTCTCGCTGGGCGGCGCATCGGTGATCGTCGAGCCGGTGAAGAAGTGGATCTTCAAGGTGCCGCAGACCGACCGCACGGCGGTCGAGAAGGTCTATATCGACATCAAGCAGCGCGCCATGAGCAAGATCGGTCTGATCGCCGGCAGCGGCGGCTTCGACAAGTCCTGCACCGACAACGCGCGGGCGCTCGCGAAGACGCACAACCTGACGATCGCCGCCGACGAGACGCACGGCGCGGCCGACAGCGACATGACGCCGCAGCTCACCAAGATCAAGAACGCCAATGTCGACGCCGTGCTCTATTGCGGCTTCGGCGCCGCGTCGGTCGTGGTGACCAAGAACTTCGCGCAGCTCGGCCTCAAGTCGGCCTTCTACCACAACCACGGCTCCGCCTCCGCGCAGTGGATCAAGGGCTCGGGCAAGGCCGCCGAGGGCGTGCGCCTGCCGGCCGAGCCGGTGCTGGTGGCGAAGCTCCTGCCCGACCGCGACAAGCAGAAGGCCCCGGGCATCGCCTTCGCCGAGGCCTACAAGGCCAAGTACAACGAGGACCCCTCGACCTTCGCCGGCTACGCCTACGACGCGCTGCTGTTGATGCAGGACGCGATCAAGCGCGCCGGCACCACCGACAAGGCCAAGGTGCGCGACGCGCTCGAGAGCACCAAGAACCTGGTCGGCGTGACCGGCATCTTCACCATGAGCGCCAAGGACCACAACGGCGTCGACGCCAAGTCCTTCCGCATGGTCGAGGTGAAGAACGGCACCTGGCGGCTGCTGTACTGATTGGATGTTGCGGCGTCGCTGATTGCCCGTCCTGCGCCGGCCCTCTCCCTCCCACCTTCGGTGGGCGAGGGTCCATGATCTCTCGCCCGCGTTAGCGGGAGAGGAAGGGGCCCGACGCGCAGCGTTGGGAGGTTGAGGGCCGGCGCGGAACGTCCGAGAACATGCTCAGCACCATCCTGCAGTTCCTCTTCTCGGGTCTCACGGTCGGCGCGATCTATGCGCTGGTCGCGCTGGGGTTCACGCTGATCTACAATGCCAGCCACGTGATCAACTTCGCCCAGGGCGAGTTCGTCATGATCGGCGGCATGGCGACGGTGTACCTGGTCGACGCCGGCGCGCCGATCTGGGTCGCGGCGCCGGCGGCGATCCTGCTCGCGGTCGCGGTCGGCGTGGCGCTGGAGCGCCTGGCGATCGCGCCGGCGCGCGACGCCTCGGTCGTGGCGCTGATCGTGATCACGATCGGCGCCTCGATCTTCCTGCGCGGCGTGGCCCAGGTCGTGTGGGACCGCAATTTCCACACGCTGGCGCCGTTCAGCGGCGACGAGCCGATCCGCGTCATGGGCGCGAGCTTCCTGCCGCAGAGCCTGTGGGTCCTGGGCGTCTCGCTCTTGGCCGTGCTGGCGCTCGCCTGGTTCTTCGGCCGCACCGTGCTGGGCAAGGCGGTGCTGGCGACGGCCAACAACCGGCTCGCGGCGCAGCTGGTCGGCATCGAGACGCGCGCCGTGATGACGCTGTGCTTCGCACTGTCGGCCTTTCTCGGCGCCATGGGCGGCGTGCTGGTGACGCCGATCACGCTGACCTCCTACGACGCCGGCGTCATGCTGGGCCTCAAGGGCTTCTGCGCCGCGATTCTCGGCGGCATGGGCAGCGGCGTCGGCGCCATCGTCGGCGGCCTCGTGCTCGGCGTGGCCGAGGCGATGGGCGCGGGATTCGTTTCCTCGGCCTACAAGGACGCGCTCGCCTTCGTGCTGATCCTGCTCGTGCTGTGCTTCCGGCCGAGCGGCCTGGTCGGCGCGCGCGCGTCGGAACGCGTCTGAGCGCGCGGCGATGGACGGCGGTCGCATCGGCCTGGTCGCGCTCGCGCTGGTCATCGCGGTGCTGCCCTTCCTGCTGCCCAACACCTACTACCTGAACGTGGCGGTGCTGATCGGCCTCAACGCCATCGCCTGCATCGGCCTCAACCTGCTGGTCGGCTACGCCGGGCAGATCAGCCTGGGCCATGCCGGGTTCTTCGGCATCGGCGCCTACGCCTCGGCGATCCTGACCGCCACCTACGGCTGGCCGCCGCTGCTCGGCATCGCGGCCGGGCTCGCCGGCAGCGGCTGCCTCGCCTTCGCGGTCGCGCGGCCGATCCTCCGGCTGCGCGGCCATTAGTTGGCGATGGCCACGCTGGGGCTCGGCATCATCGTGTCGATCGTGCTGACGCAGGAGACGCGGCTGACCGGCGGCCCGGACGGCATGCCGGTGCCGCCCCTGAGCGTCGCCGGCGCGTCGCTGGCGGGCGAATGGCAATGGTACTGGGCGGTCGGCGCCCTCTTGTGGATCGCCGCCTGGGTCAGCCTCAACCTCGCCCGCTCGCCGCTCGGCCGGGCGCTGCGCGCGCTCAACGCCTCGGAGGTCGCGGCCGCGACCTCGGGCGTCGACGTGGCGCGGCACAAGGCGATGGTGTTCGTGATCTCGGCCCTGTTCGCGAGCCTCGCCGGCAGCCTGTTCGCGCACTACGCGGGCTTCATCACGCCGACCAAGGCGGGGTTCCTGCAATCGGTCGAGCTCGTCACCATGGTCGTCCTCGGCGGCATGGCGTCCACCTTCGGCGCGGTGGTCGGCGCCGCGATCCTGACCGCGCTGCCGCAGCTGATCGCGACCTTCCACGACTACGAGATGATGACGCTCGGCGCGATCCTGATGGGCATCATGATCTTCCTGCCCAAGGGACTCGTGCCGACGCTCGCGCGCCTGTGGCGGCGCTGATGCTGCTCGAGGTCGTTCACCTGACCAAGAGCTTCGGCGGCGTCGTCGCCGTCGCCGACGTCAGCTTCGCGCTGCCGGCGGGGCGCATCCACTCGATCATCGGCCCGAACGGCGCCGGCAAGACGACGCTGTTCAACCTGATCGCCGGCGTCTATGCGCCGAGCGGCGGGCGCATCCGCCTGGACGGCGACGACGTCGCGGGCCTCAAGCCGCACGAGCTGGCGGCGCGCGGCGTCGGCCGCACCTTCCAGACGCCGCAGATCTTCGCCGACATGACCGCGGCCGAGAACGTGATGGTCGGGCGGCACCGGCAGCTCGACCGCCGCCTGCTGCCGTCGCTGGTCGGCTGGAAGTCGGTCGCCGCGGCCGACCGCGCCGCGCGCGCCGGCGCCGATGCGCTGCTGGCGAAGGTCGGGCTCGGCGACGCCGCCGGCACGCAAGCCGGCGCGCTGCCCTATGGCGCGATGAAGCGGCTGGAGATCGCGCGCGCGCTCGCGGGCGAGCCGCGCCTGCTGCTGCTCGACGAGCCCGCTGCCGGCCTCAACCCGACCGAGACCGCCGAGATCGACCGGCTGATCCAGCAGATCGCGGCCGGCGGCGTGACGGTGATCCTGGTCGAGCACGACATGAAGCTGGTCATGGCCGTCAGCGACCACGTCATCGTGCTGGAGTCCGGCCGCAAGCTGGCGGAAGGCACCGCGGCCGAGATCCGCGCGGATGCCGCCGTGATCGCCGCCTATCTCGGCGTCGCCGCGCCATGAGCCGCCTGCTCGAGGTCGAAGGCCTGGCCGCGCAGTACGGCCGCGTCGCGGCGCTGCACGACGTGTCGCTCGCGGTCGCGCCCGGACAGCTGGTCGCGCTGGTCGGCTCCAACGGCGCCGGCAAGACCACGCTCCTGCGCGCGATCTCGGGCGTGCGCCCGGCGAGCGCCGGCCGCATCGCCTTCGACGGAAGCGACATCACCGGCCTCACGCCCGCGCGCCGGGTGCGGCTCGGCATCGTGCAGGTGCCGGAAGGCCGCCAGGTCTTCGCGCCCCTGAGCGTGGAGGACAACCTGATCCTCGGCGGCTACACGCGCCGCGCCGGGATCGAGGAAGGCATCGCGCGCGCCTTCCGGATGTTCCCCGTGCTGGCGGAGAAGCGCCGCCTGCCCGCCGGCGCGCTGTCGGGCGGGCAGCAGCAGATGCTGGCGCTCGCCCGCGCCTTGATGGCCGCGCCGCGCCTCTTGCTGCTGGACGAGCCGAGCATGGGCCTGGCGCCCTTGCTGACCGCCGAGATCTTCGCCGCCATCGCGGCCCTGAAGCGCGCCGGCACGACCATCCTGCTGGTCGAGCAGAACGCCACGCAGGCGCTGCGCGTGGCCGACTACGCCTATGTGATGGAGACCGGCCGCATCGTGCTGGAGGGACCGGGCGCCGAGCTGGCCCGGAACGAGAAGGTGAAGGCGGCGTATCTGGGGATGTAAAAAGGGCGCCGACGTTACCTCACTCCGCGACCATCCCTCCGCCCAGCGCCGTGTCCTGCCCGGGCGGCGCGTCCTTGACGGCGTCTTCCAGCGAGAAGCATTCCCGCCATTCCTCGGGCGGGCGCACGCGACCGTCGGGGCCGACCTGGTCGAGGCCCCAGTAGATCTCCAGGAAGTGCCCGTCGGGATCGCGGAACTCGACGGCGACCTGGCAGCCGGCGCGCCTTCGGCCCTCGAACTCGATCTTCACGCCGTGGGCCTTCAGGTGCTCGCGCGCGCGGAAGACCTGGTCGAGCGTGCCGACCGCGAACGCCATGTGGTGCAGCTCGCGCCCGCCCGCCGGCCGATCGGCGGCCGCTGATCCGGCCGCCGGTTCAAATGTAGACGCGCGCG
>JAKLKW010000024.1 GCA_023150455.1 Alphaproteobacteria bacterium | reverse complement strand
CTGGTCGGCCTGCGCATCGCGCCGGGCTTCACCGCCAAGACCAAGGAACTGCTCGGCGGCGCCAAGGGCTGCACGCACCTGGTCGAGCTGCTGGGGCCGATGGCGACGACCGCGTTCCAGACCATCTTCACCGCCAAGGGCGGCGGCAAGTGGCGCGACCCGGGCGCCAGGGGCCGGCCGCGCTTCCTCGACACCTGCCACGCGCTGGCGTCGACCAGCGAGGTGGTGAAGCGCTTCTGGCCCGAGTTCTACAAAGAGCCGGTGGATTCCTGAACGCGGCCGAAGGCCGCATAGCCTTCTCTCTTCCTTCTGGCCTTCGTGTCTCCTGAGCCTGACGAAGGGCGTGCCTTCGTGGTTGATGCTTTTCGGAAGTTGCACGAAGCCAGGAGGAAGGACACGAAGCAACAAAGGCGAGGAAAGGACGACCGGGCGCGGCTGCGCCGCGCGGGCGCCTCAGGCCTTGGCGCCGGCGGCCTCTTCCGGGGTCAGCGTCTTCAGCTCGAGCGCGTGCACCGGGCCGGCCAGCTCCTCGGTCAGGGCCTGGTAGACCAGGCGCTGGCGCGCCACGCGCGACTGGCCGGCGAAGACGCTGGAGACGATCTCGACCTTGAAATGCGTCTCGCCGCCCTCGCGCCAGCCGGCATGGCCGTGATGGCGCTGGGAGTCGTCGATCACGCGGACCTCGGCGGGCGCGAAGCGGCGGTTGAGCTTGTCGGCGATCCGGTCGGCGACGCGCATCGGATTCGACCTTCTCCTTGAACGGTGCCGAACGCTATGTGCGCGGCGCGGGCCACGAGGTCAAGCGCGGGGCGCCGGGCCCGATCCGCTGCGCCGCATGGCGGGCCCCCGCAACGGGCAATGCACGTACGGCCTTGATCCTGCTAGCCTCGCACCCCACTTGAGATGCAGTCGGGTCGCCTCTTTGCGATCGGTTCATCAGCTTGCCTGTGGCGGGGGACGCCCTCATACTTTACCGATGCGCAAGTCGCGTCTGACCAAGATCACGGCGCTCCGCGTCACCGATCCGCCGCCGCAAACGCGGCGCTGCGACATTCCGGGGTGCAACGAAGCCGGCGAGCATCGCGCGCCGAAGGCGCGCGACCGCCTGAACCAGTACTACTGGTTCTGCCTGGAGCATGTGCGGCAATACAACGCGGCCTGGGACTATTACGCCGGCATGAGCATCGACGAGATCGAGGCGCACCGGCGCGCCGACCAGACCTGGCGGCGGCCGAGCTGGCCCCTGGGCGGCGTCAAGGGCGGCGGCAAGGGCGACCGGACCGTGCGGTTCGACCTGTTTGACGGGTTCGGGCTTCTCGACGACGTCGAGATCCCGGGCGCCAACCGGGTGCACGGACGCCAGAACGGCGGCAATGGCCAGCGCCATGGCGGGCGCGACGGCCGCGGCGACGGCGCCGCCTTCGGCCATTCGCCCGAGGCCGAGAACCTGCGCCGGGCCTTGGCGGTGCTCGACCTCGACCCGCCGGTCGACTTCCCGACCATCAAGGCGCGCTACAAGGAGTTGGCCAAGCGCCACCATCCCGACGCCAATGGTGGGGACAAGGCCGCCGAGGAGCGGCTGAAGGTGATCAACGAGGCCTACACCGTGCTTCGGGTGTTCTACATGCCGCAAGGCGCGCCCCAGGCGCCCGGCAAAGGGGCGGAAGGCCGCTCACGGGCCACATGAGGCGTGACACTCGTTAAGGAGTGTCCTAAAACCATTTTTGCAACGCAGCACTACGGAAAACGACCACGATGCCAGCGCAGCCGTCCACCGCTCCGGGCCCGCAGACCGGCACCCCGGACATCACGATCTCGGTCCGGCAGACCTTCGGACTGGACTGCGACATGCAGGTCCCGGCCTACAGCCAGGCCAGCGAGCACGTCCCCGACGTGGACGATGCCTACTGCTTCGACCACGACACCACGCTTGCGATCCTGGCCGGCTTCGCCTACAACCGCCGCGTCATCATCCAGGGCTACCACGGCACCGGCAAGTCGACCCATATCGAGCAGGTGGCGGCGCGGCTCAACTGGCCGTGCCTGCGCATCAACCTGGACAGCCACATCAGCCGCATCGACCTGGTCGGCAAGGACGCCATCGTGCTGCGCGACGGCAAGCAGGTGACCGAGTTCCGCGAGGGCATCCTGCCCTGGGCGCTGCAGCACGCGACCGCCCTGGTGTTCGACGAGTACGACGCCGGCCGCCCGGACGTGATGTTCGTGATCCAGCGCGTGCTCGAGATCGAGGGCAAGCTGACGCTGCTCGACCAGAACCGCGTCATCCGCCCGCATCCGAGCTTCCGCCTCTTTGCCACCGCGAACACGGTGGGCCTCGGCGACACGTCGGGGCTCTATCACGGCACGCAGCAGATCAACCAGGGCCAGATGGACCGCTGGAACATCGTCGCGACGCTGAACTACCTGCCGCACGACGACGAGGTGCGCATCGTGCTGTCGAAGGTGCCGCACTACGACAACGAGAAGGGCCGCGCCACCGTCGCCGCCATGGTGCAGCTCGCCGACCTGACGCGCGCCGGCTTCATCGCCGGCGATATCTCCACCGTGATGTCTCCCCGGACGGTGATGACCTGGGCCGAGAACGCGCGCATCTTCAACGACGTCGGCTTCGCCTTCCGCGTCACCTTCCTCAACAAGTGCGACGAGACCGAGCGTTCGACCGTGGCCGAGTACTACCAGCGCTGCTTCGGACGCGAGCTGACCCCGGCCAACACGAAGGCGAAGCTCGTCTGAGGCGGACGGCTCGAGGCTGATGGCCGCACCCGACACCCCCGTCGAGATCTTCAAGCGCGCCAACGCCGCGGCGCTGCGCGCGCTCGCCAAGCGCGCCGACATCGAGGTCGCCTATGCCGCCGACACGGCGGTGCTGGCCGGCAACCAGGCGCGCCTGCCGCTGCCCTCGCGCGAGCTGCCGGAGCCCGAGCGCAACCAGGTGCGCGGCGAGGCCGACTCCATCGCGCTGAAGCTGCGCCATACCGACAGCAGGAAGCACTCGCGCCGCATGCCGCAGGGCGAGATGGCGCGCGCGGTGTTCGACGCGGTCGAGCAGGCGCGCGTCGAGGCGATCGGCGCCAAGCGCATGCCCGGCGTGGCGCAGAACCTTGCCGCGGCGCTGGAGGAACGCTATCACCGCCAGGGCTACGAGCGCGTGGCCGAGGCCGACGAGTCGACGCTGGCCGAGGTGATGCGGCTGATGGCGCGCGAGCGGCTGACCGGCGAGCCGCCGCCGAGTTCGGCGCGCAAGGTGGTCGAGCTGTGGCGCGAGGCGCTCGGCGACAAGCTGGGCGACGACCTGGTCGAGCTGGCGCGCTGCATGAACGACCAGGAGGCCTACGGCAAGGTCGCGCGCAAGCTGATCGAGGACCTCGAGCTCGAGAGCGCCGAGGAGACCGCGAGCGAGGGCGACCCGGACCAGAGCCAGACCGGCGGCCAGGAAGAGGACGAGAGCGCCGACGCGCAGTCGCGCGGCGGCGAGGACAGCGAGGCCGGCGCCTACACGCTGGCCGAGGGCGACCCGACCGGCGACGCCTCGGAAGAGGGCGTCGAGCGCCCGGTCGACGCCAGCGACGACGAGATGATGCCGGGCGGCGGCGACAGCGACACCGCGACCCCGGGCAACCGGCCGCGCCCCGACCTGCGCGGCCGCAACGACCCCGACGTGCCGCAATACCAGGCCTACACGGTGCAGTACGACGAGGTGGTGCAGGCCGCGGCGCTGTGCGACTCGGAAGAGCTCGACCGGCTGCGCCAGATGCTCGACCAGCAGCTCTCGCACCTGCAGGCCGTGGTGGCGCGGCTCGCCAACCGGCTGCAGCGCCGGCTGATGGCGAAGCAGAACCGCGCCTGGGAGTTCAACCTCGAGGAAGGCCTGCTCGATACCGCGCGCCTGGCGCGCGTGGTGGTGACGCCCACGACGCCGCTGTCGTTCAAGCGCGAGCGCGACACCGAGTTCCGCGACACGGTGGTCACGCTGCTGATCGACAATTCCGGCTCGATGCGCGGCCGCCCGATCACGATCGCCGCGATGAGCGCCGACATCCTGGCGCGCACGCTCGAGCGCTGCGGCGTCAAGGTCGAGATCCTGGGCTTCACCACCCGCATGTGGAAGGGCGGCCAGAGCCGCGAGAAGTGGATCGCCGCCGGCAAGCCGCCCAATCCGGGCCGCCTCAACGACCTGCGCCACATCGTCTACAAGGCCGCCGACGCGCCCTGGCGGCGCGCGCGCAAGTCGCTCGGCCTGATGCTGCGCGAGGGCATCCTCAAGGAGAACATCGACGGCGAGGCGCTGCTGTGGGCGCACGACCGCCTGCTCGCGCGCACCGAGGAGCGCCGCATCCTGATGGTGATCTCGGACGGCGCGCCGGTCGACGATTCGACGCTGTCGGTCAATCCCGGCAACTACCTCGAGCGCCACCTGCGCGACGTGATCCACTACATCGAGGCGCGCTCGCCGGTCGAGCTGATCGCCATCGGCATCGGCCACGACGTCACGCGCTACTACCGCCGCGCCGTCACCATCGTCGACGCCGAGCAGCTCGGCGGCACGATGATGGAGAAGCTCGCCGAGCTGTTCGACGAGGAGCCCAAGGCGGCCCCGGCCATCATCCGCGGCGGCGGCGCCCGGAAAAAGGCGGGCTAGCCGGAGCGACCGAGCTCCCCATCCTTCGAGACGCCCGCGCGGCGCGGGCTCCTCAGGATGACGCGATACGTCATTGCCCCAACGACACCGTCGTCCCGAGGAGCGAGCGTCTCGAAGGATGATGAACGCCTACCGCGCCAGCGCGCGCTCGGGCGCGTCGGTCAGCCGCGGCCAGACGCCGAGGCGGGCCGACGGCTCCGTGCCCGAGGGATTCGAGGCGCAGTGCCGGCTGGAGTGGCAGAACATCGTGGCGCAGCTCGCGGCCGCCGGCATGACGCTCGACAACCTGGTGATCCACCGCACCTTCCTCGCCGACCGGCGCCACACGGATGCAGAATCGCGCCGTCCGCAAGGAGATCCTCGGCGATCGCGCGCCCGCCTGCACCATCGTCATCTGCGACCTGCTCGACGCGAACTCCCCGCAATCGTCATGCCCGGGCTTGTCCCGGGCATCCACGTCGACCGGAGCCGATGCCGCGTCATGTGGCGAGCGCGGCCGCAACGACGCGGTCGTTCCCCGGCGTGCATCGCTCCCTTCCTCCCTTTTCCTTCGCGTCCTCCGTGACTTCGTGGTTCATCTTTCGGAGCTGCACGAAGAACACGAAGACCGGAGGAAGGACACGAAGCAAGAAGCACGTGTCTCCTTCTCCGCGCTCCCGAGCTTGTCGAAGGGCCGCGGCCGCGCGTCAGCCGCTTCAGCTCACCTTGTCGATCGCCGCCTTGGTCTCGGCCGAGGTCGCCACGGGCACGACCTCGAAATCGACCAGGTGGCTCCAATGCGTCACCCATTGCTGCAGCAGGGTCACGTCGTCCGTCTCCATGACCTGGAAGCAGCGGCCGAGGCTGGCTTCGATCCAGCTGCTCACGTAGGTGAGGCCTTCCGGCGTGCCGCGGCCGTGCTCGCGGAAGTGCTTGTAGATCGCCTTCGCGTCGTGCTTCCGGAACGTCTCGATCACCATGAACAGCATTTCGGTCTCCGCCTCGATTGGGAACAGATGGCCGGGTCGAGCCCGGCCGTACGGCCGCGCGCTGCCTTGCAGCGCTCAGCCTAGCTTGCCAGCCAGCGCGGCAGGAAGAGCGCAAGGTCGGGAAACAGCATGACGAGCGCCAGCACCAGGAGCTGCAGGCCCATGAACTGCGCCATGCCGGCATAGATGTCGGTCAGCTCCCAGTCCGGCACCACGCCCTTGAGGAAATAGGCCGAGAGCGCCACCGGCGGCGACAGCCACGCCGTCTGCAGGCACACGGCGACCAGCGTGCAGAACCAGGTCAGGTCGATGCCGAGCTTGGTCACCAGCGGCAGCAGGATCGGCACGACGATCAGCACGATCGGGACCCATTCCAGCGGCCAGCCCAGCACGAAGATCACGGCCAGGATCAGGATCAGCATGGCGATCGGCGGCAAGGACAGGCCGAGCAGCATCTCGGCGATCCAGCCGGCGCTGCCGAGGCGCGAGAATACCGCGCCGAAGAAGTTCGACGCCGCGACCAGGATCAGGATCATGCTCGAGACCTCGAGCGTCGAGTAGATCGCGCGCTTGAAGGCGGCCAGCGTCAGCCGCCGGTAGGCGATCGTCAGCAGCAGCACGGCGAAGGCGCCCATCGCGCCCGCGTCGGTCGGCGTCGCCAGGCCGGCCAGGATGGTGCCGAGCGTCGCCAGGATCACGATCACGACCGGGATCACGCCGAAAGCCAGCTCGCGCACGACCTGCCAGACCGAGACCGGCCATTCCTCCGGCGGCAGCGCGGGGCCCAGCGCGGGATTGAAGAAGCTGCGCGTCAGCGTATAGACGGCGTAGGTCGCTGACAGCATCAGTCCGGGCACGACCGCGGCGGCGAACAGCTGCGTCGCCGGTACGCCGACCACTGGTCCCATGACGATCAGCATCACGCTGGGCGGGATCAGGATGCCGAGCGTGCCGCCGGCGGCGATGGCGCCGGCCGAGAGCCGGACGTCATAGCCGCTCTTCTTCATCGACGGCGCCGCCATCACGCCGAGCAGCGTGACCGACGAGCCGACGATGCCGGTGGCGGCCGCGAAGATCGTCGCCGTGGCGAGCACGGCGAGATAGAGCGCGCCGCGCACCCGCGCCAGCATCAGCTGGATGCCGGCGAACAGGCGCTCCATCAGGCCGGACTGCTCGAGCAGGTAGCCCATGAACAGGAAGAACGGCACCGACGCGAGCGTCGGATCGCGCATCACCGAGAAGACCTGCAGGGTCATCAGGTAGAGGCTGAGATTGCCGATCCCGACATAGCCGATCACCACGGCGATGCCGATGAGCGTGAAGGCGATGGGAAAGCCGATGAAGATCGCCGCGAACAGTATGCCGAGCGACAGGAAGCCGAGCAGCTCGGGGCTCATGCGCGCCCGCCCCGCACGGCGGTCTTGAGCGCGCGGATCGTCTCGGCCAGGCCCTGCAGCAGCAACAGCGCACTCGCCAGCGGCATGACGAATTTGAAGGGATAGACCACGGGCATCCAGGGGCTGGTCACCACCCGCTCGCCCTGCGACCAGGACTTGAGGAAGAACTCGAGGCCGAACCAGAACAGCGCGATCAGGCCGGGAAAGAACAGCACCACGTAGCAGACCAGGTCGGTGATGGCCTGCCGGCGCGGCGACCAGGCGGCGTAGAACGTGTCGGTGCGGATATGGCCCTTGCGCTGCAGCGTGAAGGCCGCGCCGAGCATGAAGAACGTGCCGTAGAGCATGTAGGTCATGTCGTAGGCCCACACGGTCGGCGCGGTGAACAGGTAGCGCGCGAACACCTCCCAGACGAGGCTCAAGACCATCGGCACGATCAGCCAGGCGACCAGCCTGCCGGACCAGATGCTCAACCCGTCGATCGCGCGCGCGACGCGGTCGAGGACGGACCACAGGTTCATGCGTCTCCCCCGATAGCGCGCGGGGCGCGCGTCAGGAACGCGCGCCCCGCGCCGGCCGGCGGTTGCAGCCGGCCTACTTCTGCTGCAGCGCCGCGTTGCCGAGGTTGGAGTAGAGATCGAGGATCTTGGTCCAGTAGGGCACCACGGTCTTGGCGAAGCTGCGCTGCGACTCCAGCACCTCCTTGAAGAACGCGTCCTTCGCCGCGTATTTCGTCAGCACCACGTTGGTGGCGCGCACGAACTCGGGGAAGAAGTCCTTCGGCGTGTCGTGGATCGTCACCTTGAACTCGTCGCGCAGCTTCTTCACCGCCACCGCGTTGCGGTAGACGTTGTAGGTATAGGTCTCGGCCATCGAGGCCATGGCGGCGGTGCGCATGATCTCCTGCACGTCGGCCGGCAGCTTGGCCCAGGCGGCCTTGTTGATCAGCACCTCGCCGATGTCGGTCGACTGGTGCAGGCCCTGCAGGTAGTAGTTCTTCCACACCGTGTGCAGGCCGAGATTGAGGTCGTCGGCCGGGCCGATCCATTCCGCCGCGTCGATCACGCCGCGCTGCGCCGCCGGCACGATCTCGCCGCCCGGCAGCGCCGTGGCGGCGATGCCCATCTCCTTGAAGATCTCGCCGGTGATGCCCGGCGGCGAGCGGTACTTCAGCTTCTTGAAGTCGGCCACGCTCGCGATCGGGCTCTTGAACCAGCCGAGCGGATCGGGCCCCATCGGCTGCACCATCAGCGGCTCGACGTTGACCTTGATGATGTCGCCGTAGAACCTGCGCAGCAGCGCATAGCCGCCGCCCTCGAAGAGCCACGCGACGTGGCTCAGCTGGTCGAGCCCGACGCCGGCGCCCGCCATCGGGTTGGAGAACAGGCCGGCGGCCGGATGCTTGCCCGACCAGTAGTGCGTCCAGGCATAGCCCGCCTCGACGATGCCCTTGTCGACCGCGTCGAGGATCTCGAAGGCGGGCACCACCGCGCCGTCGGGCAGCACCTCGATCTTCACGCGCCCGCCCGACATCTTGTCGACGCGCTCGCCGTACTTCTTCAACAGCTCGAAATAGATGCTGGCCGACGGCACCGCCGTCTGCATGCGGAGCTTCTGCCCCTGCGCGGCCGCCTGCGTCGCGGCCAGCGCCACGGCCGCGCCGAGGCCGAGCGCGAGCGACAGCGATTTCAGCATGGATGACTTCATTGCCGTTTCCTCCCTGAGTGGGTCCCCGACTGTGAGACAAAAAAGCTCAATTTTCAAGCGGGCGCCCGGCGCATGGCGGCCCCCGCGGCATTTCGCCGGCGCGCCCCGCGGCGGTGGCCGCATCCGCGGATTGCGCGTAGTATTCGCGGGCAATCGCCGTTTGGGAGGACGGAGCGATGGGTGTGACGCACGAGCCGTGGCTGGTCGTGCTGTCGCTGGCCGTGGCGATCCAGGGCGCCTATGTAGGCCTCAGCCTGGCGGTGCAGGTGCGCGAGTCGGTGGGCTTGCGGCGGCGCCTGCTGCTGGCGGGCGCCGCGATCTCGCTGGCGGTCGCGATCTGGTCGATGCACTTCGTCGCCATGCTGGCGGTGCGCCTGCCCTTCGCCATCGACTACCTGGTCTTTCCCACGCTGCTGTCGTTCCTGGTCTGCGTGCTCGTCGTCGGCGCGGGCGTCTTCGCCGCCAGCGCGGGGCCGCCGACGATGGTGCGGCTGGCGGCGTCGGCGGCGTTCATGGGCGGCGGCATCGCCACCATGCACTACATCGGCATGGCCGCGCTGCACGCCAGCGCGCACATGTCGCACGCGCCGGCGCTGGTGGTCGCAAGCGTCGCCGTCGGCATCGCCGCGTCCGGGCTCGCCCTGTGGCTGGCCGGCGGCGGCGGCGGGCGGCCGCCCCTCCTCCTGTCGGCCACCGCGCTCGGCATGGCCATCGCCGGCATGCACTACACCGCCATGGCCGGCCTGACGCTGGTCCCGTTCGACGCGCGCCCGGCCGGCGCGCCGGTGCTGTCGAGCGACCTGCTGGCGATCGTGGTGGCCATCGTCGCCTTCATCGTCTCCGGCGTCTTCCTCTTGACCCTGGTGCCGGACCGCGTGCGGGCCGGCGCGGAACCGGCCGACGCACCGGCCGAGGCACCGGCGGCCACGGCGGCCGGCGCGCCGCCGCGCCGCTTCGCCCAGCTCCTGCCGGTCGAGCGCGACGGGCGCACGCAATTCGTGCCGATCGACGAGGTGGTCGCCGTCCACGCCAACGCGCACTACACCTATGTCTTCAACGGCCGGGCCCGGCTGTTCTGCTCGCTGTCCATCGGCGTCGTCGAGTCGCGGCTCGACCCCGGCCGCTTCCTGCGCGTCCACCGCAGCCACATCGTGGCGGTCGACCGCATCGTCGGCCTGAAACGGGCGGGCGAGACCGGGCTGATCGAGCTCGCCGCCGCGGAGCCCTACACCGTGCCGGTCAGCCGCGGCCGCCTGGCCTGGCTCAAGTCCCGCCTCGCCCTGACCACCGGCGACGGTCACGCGGCCGGCGGCGAACCGTCTCTTGCAGTGCAGCATCGCTGACCATATGGGCTGAGCCGGGTCAGCCCCTCTGACGCAATTCGTGCAGCCGGGCGGCGATTGGTGCGCCGGAGCCACGGATCGCGCCGCAGGCCTTGTCGCCGCGGCAGACCGGCCGGCAGTCTCCGGGCCAAAGCCTGAACTCGACAAGAACGGGCCCGATGCCGGCCCCGGGGGAGGACGCCGTGATCCCTGGCGCATTCGCCTATCATCGCCCCAAGACGGTCAAGGACGCCGTCGCCATGCTCTCGGAGCTGGGGCCCGACGCGCGGCCGCTGGCGGGCGGCCACAGCCTGATCCCCATGATGAAGCTGCGGCTGTCCTCACCCGCCCATCTGGTGGACCTGCGTGCCATCGGCGAGCTCAAGGGCATCCGTGCCGAAGGGGCCGAGGTCGTCATCGGCGCCATGACCACGCAGCACGACGTCATCGCCGACTCCATGCTTGCCGCCCGGCTGCCGATCCTGCGCGAGACCGCGCTCGTGATCGCCGATCCGCAGGTGCGCTACGTCGGCACGATCGGCGGCAACGTCGCCAACGGCGATCCCGGCAACGACATGCCGGCGGTGATGCTGTGCCTCGGCGCCGTCTACCAGGTCGCCGGCCGCAAGGGCGAGCGGCGGATCGCGGCGCGGAAATTCTACGAAGGCGCCTACATGACCGCGCTCGAGCCGGGCGAGATGGTGACCGCGATCCGCATCCCCGTGCCGCCCTCGGGCCACGGCGCCGCCTACGAGAAGCTGAAGCGCAAGGTCGGCGACTACGCCACCGCCGCCGCCGCCGTGGTCCTGACCATGAGCGGCGGGCGCGCCGCGACCTGCTCGATCGGCCTCACCAACCTCGCCGAGACGCCGCTTTGGGCGGAGGAAGCGGCCAAGGCCGTCGTCGGCACCACGATCGACGCGGCGGCGGTGAAGAAGGCGGCAGCGGCGGCCGAGGCGATCGCCTCGCCCGCCTCGGACAATCGTGGGCCGGCGGAATACCGCAAGAAGATGGCGGGCGTGATGGTGGCCCGCGCGCTCGCGCGCGCCAAGACGCGCGCCGGCTGAGGCGCGGGAGGGAAGACGATGGCCAAGGTCCAGGTGACGATGAAGGTGAACGGCGCGCCGGCCGAAGGGCTGGTCGAGCCGCGCACGCTGCTGATCCATTTCCTGCGCGAGCAGCTGAACCTGACCGGCGCGCATGTCGGCTGCGATACCAGCCATTGCGGCGCCTGCACGGTCGACCTCGACGGAAGGTCGGTGAAATCCTGCACCATGTTCGCGGTGCAGGCCGACGGCGCCGACATCCTGACGGTCGAGGGCCTCGCCGCGCCCGGCGGCACGCTGCACGCGCTGCAGGAAGGCTTCCGCGAGATGCACGGGCTGCAATGCGGCTTCTGCACGCCCGGCATGCTGACGCGCGGCTATCGCCTGCTCGAGGAGAACCCGCGCCCGAGCGAGGACGAGATCCGGGCCGGCATCGCCGGCAATCTCTGCCGCTGCACCGGCTACCAGAACATCGTGAAGGCCATTCAATACGCCGCCGCCAGGCTCGCCGGCGCGCCCGTCAAGGAGGCCGCGGAATGAACGACGTGACGCCGTCCAGCGCCGAGCGCGCCGAGAAGCTGCAGGGCATGGGCTGCAAGCGCAAGCGCGTCGAGGACATCCGCTTCGTCCAGGGCAAGGGCAGCTACGTCGACGACCTGAAGCTGCCGGGCATGCTGCACGGCGACTTAGTCCGCTCGCCCTATGGCCACGCGCGCGTCAGGAAGATCGACGCCGCCAAGGCCAAGGCGCTGCCGGGCGTGGTGGCCGTGCTGACCGCGGCCGACTTGAAGCCGCTCAACCTGCACTACATGCCGACCCTGGCCGGCGACGTGCAGGCGGTGCTGGCCGAGGAGAAGGTGCTGTACCAGAACCAGGAAGTGGCCTTCGTCATCGCCACCGACCGCTACGTCGCCGCCGACGCGGCCGAGCTGGTCGAGGTCGAGTACGAGGAGTTGCCGGCGCTGGTCGACCCGTTCAAGGCGATGGCGCCCGGCGCGCCCGTGCTGCGCGAGGACATCAAGGACAAGACCGACGGCGCCCACGGCAAGCGCAAGCACTACAACCACATCTTCGCCTGGCAGATCGGCGAGAAGGAGGCGACCGACCAGGCCTTCCGCAAGGCCGAGGTGACGGTCAAGGAGCTGATCTCGTACCAGCGCGTGCATCCCTGCCCACTCGAGACCTGCCAGTGCGTCGCATCGTTCGACAAGATCAAGGGCGAGCTGACGGTCTGGGGCACGTTCCAGGCACCGCACGTGATCCGCACCGTGGCGTCGCTGATCTCGAAGATCCCCGAGCACAAGATCCACGTGATCGCGCCCGACATCGGCGGCGGCTTCGGCAACAAGGTCGGCGCCTATCCCGGCTATATCTGCGCCGTCGTCGCCTCGATCGTGACCGGGCGGCCGGTCAAATGGGTCGAGGACCGCATCGAGAACCTGTCGGCCACGTCCTTCGCGCGCGACTACCACATGACGACCGAGATCGCGGCGACCAAGGACGGTCGCGTGACGGGCCTGCGCGTGCACGTGCTGGCCGACCATGGCGCCTTCGACGCCTGCGCCGATCCCTCGAAGTGGCCGGCCGGGTTCTTCAACATCGTCACCGGGTCCTACGACTTCCCGGTCGCGCATGTCGCGGTCGACGGCGTCTACACCAACAAGGCGCCGGGCGGCGTCGCCTATCGCTGCTCGTTCCGCGTCACCGAGGCGGCCTACTGCATCGAGCGCGCCATGGACATCCTGGCGCAGAAGCTGGGCCTGGACCCGGCCGAGCTGCGCCTCAGGAACCTCATCCGCCGCGAGCAGTTCCCCTACCAGTCCGCGCTGGGCTGGGAATACGACTCCGGCGACTACCATGCCGCGCTCAAGAAGGCGATGGACGCGGTCGACTACCGCGCGCTGCGCGCCGAGCAGAAGGCGCGCCAGGAGGCGTTCAAGCGCGGCGAGACGCGCGAGCTGATGGGCATCGGCGTATCGTTCTTCACCGAGATCGTCGGCGCCGGCCCGTCGCGCAACTGCGACATCCTGGGCATCGCCATGTTCGACTCGGCCGAGATCCGCATCCACCCGACCGGCGCGGTGACCGCGCGCATGGGCACGAAGTCGCAGGGCCAGGGCCACGAGACGACCTACGCGCAGATCATCGCCAGCGAGCTGGGCCTGCCGGCCGACGACATCACGGTCGAGGAGGGCAACACCGACACCGCGCCCTACGGCCTCGGCACCTACGGCTCGCGCTCGACGCCGACCGCGGGCGCGGCGACCGCCATGGCCGCGCGCAAGATCAAGGCCAAGGCGCAGATGATCGCGGCCGACCTGCTGGAAGTGTCGGAATACGACCTGGAATGGGACGTCGACCGCTTCCGCGTCAAGGGCAACCCCGAGCGCTTCAAGACCATGAAGGAGCTGGCCTGGGCCGCGTACAACCGCGTGCCCAAGGGGCTGGAGCCCGGCCTCGAGGCGGTCAACTACTACGACCCGCCGAACATGACCTACCCGTTCGGCGCCTATATCTGCGTCCTCGACGTCGACGTCGACACCGGCGTCTGCAAGGTGCGGCGCTTCTACGCGCTCGACGACTGCGGCACGCGCATCAACCCGATGATCATCGAGGGGCAGATCCACGGCGGGCTCACCGAGGCGTTCGCCATCGCCATGGGCCAGGAGATCCGCTACGACGAGATCGGCAACTGTACCAACCCGTCCTTCATGGACTATTTCCTGCCGACCGCGGTCGAGACGCCGAAATGGGAGACCGACTGGACCACGACGCCGTCGCCGCACCATCCGATCGGCGCCAAGGGCGTCGGCGAGAGCCCGAACGTCGGCGGCGTGCCGTGCTTCGCCAACGCGGTCAACGACGCGTTCAAGTTCCTCGGCTCGACCCACATCGCCATGCCGCACAACCACTGGCGCACCTGGACGGTGGCCGACAAGCTCGGCCTGCATGGGTGAAGCCGCGGCATGATCGCGGAGCGTGACCGCATCGCCGAACGGCTGGAGGCGGCGGGATACGTCGCCGACCGCGACCTGGCCACGGCGCTGTGGCTCATGGACTACCTGAAGCGGCCGCTGCTGCTCGAGGGCGAGGCCGGCGTCGGCAAGACCGAGGTCGCCAAGGCGCTGGCCGCGGTGCACGGGTGCGAGCTGATCCGGCTGCAATGCTACGAGGGACTCGACCAGGGCGCCGCGCTCTACGAGTGGAACTACCAGCGCCAGCTCCTGGCGATCAAGGCGCACGAGGGCGCCGGCACGAGCGCCGACGCGATCGAGGAGCACATCTTCTCGGAGAAGTACCTGCTGGAGCGGCCGCTGCTGGCGGCGATCCGGCGCGCGACGCCGCCGGTGCTGCTGGTCGACGAGGTCGACCGCGCCGACGAGGAGTTCGAGGCCTTCCTCCTGGAGCTGCTGTCGGACTTCCAGGTCAGCATCCCCGAGCTCGGCACGGTCAAGGCGAAGAGCATCCCGCGCGTCGTGCTGACCTCGAACGGCACGCGCGAGCTGTCGGACGCGCTGCGTCGGCGCTGCCTCTACCACTACGTGGACTTCCCCGACGTCGAGCGCGAGGCGCGCATCATCACCACGCGCCTGCCGGGCATCGACGCGGCGCTCGCCCGCCAGGTCGCGCGCATGGTCGCCTCGGTGCGCCGGGAGGACCTGCGCAAGGTGCCGGGCGTGGCCGAGACCCTCGACTGGGCGGCGACCTTGGCCGGGCTCGAGGTGCACGACCTGCGCCAGGCGCCCGAGGCGGTGCACGAGACGATGATCTGCCTCGTCAAGACGCATGAGGACCGCGCGCGCCTGACCCGCGAGGTCACCGATCGCCTGCTCGGGAAGGTCGCCTGATGCCGGCCGTCGCAGCGATCGGCGGGGCCGCCCGGCGCAGGCTCGCCGGCTTCGCGCGCACGCTGCGCGACAACGGCTTCGCCGTCGGCCTGGCCGAGACGCGCGACGCGCTGGCGATACTGGCCGCGCCGGACGCGGCGGATCCGGCGATCGTGCGCCCGGCGCTGCGCGCCCTGTTCTGCGCCACGCATTCGGACTGGGAGCGTTTCGACGAGATTTTCGCGGCCTACTGGCAGGGAAGGCGCGTGCGACAGGTGCGGCCGGCGACGGGCGCGTCCGACAAGGGCCGGCCGTCGATGCAACGCCTGCCGACGTCGGATGCGCCGGGCGCGCCCGGCCGGCTCGAGCCGGCCGCCGGCAGCACCGGCGAGCGCAGCGCCGACCCGCGCCCGCACGCGACCCTCGCGTCGGCGGCGGCGCTGCGGGCGGCCGCCGACCTGCGGCACGTCGTCGATCCGGCGGAGATCGCGGCGACCAATGCCCTGGCCGAGCGCCTCGCCCGGCGCATGCGGGCGCGGCTGGTGCGGCGCGAGCAGGCGCGCCGGCGCGGGCGCCGGCTCGACCTCCGGCGCACCATCCATCGCAGCGTGTCGCATGGCGGCACGCCGATCGACCTCGCCTGGCGCCGGCGCAAGCGGAAGCCGCTTCGGCTGGTCGTGCTGCTCGACGCCTCCGGCTCGATGGCGCCCTACACCGCCTTCTTCGTGCGATTCCTGCACGGCGTCGTCGACGCCTTCCGCGAGTCGGAAGCCTTCGTGTTCCACACGCGGCTCGCGCACATCTCGGCGTCGCTGCGCGACCGCGACGTGGCGCGCGCGGTCGACCGGCTGTCGCTGATGGCCGAGGGCATCGGCGGCGGCACGCGCATCGGCCAGTGCCTCGCCGACTTCAACCGCTGGCACGCGCGGCGCGTCATCAACGCGCGCACGGCCGTGATGATCGTCTCGGACGGCTACGACACCGGCGCGCCGGAGCAGCTGGCGGCCGCGATGCGGCGCCTCAGGCAGCGCTGCCGCCGCATCGTCTGGCTCAACCCGCTGATCGGCTGGCGCGACTACCGGCCCGAGGCGCGCGGCATGCAGGCGGCGCTGCCCCATGTCGACCTGCTCGCGCCGGCGCACAGCCTCGAGAGCCTGGCCGCCCTGGAACCCTATCTGGCAAGGCTGTGATGCGACCCGGCGTCGATCTCCTCGACCGCGTGGCCGACTTGAAGACGAGCGGCAAACCCTTCGCGCTGGCGACGGTCGTGCGCACCGTCGCCGCGACCGCCGTGAAGGCCGGCGCCAAGGCGGTGATCCTGCCGGACGGCACGATCTCGGAAGGCTGGATCGGCGGCGGCTGCGCGCGTGCCGCCGTGCTCAAGGCCGCGCGCGAGGCGATCGCCGACGGCCGGTCGCGGCTGGTCTCGATCCAGCCGCCGGACCTGCTGGCCGAGCGCGGCGTCGCGGCCGGCGACGAGCGGGAAGGCGTGCGCTTCGCCAGGAACATGTGCCCGAGCGAGGGCACGATGGACGTGTTCGTCGAGCCGGTGCTGCCGCGGCCGCAGGTCGTGGTGTGCGGCGCGAGCCCGGTCGCGGTCGCGGTCGCCGACCTGGCGCGCCGGACGGGCTTCGCCGTTACTGCTTGCGCGCCGGCGGCCGAGCAAGGCGCCTTCGCCGAGGTCGACCGCCGCATCGAGGGCTACGCCCTGCCGGCGAGCGAGGCCGGCATGCGCTTCGTGGTGGTGTCGACGCAGGGCCGCGGCGACGAGGCGGCGCTCAGCGCCGCGCTCGCCGCCGAGACCGACCACGTCGCCTTCGTCGGCAGCCGCAAGAAGGGCGAGGCGCTCAGGGCGGCGCTCGCCGAGGACGGCCTGGATCCCGCGCTTCTCGCCCGCGTCAAGATCCCCGCCGGGCTCGACCTCGGCGCCATCACGCCGGAGGAGATCGCGGTCTCGATCCTGGCCGAGATCATCGCCGCGCTGCGCCGGCCCGCCCCGCGCGGCGCGCCCGCTGCCTGAACGACGCGGCTACTTCGTCCCGAACAGCCGGTCGCCGGCGTCGCCGAGGCCGGGCACGATATAGGCGTTGTCGTTCAAGTGGCTGTCGAGCGCGGCGGTGAACACCTTCACGCCGGGGTGCTTCCGGTGGAACACGCGCACGCCCTCGGGCGCGGAGACCAGCGCCATCAGGCGGATACGGTCGTCCGGCACGCCGTGGCGGTTGACCACGTCGGCGGCGTGCACGGCCGAGTTGCCGGTCGCCAGCATCGGGTCGACCAGGATGAACAGGCGCCCGTCCGGCGCCGGCAGCTTCACCAGGTACTCGACCGGCATCTTGGTGTCATGGTCGCGGTAGAGCCCGATATGGCCTTCGCGCGCCGACGGCATCAGCTGGTTGAGCGCCTCGGCCATCACCAGCCCTGCGCGCAGGATCGGCACGATCGCCACCTTCTTGCCGGCGATCGACGGCGCGTCCATCGGCGCCAATGGCGTCTCGATGCGCTTGATGGTCAGCGGCAGCTCGCGCGTCACCTCGTAGCCCATCAGCAGCGCGATCTCCTTGAGCAGCTGGCGGAAGGCGCCGGTCGGCGTCGCCTTCATGCGCATCAAGGTCAGCTTGTGCTGGATCAGCGGATGATCGAGCACGAAGAGATTGGGAAACTCCGGATGGGCCTGCATGTCGACTCCCCCTCGAGCCGCGCCGAAAGCGGCGGCAGGGGAGATTACGTCGATCTGTCGTCGCGGCGAAGCCGCGGCGCCGGTGCCTGCCGGAGGAAGCGAGAGCGGTGGGGAAAGAGGAGTCCCTGCGGCAGCCGGCCCGCGGCTCAGGCCGCGGCGGAGGCGCGCTTCTGCGCGGCCTTCTCGATGCGGCGCTTGAGGCGCAGCGCCTCCTGCGACAGGGAAGCGTCCGACATGCCGAGCAGGTAGGCGTCGATGCCGCCGTTGATCTCGATCGTGCGGATGCCGCGCGTGCTCACGCGCAGCCGCACCGGCACCCCGAGCGCGTCGCTGACGAGGCTGATCTTCTGCAGGTTGGGCAGGAAGCGCCGGCGCGTGTGGCGCTTGGAATGGCTGACGTTGTTTCCGGTCAGCACGCCCTTCCCGGAAATGAGGCAGCGGCGAGCCATGGCAGTAATCCTTTGGTCTTCTTCGGTCTTTGGTCTCTTGGGGGAACGCGGCTTTTACGGCAAGCGGCCGGGGGCGTCAAGGCAACCCGGCACGGGGTGGGCGGCCTTGACCCGCCCCTGCTGTTCCAACATGGTGAATGCCTGGGGGAGCGGTCACTCTGCGATGGGAGCCCCGTCCCATGTCTTTGATATCACGTCGTTTTTTCCTGATGGCCGGAGCCGGCGCGGCGCTCGTACTGCCGGCGGCGGCGCGGGCGCAGCCCTATCCGCCGCCGGGCACGGTGATCATCGCGCCGCACGAGCCGCCGCCGCCGCGCTACGAGCGGATTCCGCCGCCCCCGCACAGGCGGCGCGAGATCGCGATTTGGCGCCAGGGACACTGGCACTGGAACGGCCGGCGCTGGGTCTGGGTCTCCGGCCGCTACATCGACCGGCCGCGCCGCGGCGCCATCTGGGTGCCCGGCCACTGGGAGGCGCGCGGTCCCAACTGGGTCTACATCCCGGGCGGCTGGCACTAGGCGCGCGCCGATCCGCGCGCCAAGCATTGGCGGCGGCCGGATCAACGGCCGCCTGGCCGGCCGTTCGGCGTGCGTTGCGGCGCGCACACCACGGCCATGCGGCCGGGCACATAGCCAGGAACGCAGACTCGACTCCAAACTGGCACCCGACGCGCGCCGACCGGCACGCGCAGCGGGGGTAATGCGCATGAGCGCCATCGACGCAATCCGCAACGGCGTGAAGGTCTGCATGTTCGACCAGTACGGCACGGTGGTCGACATGCAGACGGGGCTGACCGAGGTCGCCACGCCGTACCTGAAGGCGAAGGGCTGGACCGGCGATCCTCATGCCTTCGTCACCTGGTGGCGGCGGACGCATTTCGAGAACTCCATGATCGATGCGCTGCTGGGGCGCGAGCACACGCCCTACCGCGAGATCGGCCACCGGTCGGTGTCCTTCGTTCTGGACCGCGCCGGCATCCCGCACACGATGGACGAGGTCCGCGCACTGGTGGCCGCGATCGAGCGCCTGAAGCCCTTTCCCGAGGTGCCCGACGCGCTGGCGCGCCTCGGCACGCGCTACAAGCTGGTCGTGCTGTCGAACGGCGACCCCGACATGCTGGAGACCGCCAGGCAGCATCACGGCATAAGGTTCGACCGCGTGATCTCGGTCGCCGAGGCCAGCGCCTTCAAGCCGCATGTCGCGACCTACCGCAAGGGCGCCGAGCTGATGGGGGTGACGATGCACGAGGTGCTGTTCGTCGCCAACCACGCCTTCGACTGCATCGGCGCCAAGTCGGCCGGCATGCGCACCGCCTTCATCGACCGCCGCCGGCGACCGTTCGGCCGGACGCCGCACCAGCCGGACATCGTCGTGCCGACGATGAAGGACCTGGCCGATGCGCTCGTCTGAGGCCCACTCGATGGAACAGGCCGCGCGCGCGCCGCAGCGAAGGCGACCTGGAAGCTGCTTTCGGTGAAGTGACAAGATGACTGCCAACCGGAGAGGCTGAGGTTCGTGCTCGAACCCCGTTCACATGGCCTGTGGCAGCACAGCGCGCCGGAAGCGCCACGGACGGAAGCGTTGTCGGGCGAGGTCGCGACGGACGTCGCGATCATCGGCGGCGGCTTCACCGGCCTGTCCAGCGCCCTGCACCTGGCCGAAGCCGGCGCCCGCGTCGTCGTGCTCGAGGCCGCGGAGATCGGCTTCGGCGGCTCGGGCCGCAACATGGGGCTGGTCAATGCCGGCATGTGGATCATGCCCGACCGCGCCTGCGACGCGCTGGGCCCGGAGCACGGCGAACGCGTGCTGGACGTGCTCGGCCGCGCGCCGAGCCTCGTGTTCGACCTGATCGCCAGGCACGGCATCGCGTGCGAGGCGGTGCGCAACGGCACGCTGCATCTCGCGGCCGGGAGGGCCGGGATCCGCGAGTTGGAGGCCCGCTGCGAGCAGTGGTCGCGCCGCGGTGCGCCGGTCCGCATGCTGACGGCGGCCGAGACGGCGAGCGCCGTCGGCACGACGCGTTATCGGGCGGCCCTGCGCGACGACCGCGCCGGAACCATCCAGCCGCTCGCCTATGCGCGCGGGCTGGCGCGCGCCGCGGCCCAAGCCGGCGCGCGGATCTTCACGCGCAGCGCGGTGACGACGGTCGAGCGCGTGGATGGGAAGTGGCGACTCGGCGCCGCCGCGGGCGGCGTTCGATCCGACTGGGTGATCGCCGGCACGAACGCCTATTCGGATGGACTGTTCCCGGCGTTGCGCGAGGAGTTCGTGCCGCTGCCCTACTTCCTGTGCGCCACGCGGCCGCTCGGCGACAATACTCGCCGCATGATCCTGCCCGACCGCGAGGGCGCGTGGGATACCGGCATCAGCGTCGCCTCGTTCCGGACCGACGCCGCCGGCCGGCTGATCTTCGGCAGCGTCGGCGCGTTCGGCGGCGCTGCCGGGGCCGTCCACCGCGCCCATGCGCGGCGCGCCCTGGCGCGGCTGTTCCCCGTCCTCGGTCCCGTCGAATTCGAGTTCGAATGGCACGGCCAGATCGCCAAGACGCGGGACAACCTGCCTCGCTATCACGAGCTGGCGCCGCAGGTGCTGAGCTTCAACGGCTACAACGGCCGCGGCATCGGCCCCGGAACCATGTTCGGCAAGATCCTGGCCGGACGGATCGTCGGGCCGCCGAAGGACCTGCCGCTGCCGCCCACGCCACCCGACCTTGTCCCGTTCCGCGCCCTGCGCGCTGCCGCCTTCGAGTTCGGCAGTGCGCTGGTACACGTCGTCTGAGCGGTTCCGGCGACCGATCCACGGCCGCGCGCGGCTTGCCCGCGCCGCGCGGTCTGGGCCATCTTGCCGCAATCAACCGGGCGGGGGCCGTGCCGTGGCATCGGGCGAAGCGAACGGAGAGAGTTTCGACTACGTGATCGTCGGCGCCGGCGCGGCCGGGTCGATCCTGGCCGCGCGCCTGGCGGCCGATCCGTCGGTCTCGGTCTGCGTGCTGGAAGCAGGCCCGCGCGACCGCAACCCCTTCATCCACATTCCCGCCGGCTTCACCAAGACGCTGTCCGACGCCGCCGTCACCTGGCAGTTCAAGACCGAGCCCAATCCGAACACGCACGGCCGCAGGATCGCGACGCCGCAGGGCCGCGTCGTCGGCGGCTCGGGCTCGATCAACGGCATGATCTACAACCGCGGCCAGCCGGCCGACTACGACCAGTGGGCGCAGCTCGGCAATCGCGGCTGGGGCTACCAGGACGTGCTGCCCTATTTCCGGCGCAGCGAGCGGCGCATCGGCTTCGGCGACGACGCCGTGCGCGGCCGCGACGGCGCCATTCCCGTCACCGACATGGACTGGATGCACGAGGTGTCGGAGGCCTTCATCGAGACGTGCGTCGCGATGGGGCTGAAGCGCAACCCGGACTACAACGGGGGCGGGCAGGAAGGCGTCGGCTATTTCCAGCGCGCGATCCACAAGGGACGGCGCATCAGCTCCGCCGCGGCCTATCTCGAGCCGGCGCTGCGACAGGGCAATGTGCGATTGATCACCGGGGCGCGCGCGACGCGCGTCGGCTTCGACCTGCGCCGCGCCACCGGCGTGCATTACGTCCGTTCGCGCGGCGGCGCGGAATCGCGCGTGACGGCGCGGCGCGAGGTGATCCTGTGCAGCGGCACCGTCAACACGGCGCGCCTGCTGCAGGTCTCCGGCGTCGGCGCGCCGGGCCTGCTGCAGCAGCTCGGCGTCCCCGTGCTCCACGCGCTGCCGGGCGTGGGCGAGAACTTCATCGACCACTACGCGGCGCGCGCGGTCATGCGCGCCCGGCCCGAGGTCGTGACGCTCAACGAGCTCAGCCGCGGGCCGCGCCTCGGCCTGGAAGTGCTGCGCTGGGCCTTCGGGCGGCCGAGCATCCTGGCGACGACGCCGTCGCAGGTCTTCATGTTCACGAAATCGGACCCCGCCCTCGACCTGCCCGATTTGCAGTGCGTGTTCACCCCGGGCAGCTACAAGGAAGGCAAGCACTACGTCCTCGACTCCTACCCGGGCGTCACCGCCGGCGCCTGGCAGCATCGCCCCTTGAGCCGCGGCCATGTGCGCGCCGCCTCGACCGATCCCTACGACGATCCGATCGTGCAGCCGAACTACCTCGATCATCCGGTCGACCGGCGGGTCATGGTCGCCGGCATGCAGTTCGTCCGCCGCCTGCTCAACGCGCCGGCACTGAAGAGATACCTCGAGGCCGAGACGGTGCCGGGTCCCAACGTCGTGACCGACGACGAGATGCTCGATTTCTGCCGCCGCCACGGCTCCACCAGCTATCACCTGGTCGGCACCGCGCGCATGGGCCCCTCGAGCGACAGGATGGCCGTGGTGGACGACGCCTTGCGCGTGCACGGGCTCGAGCGCCTGCGCGTGGTCGATGCCTCGATCATGCCGACCATTCCCTCGGCCAACACCTATGCCGCGACGATGATGATCGCCGAGAAGGGCGCCGACCTGATCCGCGCTCAGTAATCCAGGCGTCCGCGCAGCTCGCCGAACGGCAGCATCACGTAGCGGCGATAGGCCGGACGCTCCTGCAGGCGGCGATACCAGGCCTCGACGTTCGGCACCTTCGGACGCTCGATCTCCAGCTCGTAGTAGCGATAGAGGCAGGTGCCGGCGGGGATGTCGGCCAGCGTCGGGACGGCGCCGCCGAGGAAGCTGCGCCCCTCGAGGACGCGGTCGAGCAGCCGGAAATGCGCCGCGCAGCGGGCGATCTTGTCCTTGATCGCGGGCCAGTTCCGCAGATGGTCGGGCGTGCGGTAGAAGCCCCAGAACACGCCCATCAGGAAATCGGGCTGCAGCGTCGTCTGCGCCCAGTCCATCCAGCGGTCCGCCTCGGAGCGCCCGGCGGGATCGTCCGGCCAGAACCGCCCTTGCCCATAGCGCGCCGCGAGATAGCGCAGGATCGCGTGGGATTCCCAAACGACCGTGCCGCCGTCGTCGATCACCGGCACCTTGCCGTGCGGGTTCATGGCGAGGAATTCGGGCGTATCGAGCCCGCCATGCCGGCCGCCGGCCTGGATGTGCCGGTGCTCCAACCCCAGCTCGCCCACCAGCCACATCACCTTCTGCAGGTTGAACGACGACGAGCGGCCCCAGACGGTGAGCATGCGAAGCCTCCTCATTTCTTCTCCGCGCCCTCCGCGTCTCCGCGTGAGCCACTTGATTGGTTCACGCGGAGACGCGGAGAACGCGGGGAAGGACTTTCTGTTACGCGTCCTTGCCCCGGAACGCGTGCAGCAGCGCGCGCGCGGCGGCGCCGGGGGTGATGGCCCCGGCGTCGAGCTGCTTTTCCAGCCTCGGGATCAGCTTCGCCGCGGCGCGGTCGGCCTTGAGCGCCTCCATCAGGCCGTCGCCGACCTCGGTCCACAGGCGGGCGCGCGCCTGCAGCCGGCGCCGCTCGGCGATGCCGCCGCCGCGCGCGTCCGGCGCCGCGCCGGCCGCGCGGAAGCGTGCGACCGCGTCCCACACGGCGGGGATGCCGGCGCCCGTCAAGGCGGAGCATTGCAGGACCTGCGACGTCCACCAGGGCGAGGCCGGGCGCAGCAGGCGGATGGCGTTGGCGTAGTCGGCGGCGGTGCGGCCGGCGGCCTCGATGTTGGCGCCGTCTGACTTGTTGACGACCAGGATGTCGGCGAGCTCCACCACGCCGCGCTTGATGCCCTGCAGCTCGTCGCCGGCATTGGGCTGCAGCAGCAGCAGGAACAGGTCGGTCATGTCGGCGACCGCGGTCTCGGACTGGCCGACGCCGACCGTCTCGACCAGCACGAGGTCGAATCCCGCCGCCTCGCACACCAGCACCGCCTCCGCCGTGCGCCGCGCCACGCCGCCCAGCGTGCCGCCCGAGGGCGACGGCCGCACGAAGGCGCGGCCGTGGCGGGTGAGCTCGGGCATGCGCGTCTTGTCGCCGAGAATCGAGCCGCCGCCGCGGCGCGAGGACGGGTCGACCGCCAGCACCGCCACGCGGCGCCCCGCGGCGATCGCATGGAGGCCGAAGGCCTCGATGAAGGTCGACTTGCCCACGCCCGGCGCGCCGGAGACGCCGAGGCGGAGCGACCGGCCCGCGTGGGGCAGCAGCTCCGCCAGCAGCGTGTCGGCCGCGATGCGATGGTCGGCGCGGGTCGATTCGACCAGCGTGATCGCCCGCGCCAGCGCGCGCCGGTCGCCGGCGCGAAGCGCATCAGTATCCATGGCCGCGACTGATCCTCTTGTCGGGCGCACTGCCAATTCAACGGCTAGGTCGATAAGCCCGGCTCTTCGTCTTCGTCCCCTTCTTCAAGCGCTTCGGCCAGCATAGGACCGGTCTCGCTGTTTGGTCCCACAAGGCTCATATCAATGCCGCTTAGGTAGGCGTTGATGATGCGCCAACGGTTTTCGTGCCTTCCCTTACCTACAATGTCCTTGAACTTCGAGAACACGCATTTTCTTGTATCCACAATCGGAGTGTCGTCATCCTGCTCCAAGCCGACGAGCAAGATCGGGAGGGTGATCGACAGATTGGCTGAAGGAAGTTCACGCACGGCCCGCTCATAATGAGCCACGTTGGAATCGACTATCCGTGCCATGGAGGCCATGGGCACTACGCAGAGGCCACATTGAATGAGGGATTGGGAATACGCCGCCTGAAACTTGAAGATGTCGCTGTACCATCGCGCCATATTGCCAAACTGGATTTCGGCCTGAATCGTGATTCCGCCGAAAGCCTTCCTGAAGTCCGCTGCAAGCCCCGACTTGGCGATGCCCGTTGCAAGCGGGTGAAATTGCCATCCGCAATCCACCGCAAATCTTCTATCAAAATACGTATTCATTAGTTGCTGAACGATCTGCAGTCGAGGGTTCCTACTCTTGCCGGGATAAATGAAGAGAGGCGCGGCAGAAAGAATTGCCGATATCTCGTTCCACGCGACCACGTTGTTCGGATGCTGAAGTATCTCCTGAGCGTATCGATAGCTGAATACGTGCAACTTCATTCAGGCAATCTCTCCAAGACCTACGAAGACGACGGCGCGCGCACCCCTTCTCGCAACGGTTCGTGTCCTCCATTGGGCTTGGATGGATCATACACGGGCTTCCCCATCGGCCGCGTCCGCAACACCCCAGTACGCAGATCCCGCAACCTCCGATGCGCGACTTCAACGTATTCCGAATCTATGTCGCACCCATAGCCGTTGCGGCCGTGTTTCACGGCACCGATGACGGTTGAACCGACACCCATGAAGGGATCGAGGACGTTATCGCCGGGATTTGTCAGCGAGAGCACCAACCGCTCAACAAGTTCGACCGGAAATTGGCAAGGATGAATTGT
Source organism: Alphaproteobacteria bacterium (assembly GCA_023150455.1). Lineage (GTDB taxonomy): Bacteria > Pseudomonadota > Alphaproteobacteria > JAEULC01 > JAEULC01 > JAEULC01. The sequence continues at coordinate 12,387 of JAKLKW010000024.1, read as the reverse complement.
CTTCTCGACGTGATTGTTTTTCACGTTAGGAAAAATCCATACGTCACCAGGATTCTTGCCCAACGGGTTGCCGGACAGTTGCCCCACCTTCGGCCCCTTAAAATATTTCTTGCCTGGATACTTTGATGGCACGCGAACCGCATCCAGGTTGAACGTGTACGAATCTCCTTTGGTGAACCACATGATCGTCTCGTAGCGCCCAGACAGCCGCTTCGAGCAATGCAGGCCGTGCTCGAAGTGCCAGACAATGCGATTTCGAAGCTTCAAGCCATGACGCTTGAAAATCGGATAGAGCACGGTGTCCAGCGGAAATATCTCGCCGGATTGCACGTGATTGCCGACCTGCCAGCAGATCGAACCGCGATCATTGAGTAGACGGACACACGCTCCAATGACTGCGGCTTGTTGTTCGACGTAGACGTCGAGCGACGAACGACGCTCATACACCTTTCCGATGTTGTAGGGCGGCGAAGTCAAGATCAGCGTCATCGATGCGTCGGGCAACGCACGCAAGAAGCTGCGATTGTCCTCGCACCGCATCGTGTCGCGCGCTGAATCCATTGCGGGGATCGACACCGGCAGGGTTGACCGCGAAGACCCGGGCGGCCGTAGGGCCCCCTCCCGGTCGCTCCAGTCGAAACCAAATTGGACTGTTTCGGCCATCGGTGCGCCCCCGCCACGCGTCGATCGGGCCAGCTTATGTTCTCTAATCGTTCCGGTCAATCGCGACCGACCTACAACATATCGTCGCCTGTCGTGCCAGACTATCGAAATGTTGAAGGTATCCCCAGCTTTGTCCCAACGTTACTTGACCGCGACGATGACCTCGATCTCGACCGGGATGCCGCCGGGCAGCGAGCCCATGCCGACCGCCGAGCGCGCGTGGCGGCCGCGCTCGCCGAACACCTCGATGAACAGGTCGGAGCAGCCGTTGATGACCTTGGGCTGGTCGCCGAAATCGGGCGTCGCGTTGACCATGCCGAGCACCTTGACGACATCGGTGACGCGGTCGAGGTCGCCGCCGAGCGCGTCGCGCATCGCCGCGATCAGCACCAGGCCGACCTGGCGGGCGTGCTTGTAGCCCTCCTCGATCGTCATGCCGGCGCCGAGCTTGCCCTTCGGCATGGTGCCGTCCGGATAGTGCGGCCCCTTGCCCGAAAGGTAGAGCAGGTTGCCGACGCGCTTGGCGTGCACGTAGCTGCCCATCGGATTGCCGACCTTGGGCAGGTCGATTTTCAGCTGCTTCAGGCGTTCAGCGATGGTCATGGATGGATGTTCCCCCTTCGGTGCTTCTCATCCTTCGAGGCTCGCTACGCTCGCACCTCAGGACGAGGGTTTCAACGGAGCTTCGAACCAGACGCGTCATCCTGAGGAGGCCGCGTCAGCGGCCGTCTCGAGGGATGAAACACACGACACAACCGTATTCGCCCGCCCCTACGCCGCCGCCACGTCCGCCGCCTTGCCGTCGGCCGCGGTCTTCTCGGCCGCTTCCTGCTGCTTCTGCCACATGGCGGCGTAGCGGCCGCCGAGGCGCAGCAGGTCGGCGTGGCGGCCGCGCTCGACCACCTCGCCGTGCTCCAGCACCAGGATCTCGTCGGCGTCGATCACGGTCGAGAGGCGGTGCGCGATCACCAGCGCGGTGTGGTTGGCGGCGATCTCGCCGAGGCTCGCCTGGATTTCCCGCTCGGTATGCGAGTCGAGCGCCGAGGTCGCCTCGTCGAAGATCATGATGCGCGGGTTCTTGAGGATGGTGCGCGCGATCGCCACGCGCTGCTTCTCGCCGCCCGACAGCTTCAGGCCGCGCTCGCCGACCATGCTGTCGTAGCCGTCGGGCAGCGCGCGCACGAACCGGTCGATCTGCGCCAGGCGCGCCGCCTCCTCGATCTCTTCGCGCGAGGCGTCGGGCCTTCCATAGGCGATGTTGTAGTAGATCGTGTCGTTGAACAGCACCGTGTCCTGCGGCACCACGCCCATCGCCGCGCGCACCGAGGCCTGCGTCGCCTCGCGGATATCCTGGCCGTCGATGCGGATGGCGCCGGCCGAGACGTCGTAGAAGCGGAACAGCAGCCGCGCGATGGTCGACTTGCCCGAGCCGGACGTGCCGACGATGGCGATCTTGTGGCCGGCCTGCACGGTGAAGCTGACGCCCTTCAGGATCGGGCGGCGCTTGTCGTAGCTGAAGAAGACATCGTCGAACTGGATCGTGCCGCCGCTCACGGCCAGCGCCGGCGCGCCCGGCAGGTCTGCGACCTCTTCCGGCACGTCGAGCAGGCGGAACATCGCCTCCATGTCGATCAGCGACTGCTTGATCTCGCGGTAGACGAACCCGAGGAAGTTGAGCGGCATGTAGAGCTGGATCAGGTAGGTGTTCACCAGCACGAAGTCGCCCGGCGTCATACGGCCGGCCACGACGCCGGATCCGGCCATCAGCATGATGATGGTCACGCCGACGGCGATGATCGCGCCCTGGCCGATGTTGAGCAGCGACAGCGTGGTGTGGCTCTTGACCGAGGCCTTCTCGTACTTCACCAGCGCCTGGTCGTAGCGCCGCGCCTCGTGCTCCTCGTTGCCGAAATACTTGACGGTCTCGTAGTTGAGCAGCGAGTCGATCGCCTTGGTGTTCGCCTGGGTGTCGCTCTCGTTCATCTGGCGGCGGAACTTGATGCGCCATTCGGTGATGCCGAGCGTGTAGGCGATGTAGGCGACGATGGTGACGAAGGTGACCGCGGCGAAGCTGATGTCGTAGAGGCCCCACAGCACGCCGCAGACCAGCAGGATCTCGAGCAGCGTCGGCGCGATATTGAAAAGGGTGAAGCTCAAGAGGTTGTCGATGCCGTTGGTGCCGCGCTCGATCGCGCGCGACAGGCCGCCGGTCTGGCGCTCGATGTGGAAGCGCAGGGAGAGCGCATGCAGGTGGCGGAACACGCCGAGCGCCACCTTGCGGATGGCGCGCGCCTGCACCTTGGCGAAGACGAAGTCGCGCAGCTCGGCGAAGAGCTGCGACATCACGCGCGCCGCGCCATAGGCGAGGATCATCCCGACCGGCAAGGCGGCCACCGCGGAGGCGGCCGCGGCGTGCGTCCCGACTGCCGGGGTAAGGGCGTCGATCGCCTGCTTGTAGAAGAGCGGCACGTAGACGGTGGCGCCCTTGGCGACGGCGAGGCACAGCAGCGCCAGCACGACGCGCACGCGCAGCTCCCAGTCGCCGCGCGGCCAGAGATGCGGCAGCAGCGTGCGGATCGCGCCGAGTTGGAAGCGCTTCGGCTGCGGGTCGGCGCTGCCGCCCGAGAGCGGGTGCGGGGGGCTCATGCGAGGAAGCTGCGGAACGGACTCACGCCGGTAATATGGGCGCACGGGCCCCGGAAGTCACGGGGGGCCCGGCATCATGCAGGGGAGACAAGTTCGCATGGCAAAACAAGTGCTTCGCCCGCGTTCGCTGATGTTCCAGCCGCGCCCGACCTATCCCTATTCGCCCGGCGCCAAGGGCGGCGGGATGGTCTATACCGCCGGCCAGGTCGCCTGGGACGAGACCGGCAGGCTGGTCGGCATCGGCGACGTGCGCGCGCAGACGGTGCAGACCCTGAAGAACGTCGTGGCGGTGCTGAAGGAAGGCGGCGCCGCGCCTGCCGACGTCTTGAAGTGCAACGTCTATCTCGCCGACATCCGCCACTTCCAGATCATGAACGAGGAGTTCGCCAAGGTCTTCGCGACCGACCCGCCGGCGCGCACCACCGTCGAGGCGCGATTGGCCGAGCCGGAGATGCTGGTCGAGATCGAGGCGATCGCCTTCGTCGGCCCAGGCGCGGTCGGGCCGTGACCGCGCCCTCGTTTACGGCGGCGCTCGACCGGCTGGAGGCGCGCTACGAGCCCTCGACGCGGCTGAAGCCGGCCGACTAGCTCGAGCCCGGCTCGACCACGACCTTGCGGTAGAGATGCCAGGTCGCGTGGCCGAGCACGGGCAGGACGAAGATCAGCCCGAGCAGCACGGGGATCGAGCCGAGCACCAGTCCGCCCGCCACGACCACGCCCCAGGCCGCCATCGGGACCGGGTTGGCGACGACCGCGCGCAGCGAGGTCATGATCGCCGTGCGCAGCGTCACATCGCGGTCGAGCAGCAGCGGGAAAGTGACGACGCTGATCACGAACACGAAGACCGCGAACAGGAATCCCACGCCCACCCCGATCGCGATCATCGTCCAGCCGGCCGGGGTCCTGAGCACGCTCTCCGTGAAGCTCAGCAGCGACTCCGGCGGCTTGGGGCCGAGCGTGGCGTTGTAGATCATGAGCGCCGAGGCGAGCCACGCGAGATAGATCGCGAGCAGCATCAGGCCGAGCGCCGCGATCGCGCCGAAGGACGGGTTGCGCACGAGGCTGAACGCATCGGGCAGGCCGGCGCGCACGCCCTGCTCGCGCCGGCGGCTGAGCTCGTAGAGCCCCAGCCCCGCCACCGGCCCGATCAGCGCGAAGCCCGAGGCGAGCGGGAACAGGAGCGGCAGCATGTCGTAGCCGAAGGCGAGCCGCGCCAGGAACAGGCCGATCAGGGGATAGATCACGCACAGGAAGAACACGTCGGTGCGGCAGGCGGCGAAGTCGGCGACGCCGCGCGCCAGCACCTCGCGCAGGTCGGCGAGCTCGATGCGGCGCACCACCGGCGGCGCCGAGCGCCTGGCCGCGTCGGTTTCGCTGACGGCGCGACCGGCCGAGCCCAGTGCCGCACCGGCAAGCCTGAGCTGGTCGACGCCCCACTCGGCGGGATTGCGTATCGTCATGTCGTTCCTCCCGAACCAAGGGCCAGTGCCGTAGGTATCGAGGGGCCGCGGGTCGCCGGTGGCTTGGGCCACGTCGGTCGTCAGCCACGGAGCGACCGCGGCCAGCAGCACGCGAATCATACGCCTGCGAGTCGACGGCCGCAATTCCGGCACCGCGGGTACCGGCGGCCCGTCGGCGGGGCCGACCCTCGCGATTTCGTAGTAGAAAGAGCCGGCAACGGACGCGAGGGACGAAAACATGACACCGAAACCGACGACAGGCCCCGGGCCCGAAGCTGAGTACCGCGAATTCCTGCGCGCAGGGCGCTTCATGATCCAGCGCAGCGCCGCGACGGGGCGACACGTGTTCTATCCGCGCGTCGCCGCGCCCGGCACGGGCATGGAGGACCTCGAATGGGTCGCGGCGTCGGGGCTCGGCACCATCTATTCCATCACGGTCAACCGCGCGCGCGCCGGCAGCTACAACATCGCGCTGGTCGAGCTCGACGAAGGCCCGCGCCTGTTGACGCGCATCGAGGGCGTGGAGACCGCGCCGATCGGCACGCGCGTCAAGGCGCGCATCGCCGCGATCGACGGCGAGCCCGCGGTCGTGTTCGACGTCGTGCCGCCGGCCGGTGCCGCGTGAGCGGCGCGGGGTTGCGCGGGCGCACCGCGATCGTCGGCATCGGCGGCGCCGGCTGGGGCGAGGCGCCGGGCCGGAGCGCCATCGAGCTGCTGGCCGAGGCGTCGCTTGCCGCGATCGCCGATGCCGGGCTGGGGCTCGCGGACATCGACGGCCTGTGCGCCGCGACCAGCACGCATGCGTTTCCGACGCTGTCGGTCGCCGAGTATCTCGGCCTCAAGCCGCATTTCTTCGACGGCACCAACATCGGCGGCGCATCGTTCGAGATCCATCTGCTGCAGGCGGCCCTTGCGCTCGACGCCGGCATCTGCAGCGCGGTGCTGATCTGCTACGGCTCGAACCAGCGCACCGCCGGCGGGCGGCTGGTCTCGATGAGCGAGCCGCAATGGCACGAGGCGCCGTACAAGCCGCGCCACCCGATCACGGCCTACGCGCTGGCCGCCCGGCGCCACATGCACGAATACGGCACGACGCGCGCCATGCTGGCCGACATCGCCGTCGCCGCGCGGCAATGGGCCAACCTGAACCCGGCCGCCTTCGCGCAAGGGCCGCTGACGCGCGAGGACGTGCTGAACGCGCGCATGGTGAGCGATCCCCTGACCACGCGCGACTGCTGCCTGGTGACCGACGGCGGTGCCGCCTGCGTCATCGTGCGCGCCGACCGCGCCAGATCCCTGAAGCAGAAGCCGGCCTACCTGCTGGGCGTCGGCGGCGCGCATTCGCATCGCTCGATCGCGCAGATGCAGGACCTCACCCGCACCGTCGCGGTCGAGAGCGGCGCGCGCGCCTTCGCCATGGCCGGGCTCAAGGCCGCCGACGCCGACCTGGTGATGCTCTACGACGCCTTCACCATCACGACGCTGCTGTTCCTGGAGGACCTCGGCTTCTGCCCCAAGGGCGAGGGCGGGCGCTACGTCGCGGACGGCGCGATCGGGCCCGGCGGCAGGCTGGCCGTCAACACGAGCGGCGGCGGGCTGTCCTGCGTGCATCCCGGCATGTATGGGCTGTTCCTGATCCTCGAAGCGGTCACGCAGCTCCGCGGCCAGGCCGGCGCGCGGCAGCTCCGGAAGTGCGACGTGGCGCTGTGCCACGGCAATGGCGGTACGTTGTCGAGCCAGGTGACGGCGGTGCTCGGCGGCGCGGCGACGGTCTAGGCGGTCATGGCGATCGACTACGGAAAGCTGCTGGACTTCGACATCCCCGAGGTCCGCCAGACCCTCACCAAGCGCGATACCGCCTTCTACGCGCTCTCGATCGGCTTCGGCCAGGATCCGATGGACACGCGCCAGCTCGCCTTCGTCGATCACCGCCGCGACCTCGAGGCGGTGCCGTCCATGGCCGTGGTTCTGTGTCATCCCGGGTTCTGGCTCCGCGATCCGCGCACCGGGGTCGATGCGGTGCGCGTCGTGCACGGCGAGCAGGAGATCGAGCTCCACCGCGCCCTGCCGGTCGAGGGCGCGCTGGCCGGGCTGACGCGCGTGACCGGCATCGTCGACAAGGGCGCGGGCAAGGGCGCGCTGCTCTACTCCGAGAAGCAGGTGCGCGACCGCGACGGCGCGCTCGTCGCCACCACGCGCTCCACGACCTTCCTGCGCGGCGACGGCGGCTTCGGCGGGCCGGCCGGGCCGATCAAGGCGCCGCATCCGATGCCCGACGGTCCGCCCGACCTGACGGTCGACCTGGCGACCCGGCCGGAGCAGGCGCTCTATTACCGGCTCAACGGCGACGACAACCCGCTGCATTCCGACCCGGGTGTCGCGGCCAAAGCCGGCTTCCCGCGGCCGATCCTGCACGGGCTGTGCACGCTCGGCGTCGTCACGCACGCCCTGCTGCGCGGCCTTGCCGATTACCGCGCCCGCGCGCTGCGGACGCTCAAGCTGCGCTTTTCCGCGCCGGTGTTCCCGGGCGAGACCATCCGCACGGAGATCTGGCAGAGCGGCGCCTTCCGCGCCCGCGTGGTCGAGCGCGACACGGTGGTCGTCAACAACGGGTTTGTGGAAATCGGGAGCAAGTGATGAACGACAAGGCCGAGGGCACGGGAGCCATGGAGAAATCGACGCTGCTGGAAGGCAAGGTCGCGCTGGTGACGGGCGCCGGCGGCGGCATCGGCCGCGCCATCGCCGTGGCGATGGCGAATGCCGGCGCCGCCGTGCTGATCAACGACATCGGCGTGTCGCTCGCGGGCGAAGGCGGCTCCGGCGGCCCGGCCGAGCAGACCAGGCAGATCATCGAGCAGCAGGGCGGCCGCGCGGCCGTCAACGCCGACAGCGTGTCCGACTGGACCTCGGCCCAGCGCATCGTCGCGGCGGCGGTCGACGCGTTCGGCCGCATCGACGTGGTGGTCAACAACGCCGGCATCCTGCGCGACGCGATCTTCCACAAGATGACGCCCGAGGACTGGCTCCAGGTCGTCAACGTGCACCTGAACGGCTCGTTCTTCGTCAGCCGCGCCGCGGCCGAGCACTTCCGCAAGCAGGAGAGCGGCGCCTATGTGCACATGACCAGCACTTCGGGCCTGGTCGGCAATTTCGGCCAGGCCAACTATTCCGCGGCGAAGCTCGGCATCGCGGCCTTGTCGAAGTCGATCGCGCTCGACATGGCGCGCTACAACGTGCGCTCGAACTGCATCGCGCCCTTCGCCTGGAGCCGCATGACCAGCTCGATCCCGGCGGACACGCCGGAGCAGAAGGCGCGCGTCGCCAAGCTCACGCAGATGACGCCGGACAAGAACGCGCCGCTTGCCGTGTTCCTCGCGTCGGACAAGGCCAAGGGCATCACCGGCCAGGTCTTCGCGGCGCGCATGAACGAGATCTTCCTGATGTCGCAGAGCCGGCCCGTGCGCTCGGTGCACCGCGCCGAGGGCTGGACGGCCGGGCTGATCGCCGAGCACGGCATGCCCGCGCTGAAAGCCGCGCTGCTGCCGCTCGACCGCAGCCCCGACGTGTTCTCCTGGGACCCGGTCTGAAGCCGCCCGATTGCGCCGCATGACGGGATGCGATAGGCAGGCGCGTTTCCCGGGCGATCGGCCCATCCGCTGGAGCGTTCCTTGGAGTCGAGCCTGTTCCTTCGCGGCCTGGCGATCGGGCTGGCGATCGCAGCGCCGGTCGGGCCGATCGGCATCCTGTGCATCCGCCGCTCGCTGGCTTCCGGCTTCCCGCTCGGCTTCCTGACCGGCATGGGCGCGGCGGCGGCGGACGGCGTCTATGGCGCCGTCGCGGCCTTCGGCCTCACGGCCGTGTCCTCCTTCCTGGTGGCGCAGCAGGGCTGGTTCCGCCTGGTCGGCGGCGCGGCGCTGATCGCGCTCGGGCTGCAGATCGCGCTGAAGCGTCCGTCCCCCGCGCGTTCGCAGGGGCGCGCGGCGGATGCCAGGGCCGAGAGCCTCGCCGGCGCCTTCGCCTCGACCTTCGTGCTGACGCTCGCCAACCCGGCGACGATCCTGAGCTTCATTGCGATCTTCGCCGGGCTCGGCCTCGGCGAGATCGCCGGCGCCGGCGCCGCCCGCTCGACGCTCGGCGCCTCGACCGTCGTGCTCGGCGTGTTCCTCGGCTCGGCCGCGTGGTGGCTGTTCCTCGCCGGCGTCACCGCCGCGCTCAGCCGCCAGGTGCCGCCCATGCTCCTGCTTTGGATCAACCGTCTCTCGGGCGTCGCGCTGCTGGCGTTTGGATTGGCGGCGTTGGCGAGCTTCTTCGTCTAGTCCAGCACGAGCGAGTCGTCGCTCAGCTCCTCGCCGCGCACGCGCTCGAACAGGTGCAGCATGTCCTCGACGCCGAGGCCTTCGCGCTCGGGCCCGCTGACGTCCAGCACGGCGCGACCCTCGTGCAGCATGATCGTGCGCCTTCCGTGGTCGAGCGCAAGGCGCATCGAGTGCGTCACCATGAGGGTCGTCAGCTTCTGCTCGGCCACCAGCCGGTCGGTCAGGTCCATGACGAACCCGGCGGTGCGCGGGTCGAGCGCCGCGGTGTGCTCGTCGAGCAGCAGCACGCCGATCGGGCGCAGCGTCGCCATGACCAGCGCCACCGCCTGGCGCTGGCCGCCGGACAGGAGGCCCATGCGGTCCTGCAGCCGGTTCTCGAGGCCGAGCTTCAGCGCGGCCAGGCGCGCGCGGAAGCGCTCGCGCCGGTCGCGCGTCACCGCCGGGACGAGCGAGCGCCGCGCCCCGCGCGAGGCGGCCAGCGCCAGGTTCTCCTCGATCGTCAGCTGCTCGCATGAACCCGCGAGCGGGTCCTGGAACACGCGCGCGACATCGCCCGCGCGCCCGGCGGCCGGCCGCGCCGTGACGTCGGTCCCGTCGAACGTCACCCGGCCGGAGTCCGGCGGCACGTCGCCGGCCAGCACGTTCAGCAGCGTCGACTTGCCCGAGCCGTTGCTGCCGATCACGGTCACGAACTCGCCGTCGGCCAGCGTCAGGTCGACGCCGCGCAGCGCGTGCGTCTCCATCGGCGATCCGCGGTTGAACCGCACGTGGATGCCCGAAAGCTCGATCATCGCCGTCCGGCCCACGCCGCCGCCCAGCGCTCGCGCAAGAGCGGCGCGAGCATGGCGGCCGCGACCAGCACCGCCGTCAGGAGCTTGAGGTCCTGCGCCTGCAGGCCCAGCACGTTCGCCTGCAGCGCGGCGGCGACGGCGAGGCGATAGACGAGCGAGCCCAGGACGCAGCCGACGAGCGCCCACAGCACCGCGCGCGCCGGCAGGGTCGCCTCGCCGAGGATGACGGCCGCGAGCCCGACCACGATCACGCCGATGCCCATCGAGATATCGGCGCCGCCCTGGATCTGCGCGAACAGCGCGCCGGCGAGCGCCACCAGCGCATTGGCGAGCGCCAGCCCGACATAGGTCATCGCGCCGGTGCGCACGCCCTGGGCGCGCGCCATGCGCGGGTTCGCGCCCGTGGCGCGCATGGCAAGGCCGATCTCGGACGTGAGGAACAGGGCCAGCAGCGCGACGGCCGCGGCCGCGACCAGGGCGGTGACGGCGACCGAGCCGTAGGGCCCGAGACCGAGCGGCTCGATGTCGCTCAGCATCGTCCGCTCGCCCAGCAGCGGCTGGTTGGGCCGGCCCATGACGCGCAGGTTGATCGAGTAGAGCGCGATCATGGTGAGGATGCTCGCGAGCAGATGCAGGACCCTGAGCGCCTGGTTGAGCCAGGCGGTCACCAGCCCCGCGCCGGCGCCCGCCAGCATCGCGATGGCGGTGGCCGAGTAGGGATCGAACCCGGCGACGATCAGCGACGCCGACGCCGCGGCGCCGAGCGGGAGCGACCCGTCGACCGTCAGGTCGGGGAAGTTCAGCACGCGGAAGCTGATGAAGACCCCGAGCCCGACCAGCGCGAAGATGAACCCGGTCTCGATCGCGCCCAGGAAAGCGATCAGGCTCAACGGCGCCGCCCTCTCGTGGATCCCCGCCGGCCGATCGCTACTTGATGACGGTCTTCGCGCCTTTGACCAGGCTCTCGGGCAGGGAAAGCCCCATCTTCTCCGCCGCCCCGGGGTTGACGTGGAGCTGCGTGACGCCGACGCCCTCGACGGGAATGTCGCCCGGCTTCTCGCCCCTGAGCACGCGGCTCACCACCTTGCCGGTCTGGCGGCCGACGTCGTAGTAGTCGAAGCCGATCGCCGCGACGGCGCCGCGCTTCACCGAATCCGTGTCGCCGGCGAACACGGGGATCTTGGCCTCGATCCCCGTCTTGATGACCGCTTCCAGCGCCTGCACGACGGTGTTGTCGGTCGGCACGTAGATCGCGTCGACCTTGCCCACCAGCGAGCGCGCGCTCGCCAGCACGTCGCCACCCGACGGCGCCGGCGCCTCGACGATGGCGAGGCCGGCGGCGGGCGCCAGCTCCTTCAGCCGCTTGACCAGCACGACGGCGTTGGCCTCGCCGGGATTGAACGGGACGCCGATCCGCTTCGCCTTGGGCGCGGCGGCGCGGATCAGCTCGACATGCTTGTCCAGCGGCGAGAGATCGGTGATGCCGGTGACGTTCGCGCCCGGCTTCATCGGGTCGGTCACCAGCTTGGCCGCGATCGGGTCGGTGACCGCGGTGAAGACGACCGGCAGCCGGCCCTTCGCCGCCGCGACCACGGTTTGGGCCGAGGGCGTCGAGATCGGCACGATGACGTCGGGATTGTCGCCGGCGAATTTCTGCGCGATCTGCCCCGCCGTGCCGATGTCGCCCTGCGCCGTCTGGTACTCGAGCCTGAGGTTCCGGCCCTCCTTGAACCCCTGGGCGGCAAGCTCGTCGATGACGCCCTTGCGCGCCGCATCCAGCGCCGGATGCTCGACGATCTGGGTGATCTTCACGGACTTGACGTCGGCCGCCGCGGCGACCGCGCCCCATGCGACGAGCGCGCCGACCAGCAGCGCGCCGCGCAGCGCAACAGCGATCATGGGCTCCTCCCGGAATGACATCGCTCTTGTCGGCACGATGGCGGCCGATCTCGCGCCAAGTCAAGCGGGGTGCGCGCGCGGGCGCGCCGGCGACGGGCCTGCCGTCAGCCCTTGTCGGGCTTGCCGCGGTTGCGCTGGTCGCGGCCTTCCTGCTCGCGCGGCGGCTTGCCCTTCGATTGCGGCGGCGCCTGGTTCGGCGCCTGCTGCGGCGGCGTGGCCTGCTGCCGGCGCTGCTGCCGGACAGCCTGCTCCGCCTGGCGGCGCGCCTGTTCCTGCTGCGCCCGCTGCTGCTCGGCCACCGCCTTGGCCGCCTGCTCGGCCTGGCGACGGGCCTGCTCCTGCTGCGCGCGCTGCTGCTGCTCGGCCTGACGGCGCGCCTGCTCCTGCTGCGCGCGCTCCTGCTGCTCGGCCTGGCGACGCGCGTTCTCCTGCTGCGCCCGCTGCTGCTGCTCGGCCTGGCGACGCGCGTTCTCCTGCTGCGCCCGCTGCTGCTGCTCGGCCTGGCGACGCGCGTTCTCCTGCTGCGTCCGCTGCTGCTGCTCGGCTTGGCGACGCGCGTTCTCCTGCTGGACGCGCTGCTGCTGTTCCGACTGACGGCGGGCGTTCTCTTGC
>JAKLKW010000023.1 GCA_023150455.1 Alphaproteobacteria bacterium | reverse complement strand
CTCGGAGCCGAACTCCCAGGCGCGCACCTCGCCGATGATCAGCCCCTCGATCGCGCCGTCGCGCTCGGCGACCAGGAACAGCTCGGGATGCGGGCCCTGCACGTAGCGCTGACACAGCTCGCGCCAGTAGGCGGGCTTCGAAACCCCGGTGTTGCGATGGTCGAGATCCACGATTCCCGCGACATCGGCGAGCTCGACCGGACGCAAGCGCAGCCCGTCGGGGGTCAATTCGCCGGACGATGCGGGCCGCGAATTCTCGCGCCGATGCGGCAGGCGGCGGTTGCTGCTCATGGCGCGCGCCGGCGCCAACGGGCCTGTGGCCGGCGCGCGGTCCGCCGTTGGCCTCGCGGCGGCTTCGCCTCGCTGCGGGCGCCCGTCATGCGTCTGCGTCCTCCGCGTACGGAACCAGGTCGAAATCAACAACTTGACAACATGCTGGCGCTCGACCAGGATGTAAATAGGTATTGTGGTACCGATTTATCAAAGAGGTGCGAACGCGGCGGGATTGCGATCTCCGGGGCCGGCCCAGCCGGGCCCGGCTGCAGGGCGGGTATGAGAAGAACATCCGGAGGAGCGCCATGCAGGACGACACCGTCTTGGTCGATCCGTCGACGCGGCCCGCGGCGCTGCGCTTCGCCCCACGCTTCAACGTGTCCGTCGCGTTCATCGATCGTCATCTGGCCGAGGGCCGCGCGGACAAGGTCGCCATCCGCACGGCGTCCGAAAGCGTCACCTACCGCCAGCTCGCCGAGCGCGTCCGCCGCTGCGGCAACGTCCTGAGGTCGGCGGGCCTCGCGCCCGGCGACCGGCTGCTGCTCGTCGTCAAGGACTGTCCCGAGTTCTTCTACCTGTTCTGGGGCGCGATCCGCGCCGGCATCGTGCCGGTGCCGCTCAACACCCTGCTTCGCCACGACGACTATGGCTTCGCGATCGCCGATTCGGGCGCCGCGGCGATCGCCTACTCGCCGGAGTTCGCGGCCGAGGTCGAGCCGGCCCTGACGGCGACCCGCGAGCGCCGGATCGCGGTGCTGAAATGCGGCGCGGCCGAGGGCTCGCTCGCGGGCCGGATGGAAGCGGCCTCGACGGACCTCCCGCCGGCGCCCGCGCGCGCCGAGGACGACTGCTTCTGGCTCTACTCGTCCGGCTCGACCGGCCGGCCGAAGGGGGCCGTCCATCTGCACCGCGACATGGTGGTGACGAGCCAGCACTATGGCGTCGAGACGCTGGGCGCGCGCCCCGACGACGTGTTCTTCTCCGCGGCGAAGCTCTTCTTCGCCTACGGCCTCGGCAACGCGATGACGTTTCCGCTGTGGGTCGGCGGCACGGTCGTGCTCATGGACCAGCGCCCCACGCCGCAGAACACCCTGGAGACGATCGCGCGATTCCGCCCCAGCCTGTATTTCGGGGTGCCCACGCTCTACGCGGCGCAGCTCCAGGCGCTGGAAACGGCCCGGCCGGACCTTTCGTCGCTGCGCCAGTGCGTGTCGGCGGGCGAGGCGCTGCCCGCCGACATCTTCCGCCGCTGGCACGCGCGGACCGGGCTGACGATCCTCGACGGCATCGGCTCCACCGAGGCGCTGCACATCTTCATCTCCAACGTCGCGGGCGATATCCGGCCCGGGTCGACCGGACGCCTGGTGCCCGGCTATCGCGCGCGCATCGTCGATGAGAGCGGCAAGGCGGCGAAGGACGGCGAACCGGGCAGGCTGATCATCGCCGGCCAATCGATCGCCAGGTACTATTGGAACAATCCCGAACGGACCGCGCGCACGATGATCGGCGGGTGGCTGGACACCGGCGACACCTACCGGTGCGACGGCGAAGGCTACTTCATCTACTGCGGCCGCAGCGACGACATGCTCAAGGTCGGCGGCATCTGGTGCTCGCCCTTCGAGATCGAAGCGAAGCTGATCGAGCATCCGAAAGTGCTGGAGGCCGCGATCGTGGGACGGCCCGACACCGACGAGCTGGTCAAGCCGGAAGCCTTCATCGTGCTGAAGAACGCCGCGGACGCGGGCACCGCGCTGGAGGAGGAGCTGAAGCGCCACTGTCGCGACGGGCTGGCGCCATACAAGTATCCGCGCTGGTTCAACTTCGTGCCCGAACTGCCGAAGACCGCCACGGGCAAGATCCAGCGATACAGGCTGCGCGCCGCCGCCGCTCCAGCGGCCGGCCCCGAGCGGCAGCGCCCCGGGCCGGTGCCGACCCTGGCGGCAATTCCCGCATGCCGCTGCATGAAATAGGGATACACGTACCGAAATGCCTGTTAATTGCCCAAGATCAAGGAAACACCCGGCGCCCGACCGGACACTGGCGCCGGGACAGCGCGCCGCCGCGCCGCCATCGCAGGGAGACGGACGATGAAGCCGAGCCTCGTCACGGGCGCAACCGTCACGCGCCGCTGGGTCGTCGACGGTCCGCGCACGATCGACTTCATGGGCGAGGACGCCCGGGTCTATGCCACGCCGTGGCTGGTCCGCGACATCGAGATGACGTGCCGCGACCTGCTGCTGCAGCACCTGGACGCCGGCGAGGATTCGGTCGGCACGCGGGTCGAACTGGATCACGTGGCGCCGACCCTGCTGGGAATGCCGGTCGACATCACGGCGACCATCGCCGAGGTCAAGGGCCGGCTGGTGGTCCTGGACATCTCGGCCCGCGACGCCGTCGAGGAGGTCGCGCGCGGCCGGCACGTCCGGTTCGTCGCCGACGTCGGCAAGACGAAGGAACGCCTGGCGGCGAAGCGGGCGAAGGCCGCCGCGGCGGCGACCGCATGACGGCTCCCTCCACCCGGCGGATACCGGTCTACTGCTACCAGTGCGTGGCGGGACCGGATCTGCTCAAGGTGGAGGTCAAGAACGACGTTGCCGTCCGCATCGCCCCGAACTTCGACATCTGCAACGAGCATCCGGGCGGCGGGCGAGTCTGCGTCAAGGCCTACGGGCTGATCCAGAAGACCTACAATCCCCACCGCATCGCCGGCCCGATGCGTCGCACGAACCCGTTGAAGGGCCGGGCGCACGATCCCGGCTTCGTCAGGATATCCTGGGAGGAGGCGCTCGACACCATCGCCGCGAAGCTGCGCGAGATCCGCGCCAAGGGCGTCATCGACGAGCAAGGCTACCCGCGCGTCGCCGCCAGCTTCGGCGGCGGCGGCACGCCGACGCAGTACATGGGCACGCTGCCGGCCTTTCTGTCCGCCTGGGGCCCCGTCGACATGGGCTTCGGCTCGGGCCAAGGCGTCAAGTGCTACCACTCGGAGCATCTCTACGGCGAGCTGTGGCATCGCGCCTTCATCGTGTCGCCCGACACGCCGCGCTGCCGCTACGTGATCTCCTGCGGCACCAATACCGACGCGTCCGGCGGCGTCGCCGGCGTGTGGCGGCACGCCGACGCACGCGCGCGCGGCATCAAGCGGGTCCAGGTCGAGCCGCACCTGTCGATCGCCGGCGCGATGGCGGGCGAGTGGGTTCCGATCCGGCCCAAGACCGACGCGGCCTTCCTCTACGCGCTGATCCACCGCATCCTGCACGAGCGCGACTGGCGCGAGGCGTGCGACGTGCCCTTCCTGGCGCACGATACCAATGCGCCCTATCTCGTGGGTCCGAACGGCTACTTCCTCAGGGACCCGGCGACACGCAAGCCGCTGGTCCTGGATCCGGCCGACGGCACCGCGAAACCGTTCGACGCCGGCGCGCGCGAGCCCGCGCTGGAAGGCGTCCACAAGGCCGCGGGCGTGGAGGTCGGCCCCGACGACCAGGTCTGGACGCACGCGGCCGCGGTCGACGCCAAGCCGGCCTTCCAGGCGCTGCGCGACCACATCGCCCGCTACACGCCCGACTGGGCGGCCGCCCAGTGCGACATCCCGGCGGCGACGATCCGGCGCATCGCGGACGAGTTCCTGGCGCATGCCTGCGTCGGCCAGACCGTCGAGATCG
This sequence comes from Alphaproteobacteria bacterium, assembly GCA_023150455.1. GTDB lineage: Bacteria > Pseudomonadota > Alphaproteobacteria > JAEULC01 > JAEULC01 > JAEULC01. Next base: position 34,334 of record JAKLKW010000023.1, on the reverse strand, counting down.
GCGGCCGCACGATGCCGTTCCGCCCCGTCGCCGTCATCCTGGGCAAGACCGTCAACAACGGCTGGGGCGGCTACCAGGCGGTGTGGGCGCGCACCGTGCTTGCGTGCCTGGTCGGCGCGCTCGAGGTGCCCGGCGGGCTGCTCGGCACCAACGTGAAGATCAACCGCCCCGCCGGCGACCGGCTGAAGTCGGTCCAGCCCGGACCGGACGGCTTCATGCACTACCCGTTCAACGAGACCACGCGCGACGGCTGGCAGGCGAAGCCGCACATCCGCAACGCCTATCGCACGCTGGTACCGCTGGCGGGGCATTCGCCCTGGTCCGCCGCGCTGGGGCCCGCCCATCTGCCCTGGCTGTTCCAGCGCAAGCCGCCCGAGCGCTGGCCCGCGCCGTCGAAGCCCGAGCTCTGGTTCGTCTATCGCACCAACCCGGCGATCTCCTCGTGGGAAGCGCCGGAAGTCGCCCGGCGCATCGCGGAATTCCCCTTCGTCGTCGCCTTCGCCTACACGCGCGACGAAACCAACCACATGGCCGACATCCTGCTGCCCGAGGCGACCGACCTCGAGAGCCTGCAGCTGATGCAGATCGGCGGCACCAAGTTCATCGAGCAGTTCTGGGCTCATCACGGCTGGGCGGTGCGGCAGCCGACGGGCAAGCCGCCGGTCGATTGCCGCGACATGACCGAGATCGCAACGGCGCTGGCCGAACGCACCGGGCTCCTCGCGGCGTACAACGAGGCGATCAATCGCGGCGCGGCGGGCGTCAAGCTCAAGGGCGCCGACTACGACTACAGCCTCGATCCCTCCGGGGCGCACGGCAGCGAGGCGATCTGGAATCGGGTCGCGCTTGCCGCGAGCCACGAGCTGTCCCACGGCGAGGAGGTCCACGGCATCGACTGGTTCCGCGAGAACGGCTTCATGCTGCGGCCCTTCCCCGAGACCGACTGGTATCTCTACCCGACGCTGAAGGAGCGCGGCCTGCGCTTCGAGATTCCCTACCAGGAACGCATCAAGCGCCACGGGACCCAGCTTGCCGCCCGGCTGCACGAGATCGGCGTCGCCTGGTGGGACAAGCAGCTCGGGGAATACGAGCCGCTGCCGCACTACCACGCGTTCCCGGACATCTATGTCGGCTACGCCCGCTCGGTCGGCCGCGACCCCGACGAATTCCCCTTCTGGGCGCTGACCGCGCGCAGCATGCAATACGCCTGGGGCTCGAACGCCGGCCTGCCGATCATCAACGAAGTGGCGCTCAACGTCGCCGGCCACAAGGGCGTCATCATCAATCGCTCCACGGCCCGCCGCCTCGGCATCGGCGAGGGCGATCCGGTGCGGATCGAATCCGTCGCCGGCGCCACCGAGGGCCGGGCCGTCCTGCGCGAGGGGGTCCGCCCCGACACGATCGTGATGATCGGGCAGTTCGACCACTGGGCGACGCCATTCGCCAAGGATCTCGGCCTCGCCAGCCTCAACAGCGTGGCGCCGATGGCGTTGTCGCTGACCGATGCGACCGGCAGCGGCGCGGACCTCGTTCGCGTCAAGCTGGGCCCCGCGCCCGGCGCGCGGAGCGCGGCGTAGATGTCGGCCTTCGACGGCCAAGCGCGCCAGGCGCCGGCCGCCGGACTGCCGCCGCGCTGGGGCATGGTGGTCGACCTCAACCGCTGCATCGGCTGCCAGACCTGCACCATCGCCTGCAAGCACGCCAACGACACGCCGCCGGGCATGCAGTGGCGCCAGGTCCTGGACGTCGAGCTGGGCGAGTTTCCCGACGTGCAGCGGCTCTTCCTCGTCACCGGCTGCCAGCACTGCGACGATCCGCCGTGCGTTCCGGTGTGCCCGACCGGCGCAACCTATCGCCGGGCCGACGGGATCGTCGCGATCGACCACGACCGCTGCATCGGCTGCGGCAGCTGCGCGGTAGCCTGTCCGTATCAGGCGCGGCACATCGCGCACGACCGCAAGCGCTATTTCGGCGAACTCGACACGCTGCAGGAACGCGCCGTCGCGCGCCCGGAGCGCATCGGCGTGGCCCAGAAATGCACGTTCTGCGTCGGCAAGATCGACGCCACGCTGAAGCACGGGATGACGCCCGGCAAGGACCTGCACGCCACGCCCGTCTGCGCCGCGGCCTGCATCACGCAGGCCCTGCGATTCGGCGACTTCAACGATCCCGACAGCGATGTCGCCCGCCTGGTGCGCGAGAACGACAGCTTCGTGCTCAACGAGGCCCAGGGAACGCGGCCGATGATCCGCTACCTGTACCAGACCCCGGCGATCCCTGGCGGCGGCCCCGACCTCGCGGCGATGGACGACGATCGCATGCGCGACCCGGGCAACCCGCTGGTCGGCAAGCTGCAGCAGCGCTGGGACTTGCGGGCGGCCATGAACTTCACGCTCGGCGGCGCCGGCGCCGGCCTTGCCGTCGCGACGTGGTTGGCGCAGACCGCGCTCGATCTGCCCGCATCCGTCGCGCGCTTCCATTACCCCTTCGCCGCCGCGATCATCGCCGCCGGCCTGCTGTCCGTGTTCTTCGAGATCGGCCGCAAGCGGCGGTTCCTCCATGCATTGCGCCGGCCGCAGACCTCGTGGATGAGCCGCGAGATCTACGCGGTCGGCCTGCTCTACCTGCTGGTGGCCGCCAATCTGTGGCAGCCGCGGCCCACGCTCGCGCCGCTAATCGCCGCTTCGGCGGCCGCCTTCCTCTATTGCCAGGCGCGCATCCTGCACGCCGGCAAGGGCATCCCGGCCTGGCGGGCCCCGCTGATCCCATGGATGCTGCTCGCCTCGGGCCTGTTCGAAGGCTTCGGCGCGCTGCTCGCCGTGCTGTTCGTCACCGGCCAGGCCGTCCCGGCGACGGAGGCGTCGCCGCTCGTCCTGCTGCTCGCCGCGCTCAACGGGTGGCTGTGGCGCGACTACCGCGCCGATGCCGAGGCCGGCGGGATCGGCCCGCTGGCGCGCGACCGGATCGATGCGGCGACGCCGTGGCTGCACGCGGTCGGGCACGCGGTGCCGGTGCTGCTGGCGCTGGCGGCCCTGGCGGCGCCCGCTGGCGCGGCGGCGCCGCTGCTCGCGGTCGCCGGCGTCGCCGCCTGCGCCGGCGGCGCGGTGTGGAAGATCGTCGTGGTCACGCGCGCGGCCCATTTCCAGAACCTCGACTTGCCGAGGCTGCCGCGGCGCGGGTCCGGGACGCGCTCGGCCTTCGCCGCCGGCGCCGAGTATATCGAAGGGAGCCCTTGATGAACGCCCATGCAGCACGGACCCTCGGCAGCGCCCGCGACGTGCCCGCCCATATGCGCAACCCGGAGATCGAGACCGCATCGCGCGACGCGCTCGCGGCGCTGCAGCTTTCCCGGCTCAAGCAGGTCGTGCGGCACGCCTACGATCGCGTCGCGCACTACCGTCGCGCCTTCGATGCGGCGGGCGTCAGCCCTGCTGCCATCGCCTCCCTCGACGACGTCGCGCACCTGCCGTTCACGACCAAGGCCGATCTGCGCGACAACTATCCGTTCGGCCTGTTCGCGGTGCCGCGCAATCGGCTCGCCCGGCTGCACGCGTCGTCGGGCACCACCGGCAAGCCGACCGTGGTCGGCTACACGCGGGACGACATCGAGAACTGGGCGGAGCTGATGGCGCGCTCGATGGCGTGCGCCGGCGCGCGTCCCGGCGACGTCGTGCACAACGCCTACGGATATGGGCTGTTCACCGGCGGCCTGGGCGCGCATTACGGCGGCGAGCGGCTGGGCTGCGTTGTCGTGCCGATGTCCGGCGGCAACACCGAGAAGCAGCTCGTCCTCATCCGCGACTTCGACGCCGACGTCCTGTGCAGCACGCCGTCCTACGCCCTCAACATCGTCGAGGCGGCCGAGCGGGACGGCATCGACCTGGCCCGCTCGCGCCTGCGCGTCGGGCTGTTCGGCGCCGAGCCCTGGAGCGAGGCCATGCGCGCCGAGCTCGACCGCCGCCTCGGCATCAAGGCGGTCGACGTATACGGCTTGTCCGAGATCATGGGGCCCGGCGTCGCGGTCGAATGCGTCGAAGCGCGCGCGGGACTGCACGGCTGGGAGGATCATTTCCTGTTCGAGGTGATCGACCCCGAAACCGGCAAGCCGCTTCCTTTCGGTCACACCGGCGAGCTGGTGATCACGACGCTGACCAAGGAAGCGCTGCCCATGGTCCGCTACCGCACGCGCGACATCACGCGCCTGACCGCGGATCGCTGCGTTTGCGGCCGCACGCATCTGCGCATCATGCGGATCACCGGGCGGAACGACGACATGCTGATCATTCGCGGCGTGAACGTGTATCCATCGCAGATCGAGACACTGCTGGTCGGATTCCGCGGGCTGGCGCCGCACTACCAGCTGGTGGTGGAACGCGCGGGCGCGCTCGACTCGCTGAGGGTCGAGGTCGAGGCCGCCGATGGCGGCACAAGCGAGGGCGACCGCGCCCGCATCGGCGCCGCGGTCAGGCACCACCTCAAGTCGGCCATCGGCGTCACCTGCGAGGTCGCGGTGAAGCAGCCGGGCGAGGTGCCGCGCTCGCAGGGCAAGGCCGTGCGCGTGCGCGACCTGCGCAAGGTCCCGTCATGAAATCGATCCTCCGCCTCGTCCTGAACGGCCGCACGCGCGAGGACGCCGTCAGCGACCGCTCGACCCTGCTCGACTACCTGCGCGCCGTCGCGGGGCTCACCGGCACCAAGCAGGGCTGCGACGGCGGCGAATGCGGCGCCTGCACGGTGCTGCTGGACGACGCGCCCGTCCTCGCCTGCCTGACACTGGCGCGCCGCTGCGAGGGAAAGCGGGTCGAGACCATCGAGGGGCTGGCACCCGGCGGGCGCCTGTCGCGCCTGCAGCGCGCGTTCCACGAGCGCCTCGGCACGCAGTGCGGCTTCTGCACCCCCGGGATGATCATGGCGTCGGAGGCGCTGCTTCGCCGCAACCGCAACCCGAGCGACGCGGCGATCCGCGACGCCCTGTCCGGCAACCTGTGCCGCTGCACCGGCTACGTGAAGATCATCGAGTCGGTCAAGACGTCGGCGGCCGCCGAACCATGACCGGCTCCGCCCGCGATCATGCCATCGGCCGGCGCCTGCCCCTGATCGACGGGCCGGAGAAGGTCACGGGTGCCGCCCGCTACACGGCCGACATCGCCGCACCCGACGCGCTGGTAGGCCGGATCCTGCGCAGTCCCCATGCCCATGCGGAGATCGTCGAGGTCGACGTCGCGGCGGCGCGCGCGCTGCCGGGTGTCGCCGCCGTCGTCACCGGCGCGGACTGCGACCAGACCTACGGCGTGCTGCCCATCGCGATGAACGAGTATCCCTTGGCGCGCGGCCGCGTGCGCTATCGCGGCGAGCCGGTCGCCGCCGTGGCCGCCGTCGATGCGGCGACCGCCGAACGGGCGATCGGGCTGATCCGCTTCACCGCGCGCGAGCTGCCCGCCTATTTCTCGGCCGACGCGGCGCGCGCGCCGGGCGCGACGCCGCTGCATGCCGGCAGCCCGAACAACATCCAGCGCGAGGTGCATCACGAGTTCGGCGACGTGACGGCCGGGTTCGCCGCGGCGAAGCTGGTGCGCGAGGCGACCTATCGCTGCGCCGAGGTGACCCACGCGCATATCGAGCCGCATGCGGCGCTGGCGCGCTGGGACGGCGAGCGCGGTCAGCTGACGCTGTGGACGGTGTCGCAGGTGCCCTATTACGTGCACCTGATGCTGGCGCGCTGCCTGGGCGTCGCGGAGAGCCGCATCCGCGTGGTCAAGCCGTTCGTCGGCGGCGGATTCGGCGCGCGGACGGAAACCCTGAACTTCGAGCTCGTCGCCGCCCTCCTCGCCCGTGCCGCCAATGGCGCCGTGAAGGTCGAGCTCAGCCGCGAGGAGACGGCGCTCACCCATCGCGGGCGCCCCGAGACGGAGGTGAGGCTGAAGCTCGGCATGGCCGAGAACGGCCGCGTCACGGCCGCGGCCTGCGAGGTGGTCCAGCGCGGCGGCGCCTATGCCGGCTACGGCATCGTCACGGTTCTGTACGCGGGCGCCCTGCTGCATGCCATCTACGACATCGCGGCCGTGCGGTACGACGGCTACCGGGTCTACACCAATACGCCGCCCTGCGGCGCGATGCGCGGCCACGGCACGGTCAACGTGCGGCACGCCTTCGAATGCCTGATGGACGAGATGGCCGAGGCGCTCGGCCTCGATCCCTTTGCCGTCCGGCGCGCCAACCTCCTCGCCGCGCCCTGCACCACGCCCAACGGAGCGATCGTCAACTCCTGCGGCCTGGCGGAGTGCCTCGACCGCGTGGAACGGGCCAGCGCCTGGCGCGAGCGTCGCCGCCAGCCCGCGCCGGGACGCGGGCTCGGGATGGCGTGCTCGCACTACGTCAGCGGCGCGGCCAAGCCGGTGCACTGGACCGGCGAGCCGCACGCCGTCGTCAACCTGAAGCTCGATTTCGACGGCAGCGTGACCCTGCTGACCGGTGCCGCCGATATCGGCCAAGGCTCGTCCACCGTGCTGGCGCAGGTCGCGGCCGAAGTCCTCGGCATTGCCGTCGAGCGCATACGCGTGATCGCCAACGACAGCGCGGTGACGCCGAAGGACAACGGATCGTACTCCTCGCGCGTCACGTTCATGGTGGGCAACGCGGCGCTGGACGCGGCGCAAAAGCTGCGGCGGCGGCTGATCGAGGCCGCCGCGCGCCTCCTCGATGCGGACCCGGCGATCGTCGAATGCGGCGACGAGGTCTTCCGCGTCCCCGGCGGCCAGCACGAGGGCCTGGCGTTCGACGCGGTCGTGCGCGCCGCGCTGGGCGAGGCGGGCCCGATCACGACTTCCGGCAGCTTCACCGTCCCCGTGGCGTACCAGGGCGGCAAGCAGCGCGGCGGCGCGGTCGGCGCGACCATGGGCTACAGCTACGCGGCCCAGGTGGTCGAGGTGGCCGTCGACCAGGAAACCGGCGCGATCGCGGTGGAAAGAGTCTGGGTGGCGCACGACTGCGGGCGGGCGCTCAACCCGCTGTCGGTCGAGGGCCAGGTGCAGGGATCGGTCTGGATGGGCATGGGCCAGGCGCTGTCGGAGGAGACGCGCTACGAGGACGGACTGCCGCTTGCGGCCAACCTGCTGGACTACCGCGTCCCGACGATCCAGGAATCGCCGCCGATCGACGTGCAGATCGTCGAGAGCGTGGACCCGAACGGGCCGTTCGGCGCCAAGGAGGCCGGCGAAGGCTCGCTGGCCGGCTTCATGCCGGCGCTGGCCAACGCCGTCGCCGACGCGATCGGCGTGCGCTTCCTCGAGCTGCCGATAACGCCCGACAAGGTCCTGGAAGCGCTCGCCAAGCGCAGGCGCGAGCTGCGCCTGGCGGCCGCCAGGGGCGCGGCATGACGGCGGCGATGCCCGGATTCCGCCTCGTGACGCCCCGCTCGCTGGCGGAAGCGCTCGCGGCGCGCGCGGCCGATCCCCTCGCCCGCTTCCTTGCCGGCGGCACGGACCTGCTGCCCGCAATGGCGCGCGGCCTGGTCGAGCCGGAAACACTGATCGACATCGGCATGATCGCCGAGCTCGCCGGCATCGCGGTCGACGGCGACCGGCTGCGGATCGGCGCCGCGACGACGCTGGCGCGGCTGCAGGCCGATGCTCTGGTCGCGCGCCATGCGCCGGTGCTGGCATCCGCCGCGGCCACCGTGGCCGGGCCGCAGCATCGCACGGCCGCGACGGTCGGCGGCAACCTCTGCCTCGATACCCGTTGCGTGTTCTACAACCAGAGCCAGTGGTGGCGCCGGGCAAACGGCTTTTGCCTGAAGCGCGAGGGAACGGTCTGCCACGTCGCGCCCACCGGCACGCGCTGCCATGCCGCATTCAGCGGCGACCTCGCCCCGGCGGCGATGGTCCTCGATGCGAGCGTCGAGATAGCGGGACCGGGCGGCCGGCGCATCGCGAAGCTGTGCGAGCTCTATCGCGACGACGGCGCGGCGCCTCTCTGCCTCGGCGACGAGGAATTGCTGGTGGCGCTGCACGTTCCGGCGGCATCCGGATGGATCGCCGACTACGCGAAGTCGCGCGTTCGCGGCGCGATCGACTTCCCGCTGGCGGGCGTCGCGGTCGCGCTGCGGCGGTCGGGCGACACGTTGGCCGGGTTGCGGGTCGCCCTCACCGGAACCGGCTCCCGGCCGTTCCGGCTTGCCGGGACGGATGCCGAGATCGGACACGGCGTCGACGACGCGGCGCTCGAGAGGCTGGACAAGCTGGTGCAGAAGCAGGTCTCGCCGATGCGCAGCACCATGACGCCCGCCCACTATCGCCGGCGCGTCGCCGCGGCGCTGACGCGGCGGCTGGTGCGCCGGCTCTTCGCCGAGGCGGCGCAGCCGCCCATGCGGGGCGGCGGCGCGACGGCCCCCCAATCGGAGATGAAGCCATGACGTTCGATCGCCAGGTCTCGCGCATGCTGCACGAGGAGCACATGCAAGCCGCCGCCTTGATGGAGCGGCTCGGCGGCGCGCTCGCCCGCCACGGTCCGTCCAACCCGCCGGGCGCGGACGACGCGGCCTTCGCATCCCTGCGCCGCGATCTCGGCGACGCCCTCGTCGGCGAGATCGAACGGCACTTCCGCTTCGAGGAGGACGAGCTGTTTCCGGCCCTCGAAGCGCGCGGGGAAGGCGATCTCGGGCCACTGCTGACCGAGGAGCACGCGTCCATGCTGCCGGCGCGCCTGCGCCTGCGCGCGTTGCTGCAGGCGGGCCAGGACGGTTCCTTCGCGCCCGACGCGTGGGTGGAGTTCCACCGCCTGGCGGGCGAGCTGGTCGAGTCCCTCCTGTCGCACATCGAGAAGGAAGAGGTCGCGTTGATTCCCCTGATCGAGGAGACGCTCGACGCCGAGGCGGACGCGCGCTTCGCCGAGGCCTATGCGATGGCGCGCTGATTGCCGTACCGGAAGGAACCGCAGCATGGCAGCCAACCTTGCCAACCACCCCGCTCCGCTGCCCGCCGACGTCCGGGCGCTCGTCCCGGACGACCTGGCCCGCGTCGTCGAGATCGACCGCGCGAACTCGGGGCAGTCGCGCCGCGGCTACTTCGCCAAGCGCTTCCGCGCCTTGTCGAATGACCACGCCGCGCTCGTCGCCCTGGGCTACCCCCGCCAAGGCATGCTGCAAGGCTTCGTACTGGCGCAGATCCTCGACGGCGAGTTCGGCGGCCGGTTCCCCGTGGCGACGATGGACGCGATCGGCGTCGCGCCGGACATGCAACGACTGGGGGTCGGGCAAGCGCTGATCACCGCGCTCGACGCGCGGCTTCGCCGGACGGGCGTGCGCGAGCTGCGCAGCGAGGCGGCTTGGACCGCGGAGGCGCTGCTCCGCCTGTTCGCCGCCTGCGGGTTCCATCTGGCCCCGCGCCATGTGCTGGAACGACCGACCGGTCTCGCCGTGCCGGCGGGCGCGGCGACGGGGGAGGATGCTTGACCATGAGGATCAGGACGGAAGCGAAAGCGGCCGGCGGACGCGAGCTCGACTTCAGCGGGCCGGGCGGCGACGATTCCGAGGCGCTGTCGCGCGACCGCGTGCCGATCCGCTCGCTGGCGCCGGAAGATCTCCCGGCGCTGATCGCGATCGACCGCCGCATCACCGGTCGCGACCGCTCCGCCTACTATCGGCGCAAGGCGGCCGAGGCGCTCGAGGAGTCCGGCGTGCGCGTATCGCTGGTGGCCGAGCTGGACGGCCGCGTCGTCGGCTTCGCGATGGCCCGGGTCGACTTCGGCGAGTTCGGCCAGACGGCGCCGGAGGGCGTGCTCGACACGATCGCCGTCGATCCGGCCTGTGCGCGGCGCGAGGTCGGCAGCGCGCTGGTTTCGCAGCTGCTCGCCAACCTGGTGTCGCTACGCGTCGAGCGCCTGCGCACGGAGCTCGCCTGGAACAACTACGGGCTGTCGCGCTTCCTCGAGCGGCAGGGCTTCCGGCCGTCGCCGCGCCTTTCCTTCTCGCGCCGGATCGGTCCCGCCGGCGCATGAGTCGCCGCGCCGGCACGCGCGCCCAACAATCAAGCCGGCGGCCGCATCGACTGCCGCTAGGCGTGCAGGCTCTCGTATTTCGCCAGGAGCTGCTCGCGCGACTCGCGGAAATCGGGATTGTCGACGATGCAGTCGGCCGGGCAGACCAGCCGGCATTGCGGCTCGTCCTCCGCCCCGACGCATTCGGTGCAACGCAGCGCGTCGATGACGTAGATCGGGTCGCCCGCGGCGATCGCCTCGTTCGGGCACACCGGCCGGCAGGCATCGCAGTTGGTGCAGGGTTCGACGATCATCAGGGCCATGGGTGGTCTCCTGCTCGGAATGGCTCACGCGGCGGCCAGCGCGTCGAGGCGGGCCAGCTTCTCGTGCCGGAATGCGCCCCACAGCGCCGCGCCGATCGCGCCCGCGTAGATCGAGTCGCGATGGGCCGTCACCTGCACGGCGACCTTCTCGCGCTGCATGGTCTCCTGCATCGCCGCCAGCAGCCCGTCATCCAGCGCCAGCCCGCCGGTCATCAGCACCGTGCCGTCGATCCCGCCGATCGTCTTGAGCAGCTTGGCCAAGCGGTCCGACATCGACAGGTGGATGCCCTTCAGGATGTTGGGCGCCGAGATGTTGCGCGAGACCATGTTGATAACGTCGGTCTCGGCCAGCACGGCGCAGATGCCGCTGACCTTCTCGGGGTTGTCCGCCTGGCGCGACAGCTTGCCGATCTCGTCCTGGCCGACGCCGAGATAGCGCGCGATGTTCTCGAGGAACTGCCCCGAGCCCGACGCGCACTGGCTGGTCATCTTGTAGGTCAGCACCTTGCCGCGCGCGTCGACGCGGATGGCGCGGCCGTGCAGGGCGCCGACGTCGAGCACCGCGCGGGCGGACGGCTCGAGGTAGATGGCGCCGCGCGCATGCGTCGTCATCGAGTAGAAGTGCCCGGTGTGGAAGTCGAGGCTCTCCCCCTCTCCCGTGGTGGCGACATAGTGCACGTCGCCGCGGCGCAGGCCCGCCTCCTCCAGCGCCTGGTCGTAGGCCTGCGCGGCGAGCTTCAGCGGATCGCGCTGCCGGACCCGGTCCGTGCGCCGCACCAGCCAGTGCGTGCGGCCGCCCTCGACCTCGAACAGCACCGTCTTGATCGAGCCGGTGCCGACATCGACGCCCGCGGTGATCGTCATGATACGCCTCCCGTCGCGCCGTTCTCGACGCTGCGCCTGCTGAACGCGGCGGCGCCCAGGGCGCCCGTGTAGATCGAATCCGGATTGATGTTGATGGTCCGGTCGCCGTAGTTCTCCTTGACGAGCTTCGCCAGTTCGCGCACCGCCGCCTCGTTCTTCGCCACGCCGCCCGTGAACGTGAACTGGTCGCGCACGCCACCCGAGCGCGACAGGATCGACATGGCGCGCAGGATGATCGCGCGATGGAGGCCGGCCATGATGTCCTCCCGCTTCTCGCCGAGGGCCAGGCGGTCGCGCAGCTCGGCGCCGGCGAAGACGGTGCAGGTCGAGTTGATCCGGACGCTCCGGGTCGCCTGCATCGCCATCGGACCCAGCTCGTGCAACCCGATGTTCATCTCGTCGGCGATATAGCCGAGATAGCGCCCGCAGCCGGCGGCGCAGCGGTCGTTCATCTGGAAGTTCTCGACGATGCCGTTGGGATCGACCTGGATCGCCTTGGTGTCCTGGCCGCCGATGTCGAGCACGGTGCGCGTGCCCGGGTACATGATGTGCGCGCCCAGCCCGTGGCACAGGATCTCGGAGCGGATGTGCTCCTTGGAGAAGGGCAGCGTCACGCGGCCATAGCCGGTGCCGACCACATAGGTCTCCTCCAGCGCCACGTCCAGCGCGCCCTGCACGGTCCGCATGACGTCGCCCTGCGCGACGCCGAGATCGGCGCCGCCGTCGAGCAGGCGGCGCAGGGCGCGCAGGAAGCGACCGTTCATGTCGCCGGACGGCGGCCGGTTCTCGACCTCGATGATCGACTTGTCGTAGACGTTCAGCAGCAGGTCGTAGCCCAGCCCGCTCGTCTTGCCGATCGGCTCGGCGACGGCCATGAAGCGAGAGCCGGCGATATCGCGGAAGAAGTCGGACTTGCGCTTCGCGCCGGGGGCGAACAACGCCGGCGCCTCCTGCCTCAGGGTGGCGAACACGGCCTCCAGCGCCTCGCGCGTCGCGCGCTCCTTGCCGGCGAAGCGGTCGCCGCGCGCGTTCTCGATGCAGGTGCGCTCGAGCTCGCCGAGCTCCTCGAGGAACTGCTCCAGGCGGAAGCTGCGCTCGAGGTCCGCCAGCAGCGCGTCGAGCCTGTCGGCCACGCCCGGCAGCTCCGCAAATGCGCGCCGGAACAGCGTGAAGCGCGCGTTGATCAGCGCCTCGTGCTTCGCGACGCGGCTGGCGGTGTCGTAGTTCGATCGCGAGTTGGTGATGCCCCGGCCGAGAACCTCCATGTTCTCGTCCATCAGCACGGCCTTCGTCGTGGTCGAGCCGAGATCGATGCCGATGAAGGTGTGCATGGCGCTCTCCCCGGGGTCTCAGTGCACGGCTGCGGCGGCCGCGACGCCGGCGCCCCGCCGCTTCTGCTCGACCATCTGGAAATAGCTCTCCAGCCGATTCTTGACGTTGGCCGGCGAGAAATAGCGCGGGTCGACCAGATCGGTCTCGATGAAGGCCGCGGGCTTGCCCGTGCGCCGCTCGATCTCCCGCAGCATCAGGAGCTGGCCGGCGGAGAAGCTGTTGCAGCTCTTGATCGAGTTCACCAGCAGCCCGTCCGCCTCATACTCGTTGAGGTATTTCTCGATCATGTCGATGCGGCCGGGCAGGTTGCGGTTGGTGTAGCAGCCCAGGCAGTACTCGGCGAGCGATTCGAGCGGATGGTCGGGATCGTGCCGGAAGCCGAGGTCGTAGGTGCCACCGACCTTCGTGTAGGTGCTGGCCACGACGACCGCGCCCTCGTCGTAGAACATCTTCCAGAAGTCGCGGAAGCTCGTGTAGTTGGGCGGGCCCTCGACGACGAGCCTGTACTTCTCCTTGCTCAGCTCCCCCTCGGGCGTGACCGGTCCCTGCCCGGCATCCAGGCGCTGCTGCACCTCTTGCCGCAGCAGCCGGTAGTATTCGGTGGCATCGGGCGTGCCGCGGAACGCGGTGAAGATGGGCCCGATGTAGTAGACGCCGCCGAAATAGGCATCGATCGGCGAGGGCTTGTGCTTGGCGCTCTCCAGCGTCCAGACCAGATCTTCCTCGGCCCGCGCCGATTCGCGCAGGTACTCGCGCAGCCGGTCGATGTCGAACTTGACGCCGCTGACCCGCTCGAGCGTCGGGATCACGTCCTCGCGCAGCTGCTTGACGATATAGGCGCGCATGTTCTCGGTGACCTTGCCCTCGCCCTCGTAGGGGACGTGCAGCATCACCGTCTCGCACTTGTACTGCTCGCGCAGCAGCTCGAACCACTTCATGAAGGTGAAGCAGCCGGTATAGGACAGGAGCAGCACGTCGGGCGACGGGATCGGCCGCCCGTCGGGCCCGATATTGCCCTTGGCCAGCATGCCGAGGTCGCTCTTCACGTAGGTGCAGACGTCCTCCGACTGGCCGCGCTTCTCGGCTTCGACGATCAGCTGTCCGCTCTTCTTGCGCAGCCCGTTCTGGATCGCGTTGATCTCGGGCAGGTTGTTCACGAGATCGAAGCACATGATGAGCTCGTTGAGATTGCCCGGCACGAAGGTCGAGGCGACCTTGCGTCCCATCGCCTTCGCCGTCGCCAGCTTCTCGTAGTTCCCGGCGATCATCTCCTTCTGCTTGACCATCGACGGTTCCTTGATCGCCTCCCTGGGGGCGGCGGTCTTCGGGGCCGGCCGGGCGGCGGCGGTCGCGGTTGCGGTCATGCTTCGCTCCACAGCTTGATCGAGTCGGCGAAGGTGCCGGCCTGCTCGCGGATCGGCGCCATCTGGCCGGAATTCTCGGCGTACTTGAACGCGATGAAGGGCACGCCGTGCGCGGCCAGCACGTTCTGCAGCATCGGGCGCTCCAGCAGCGCCGGGTCGCAGAAGCTCGGCGCCATGAAGATGACGCCCTCGGCCCGGTTGCGACGGACCGAGTCGACCAGATAGAGGCCCTTCTTCGACAGGTCGGGCTCGTACTTGGCCGAGGTGCTCATGGAACCGTGCAGATAGGTGCAGGCGAGGTTTCGGATCGGATCGCCCTCGAGCGGGACGTTCGCCTTCTCCCACCGGTTCACCAGCATGAAGTCGTCGTCGACGATGTAGCACCCGGCCAGCTCGACCGACTTGATCAGGCTGAGCGGGGGCTGCTCGCAGAAGGCGCCGGTGATCACGATGCGCGTGTTGTCGCGCCGCGGCCGGTTCTCGGCAAGGGCGGCCTCGAGATACTCGCCGAGCATGCGCGAATGCTCTTCGACGGCGAGCACCATGCCGGCGCGCATCAGCAGATAGACTTCGGACGACGGCGCCTTCCACGGCGCGGCGGCGCGGAAGGCGTAGACCTCGCGCACCAGGCGGCGGTTCTCGTTGTAGAGCGCGATCGAGTGCCGCAGCGACTCGTCGTCGACGGGCCGGCCGCACAGCTCGCCCAGGTCCTTGCGCAGCTCGTTCAGCTCGTTGACGTAAAACTCGCCGCCGACGTCGTCGCGGAAGTTCTGCGGCACGTCGACGTAGCGCGCCATCGTCTTCGGGAACATGATCTTCCACATGCCCGACAGGTTCCGGATCACGTCGCAAATGCTGGGGAACAACATGCCGTCGACGAAATCGAGCCGGCCGGTGACCCCCAGCTCCACCGTCGAGCGGGGGATGCGGCAGATGTAGCTCTGGTAGTAGGCGTCGCCGTGAATGACCTCGAGCTGGTCGCCGCCGCCGAGGACGCCCATGGGCAAGGCGCCGGCGGCATGGATCAGCTCGCGCGGCACGTAGAACGGCATGTAGCCCACGACCTTGCGGCCCGGCCTGGCCGCCTTCCATTCGCGCGCGTAGACGAAGTTCAGGTCTTCGAACAGGCCCGTGCAGCGGGCGACGATGTCGGACGTGCTCATGCTAGCGGTGCTCCCATCGGGCCGGCCGCTTGGCGAGAAAGGCCTCGAGCCCTTCCTTCGCATCGTGCGTAGCCATCAGCCCGTTCAGATAGAGTGCCTCCAGCGCGGCGAGGCGCGCCGCCAGGTCGCTGGCGAACGCGCCGCGCACGGCCTTGACCGCATGGCGCAGCGAGCTGGCGCTGCGCGGCACGAGATGCCGGTCGAACCAGGCCAGCGCCGCGGCCGTGGGATCGTCGGCGACCGCGTCCACCAGCCCGATGGCGTGCGCCTCCGCGGCGTCGACCGTCCGGCCGGACAGGAGCAGGTCCTCGGCGCGCGCCTGGCCGACGCGCGGCGGCAGCAGCGCCGTGGCCGCCGGCGCGAACACGCCGAGCACGATCTCGGGCTGGCCGAGGCGCGCATCGGGCGCGGCGAAGATGAAGCTGCCGGCGAGCGCCAGCTCCAGCCCGCCGCCGAGGCATTGGCCGCGGACCGCGCTCATGACCGGAACCGGGGCGCCCGCGACGCGCAGGATCAGCGCATGGAAGCCCTTCAGCATCGCCGCGCACTGCGCCGGAAGATGCTCTTCGACACTGGCGCCGAAGCTGAAGTTGGGGCCTTCGTGATCGACCAGGATGCCGAGCAGCCCGGGCATGTCGGCGTGGCGGGCCAGCGCCTCGTCCAGGCCTGCCACCATCGCCGCGTCGAGGACATTGGCCTTCGGGCGCGCGAGCCGCAGTCGCAGCAGGCGGCCCTCGTGGTCGAGCCATGCCTTGACGGCGGCGGTCATCAGGCGGCGGCCTTGGACGAGCGCGGCATGATCTTGGCCATCAGCTCGGGCCCCCAGGCCTCGCCGCGGGCGAGCGCCTGGCGCAGGGCAATGAAGTCGATCTCGCGGTCGTCCTTCGGCCCCTCGTTGAAGGCGCGGAAGCCGGCGCGCGCCTCGGTCATCATGTTGAGCGCGAGCCAGGCGCGCGAATCCTCCTTGTTGCGGTTCCACGCCTCGAGCTTCGGCTTGCGCAGCTCCTCGAAGGTCTTGGTGATGCAGTCCGGGAATGTCATCAGGATCTTTGTGCATATCGCATCGACCCGGTCGTCGAGCAGCGACAGGTCGACGGTTCCCCGGGCCAGCATGGCCTTGCCCTCGGCCAGCGCCGCGCCGGTCTTCGGCTCGCCGTGCACGATGCGTCCGTATTCGTCGAGCCAGCGCTGCGTCTCGACCAGCGGGTTGGCGACGAAGCGGCCGTCGACCTTGAGAGCGGGAACGATGTCCGTGATCATGCCGACGCGGTAGGCCTTGTGCGCCGACCACTGGTCGCACAGCGTGCCGCTTTCCATGCCGCGCTCGCTGCCGATCATCAGCGGCAGGAAGTCGGTCGAGCCGCCGATCGGCGACGATCCGTGCTTGGGCCCGGCCTGGCCGAAGCGCGCCAGGTCCTGCGCCACCGACAGGTCGCAGGCCATGCCGACCTCCTGGCCGCCGCCGACGCGCATGCCGTTGACCCGGCAGACGACCGGCTTGTCGCAGCCCAGGATGGCGCTGACCATGTCGTTGAACAGCCGCAGGTACTGCCGGTACTCCAGCGGCCGGCCGGCATAGTATTCGGCGTATTCCTTGGTGTTGCCGCCGGTGCAGAAGGCCTTGTCGCCGACACCGGTGAACACGACCGCGACCACGTCGCGCGCGTTGCTGGCGGCGCGGAACGCGAGGATCGCGGCCTTCACCATCTCGGTGGTGTAGGAATTGTACTGGTCGGGGTTGTCGAGCCAGATCCAGGCGTTGTAGAGGCCGGCGACCGGCTTGCCGTCGGGTCCGCGTACCGGCCGCTTCTCGTAGCGCACGCCCTGCCCCGCGGGCTCGCACAGATTGTGGTCGTGGAGGGCGTGGGAAGCGGTCATGGACGGCTCCTTTCAGGCGCTGTCGGGAACGAGGATCACGCGGCGCTTGATGCGTCCCGCGTGCACGTCGGCGAACACGGCGTTGATCGTGTCGAGCGGCCTCTGCTCGATGTACGGCGCCAGGCGCACGCGCCCGTCGAGCACGAGGCCGAGCGCCTCGGGATAGAGTTCGGGCGGACAGCCCCAGTTGCCGAGGCAGCGCGCGTCGTAGGCCATCAGGTTGGAGAGGCGGATCTCGACCTTGTCGCGCGTGAAGCCTACCACCGACAGCGTGGAGCCGTGATTGATCAGGCCGTAGGCGGTCAGTTGCCCGGCGGCGGTGCCGGAGCATTCGAAGATGAACCAGCCCGCTTCCGGCAGTCCCCGCTGCCTGGCGAAATCCTGCACCGCCTGCTTCAGCGCGCGATCGTCCATGCCGCGGGCGTTGAGCGTCAGCGCGGCGCCGCCGCGCGCGATCTGCGCGAGCTTGGCATCGTCGACGTCGATGGCGGCGACCGTGGCGCCGAAGGCCGCGGCAACCTGCGCCGCGTAGCCGCCGACGCCGCCGACGCCGACCACGACTGCCAGGCTGCCCGGCGTCACGCCGGCGCGCTTGACCGCCTGGTACGGGGTCGTCACCGCGTCGGCGACCACCGACACATCGGCGAGCGCCAGCCCCGATGTGCCCAGCCGCGCCTCGTCGACGCCGCACAGCCCGTGCGCCGGCACGCGGACATGCGTGGCGAAGCCGCCATCGATGTCGTTACCCGGCATCTTCTGGCTGCGACAGATCGTCGCCCTGCCGGTCCGGCACAGCGCGCACTGGCCGCAGGGGATCACCGCCGGGACGATCACCGCCCGGTCGTGCCACGCCTCGGCCCCGGCGCCGCAGGCGACCACGCGTCCGCTGATCTCGTGGCCCAACGTCAGCGGCGGCGGCCGGTTGGTGCGCACCCCGTCGTAGTAGTAGCCGAGATCGGTGTGGCAAACGCCGCAGCCGGCGACCGCGACCACCACCTCGCCCGGGCCGGGCGGCAACGGGTCGAATTGGGCCCGCTGCATCGGCGCCTTGGCCTCGGTCATCAGCCAGCGATGGGCGGCCACGCCTTCCTCCGGGATGCGCCGCCAGCCGACCCGAGCCAGCCGACGGCCTTGCGTTCAATTACATAAATAGGTACCATAATGCTGATTTAAGCGTCAAGGCTTCCGCAACGCCGCTCGATCAGCGAGGCCAAGCCGATGGACAGCGCCAATCGCAACCCCGGTCCGCCCGCCCCCGACGCCGCTGCCGCCGACTCGACCCTGTCGCTGGCGATCGTCGGCAGCGGCGGCAGCGGCGTCATGACCACGGGGGCCATGCTGCTCGACGCGGCCGCCCGGGCCGGCCGGTACGGACTTCTGACGCGGTCGGTCGGGCCGCAGATCCGCGGCGGCGAGGCGGTCGCCATGGTGCGCCTCGGCGCCGCCCCGCTCGCCTGCAATGGCGACACGTGCGACATCCTGCTCGCCTTGGATTGGCAGAACGCGGAACGGTTCGCTGCCGAGCTCGCGCTCGGGCCGCACAGCCTGGTCATCGCCGAGGAATCCGCCGGCGACATGCCGCCGGCGCTCCAGGCGCCCGGAGCGCGAATCGTGAAGGTCCCGCTGCAGAAGACGGCGAAGGCAATCAAAGGGCGGCCGAACATGGTCGCGCTCGGCCTGGCGGCGGCGATGGCGGGGTTGCCGCAGGCGGCGGTGACCGGCGCCGTTGCGCGCGTCCTCGGCGGCAAGGGTGCGGCGACGCTGGCCGCGAGCGAGGCCGCCGTCGCGGCCGGCTATGGCGAAGCGAGCCGGCTGGGCGCGCCCGCTGCCACGGCGCACAGCGACGAACGACCCAGGTGGATCATCACCGGCAACGAGGCCGCCGGACTGGGCGCGGTGCGCGCCGGCGTGCGCTTCGCCGCCGCCTACCCGATCACGCCGGCGACCGAGATCATGGAATGGCTGGCCGACGCCCTGCCGAAGGTCGGCGGCGCGCTCGTCCAGGCCGAGGACGAGCTGGCCTCGATCAACATGACGATCGGCGCCGCCTATGGCGGCACGCCGTCGATGACCGCGACCTCGGGGCCCGGCCTTGCCCTGATGGTCGAATCGATCGGGCTCGCGATCACGTCGGAGATCCCGCTGCTGGTGGTCGACGTGATGCGCAGCGGGCCGTCGACGGGCATCCCGACCAAGTCCGAGCAGAGCGACCTCAACATCGCCATCCACGGGGTGCACGGCGATGCGCCGCACCTGGTGCTGGCGCCGCTTTCGGTCGCCGACTGCCTGTTCACCACGCAATGGGCCGCGCATCTGGCCGAGCGCCTGCAGGCGCCGGCGATCGTGCTGTCGGACCAGTATCTCGGCCAGACCCGCATGGTGATCGACCGTCCCGCCGAGGGCGGGCCGGCCGCGCGGCGCGTGCTCGCCTCCGCGACCGACGGTTCGCGCTACGCGCGCTACGCCCTGACGCCATCGGGCGTGTCGCCGATGTCGGTCCCGGGCATGGCCAGCCGCCAGTACACCGCGGACGGGCTCGAGCATAGCCAGCACGGCACGCCGTCGAGCAAGGCCGAGGATCACCTGGCGCAGCTCGAGAAGCGGCGGAACAAGCTGGCCGGTTACGACTACGGCGACGCCTGGGCCGAGATCGACGGCGACGGGGACCTGGCGGTGGTCACCTGGGGATCCACGGCCGGTCCGGTGCGCGAGGCGGTTGCGCGCGCGCGGCGGCGCGGCCTCTCCGTCCGCGTGATCGCCCTGCGCCTGCTCTCGCCGCTGTCGCCGTCCCGGCTGGCGGCCGCGCTCGACGGCGCGCGAGGCGTGCTGGTCGTCGAGCAGAACCACTCCGGTCAGTTCCACCGCCTGCTGCGCGCGCACGCCGCGCTGCCCGCCGATACCGTTGCGCTCCATCGCCCGGGCCCGATCCCCTTCCGTCCGGGCGAGATCGTCTCGGCACTCGAACGATGGATGTGATCGCATGACCGCCACGCTGACCGCGATCGAAGCCGCGCCGCTGCCGGTCCCAGTCCGCGCCCCGGCCGACTACAAGACGGACGTCAAGCCGATCTGGTGTCCCGGCTGCGGCGACTACTCGGTCCTCATGTCGATGGCCATGGCGTTGGCCGAGCTCGGGCGCCCGCCCGAGGAGATCGTCGTCGTCTCGGGCATCGGCTGCTCTTCGCGCATTCCCGCCTACGTCAACACCTACGGCTTCCACGGCGTGCACGGCCGCGCGCTGCCGGTGGCGACGGGCATCAAGCTCTCGCGGCCCGAGCTCACCGTGATCGCCGCCGGCGGCGACGGGGACGGCTACTCGATCGGCGGCAACCACTTCCTGCATTCCTGCCGGCGCAACGTCGACATCGCCTATCTCGTGATGGACAACCGCGTCTACGGCATGACCAAGGGCCAGCCCTCGCCCACGACCGAGCCGGAATGGGACAGCGACCTGGCGCCGGGCGGCACCGGCCTCCGGCCGTTCAATCCGCTGGCGATCGCGCTGGCGGCCGGGGCCAATTTCATCGCGCGCGCCTTCTCCGGCGATCCGGCCGGCACGGCGCGGATCGTGGCCGAGGCGATCCGCGCGCCCGGCTTCTCCTTCGTCGAGATCCTGAGTCCCTGCGTGACCTTCCGCCCGGACGAGCGCGAGTGGCGCAAGCTCGTGCGCCCCGCGCCGGTGACCGAGACGAGCGATCCCGGCCGCGCGGCGCGCCGGCTGATGACCGACGACGGGTTCAACCTCGGCATCCTCTATCGCGGCGACCGCCGCGCGTACCAGCCGCGCTCGGCCCCGGTCGCGGATGCCGAGCGCGCGCTGGAACGCGCCTTCGAGCTGTAGGCTTCCGGCCATGCGCATTCTCAACCCGCCGGCATGGCCGCGGCCCGTCGGCTACAGCAACGGCATCGCGGCGCCGCAGGGACGGATCGTGTTCGTCGCGGGACAGGTCGGCTGGGACGCCGCGCAGCGGTTCGCGTCGCCGGACATCGCGCCGCAGTTCGAGCAGGCGCTGCGCAACGTGCTGGCGGTGCTGGCCGAGGCCGGCGCCGGACCGCAGCACATCTGCCGCATCACCGCGTTCTGCTGCGACAAGCCCGCCTATCTCGCCGCGCGCCCGGCGCTCGGCCGCATCTGGCGCCGCCTGATGGGCGCGCACTATCCCGCCATGAGCATGATCTTCGTGGCGGACCTGCTTGACTCGCCGGGAAAGATCGAGCTGGAAGCGACGGCGGTCGTGCCGCGCGCGCGGCGCCGGACCTCGGGTTCCGGACTGCGGTGACGGTGCAGCGGCGCAGGGCGCGGCGCAGACAGTCCTCGTCTTTCGGCGCCTTGATCGGGTGCACGTGGTTCGGCATCGGCCCCAGGACCACACCGCAACGCGCGCCGCCCGGCACGCCTCGCCCGACCAGTCGCGACAGGCCCTGTGGTCCGCATTGCTGAAGAACACCGGCGTGCAGCCGTTCCCCCGCTGCGTCTCGTGATGCGGCAGGCCGGGTATGACCATTCGGCTCAAGCGGGACACGAATCATGATGCGAGCGGCGGCCCCTCCGGCCAGCGCATGGGCATATGGAGGCCGCTTGCCGGGTGCCCGGCGCTCAATTCGGCGGGTATTCGGGTCGGTTCTTGAAAGCGCCGGGGCAGCGCCAGCGGCCGGGGTTCCCGGCAACAGTCGAGCAGGCCGGATTGTGGGGGCGGCGACTTCCTCCGCCGCAGGCGCCGGGACAGGCTTGCCGCTAGCGATAATGGACAAGACGGAATTGCCAGGATATGACTTGTGCGCGTTGGGAACGGTTGTGAGATCGACATCGGGTTGTCCGCCGGCAAGTTGAGACGGGATTTCGTTGTCCAAGTCACGCGGGCACCTGATACAAGAGACCGCGAGGCGACGCGCCGCATGGTAGGTGGCAAGTCCGTTGCGTCACCCAGGTCGGCAAGGTGAGGCGCAGCGGCGTTCGACCCAGCGTCCCGGCTCCAAGGACTCCAAGTGATGGACCACGCGGCTCCAGCTCTCCCCGCAGCATTTGAGGGAGCATCAGTCGGCTGCCTCGTCTGCGGCGGCTCCGAACTTTTCACTCGCTGGAAGGGTCTGCTCGGGTGCAAGACCTGTGGGTTTGTTTTTGCCGACTTGAAACTCTCTGGCGACGAACTCGCCAGAATATATGGCCACGACTATTTCAACGGCGGCGAATACTTCGACTATGGCGCGGAGGAGGAAAGCCTGCGAGGCAATTTTCGCGACAGGCTGCGGGACTTGAGCCGCATTTCTCCCGACCTGTCCGCGCGTGATCTGCTGGAGATCGGCTGCGCCTACGGCTTTTTCCTCGACGAGGCCCGTCACGCCTTCAAGTCCGTCGCGGGAATCGACATATCGAAGGATGCTGTCCGCCATGCTCGCGAGCAGTTCGGGCTCGATGCACAGCACGGCGACTATCTTGCCCTGGACGTCGGACGGAAGTTCGGGACCATAGCCATGTGGGACACCATCGAGCATCTGAATCGGCCGGATCTGTTCATCGAGAAGGCGAGCGCGGACTTGTCGCCGGGCGGACTGCTGGCAGTAACGACGGGCGATATCGGCAGCTTGAATGCTCGGCTGCGAGGGGCAAAGTGGCGGATGATCCATCCGCCGACCCATTTGCACTATTTTTCCGTAGATACGATCAGCCGCCTCTTGCGCCGGCACGGCTTCGAGATCGTCCATGTAAGTCACCCCGGCAACGCGCGCAATCTTCGCTCGATTTTCTACTACTTGTTCGCCTGGGGGCACAAAGAGTCTCCTATATACAAGAGTTTGCTGCACTGGCGGGGATTCGACTTGAGGATCACCGTCAACCTGTTCGACATCATGTTCGTCGTCGCGCGACGACGCTAGGTCGAGCGTGGAATTCGGGCGACGACATAGGGGGACCGCGAAGCCGATGAGCATGCAGACGGGCGGCCTCGAGGCGCCGCACCGCGGCGGCTCGAGGCTGGGGACGGGGCCAAGCGGGTCATGAGCCGCGCTGTTATCCTTGCGGGCGGCCGCGGAACGCGCCTGCGGCCCTATACGGTCGCGTTTCCGAAGCCGCTGATGCCGATCGGCGACACGCCGATCCTGGAGATCATCATTCGGCAGCTGGCGAGCCAGGGCTTCGACCGGATCACGCTGGCGGTCAATCACCAGGCCGACCTGCTCCGCGCGTATTTCGGCGACGGCAGCAAATGGAACGTCCGGATCGACTATTCCCTCGAGCATATGCCGCTCAGCACGATGGCGCCGCTGAAGCTCATTGCCGATCTGCCAGAGAATTTTCTCGTCATGAACGGCGACATCCTGACCGACCTGGACTACGCGGGTCTGATGAATAGACATGTCGAGGAACGGTGCCTGTTCACGATCTCGGCGGCGTACCGTCAGCAGCATGTCGACTACGGCGTGCTGGAGACGGGCGGGGGCGATTTCCTGCAGGGGTTCCAGGAGAAGCCGCACGTCTCCTATCTCGTCAGCATGGGTATCTACTGCGCCAGCCGGCGGATCCTCGACTGGATCCCGTCCGATCAATCCTTCGGCTTCGACCAGCTGGTCCTGGAGTTGATAGCCAAGAAGCAGCCGGTGCGCGTGCGCGTCCATGAAGGGTACTGGCTGGACATCGGCCGCCCCGACGACTACCAAAAGGCCATCGAAGATTGGGCCGGCGTCGGCGAGAAGGGGCGGAAATGATGCTCGACGATGTGCAGCGCGAACGAGCGGCGGCCGCGCTGGAGGCCGTGGACGGCTTTCTCGTCACCGGAGCGGGCGGGTTTATCGGGCGCCACTTGGTGGAAGGCCTTCGCTCGCTCGACAAGCGGGTAACAGCGCTCTCGCACTCGGCGGATTTCGACGTCATGCGCGATGACCTTCCCCTCGAAGGCATCCGCCACGTGTTCCATCTCGCTGGCCTTCTGGGCGTCGTGCGCGCCTGGGAGGACCCGCTGAGCTTCATCGCGACCAATACCTGCGGGACCGCGCGCGTGCTTGACCAGTGCCGGCGCAGCGGTTGCTCGGCGACCTTCCTCAGTTCCTATGTTTACCGTAGCCAGGGCCGGCGGCTTGCCCGCGAGAACGATCCAGTCGATCCGCAGAACCCTTATGCCTTCTCGAAGCACCTGGGCGAGGAGACCTGCCGCTTCTATCACAAGTACTACGGGCTGGGCGTCGTGGTGCTGCGCCTGGCCAACATCTACGGCCCGGGACAGAGCACCGACTATCTGATCCCGCACATCGTAGCGCAGGTCGTCGACCCGGCGGTGCCGGAAATCCAGGTGCAGGACCTCGAGCCGAGCCGCGACTACTTGCACGTGAGCGATGCGGTCACGGGAATCCTGATGTCGACGCGCGCAGAGCCCGGCGCGGTGTTCAATCTCGCCAGCGGTCAGGCTCACTCGGTCGAGGAGATCATCCTGTCGGCTCGTTCGGCGGCGCAGGTGACCAAGCCCTATCGGGCGACCGCTATGAAGCGCCGCAACGAGATCAGCTGGTCGGCCGCCGACATCACCGCCATTCGATCCGCCCTGGGCTGGCAGCCGGTCGTGTCGCTCGATGCCGGCCTGCATACGATCGTCGACAGCCTGCGGCAGCCATGCGGCACATAGATATCATCTGCCCGGTGTTCCGCGAAGAGCAGGTGATCGCCGCGTTCCACGATCGGCTTTCCACCGCCATCCGCGGCCTTTCGGACCGCTACGCAATCCGCATCCTCTACGTCCTGGATCCCTCCAGCGACCGCAGCGAGGAGGCTCTTGCCGGCATCAGCGCCCGCGACTCCCGGGTCGAGGTTCTGGTGATGACGCGCCGCTTCGGCCATCAGGCAGCACTGATCGCGGGGATGGACTGGTGCGCGGGCGACGCTTTGATCATGCTCGACAGCGACATGCAGCATCCGCCGGAGCTCATACCGGAGCTGGTCGCGCATTGGGAGGGCGGAGCCGACATCGTCCAGACCATACGGCGCGACGGCCCGGAGATCGCACCGATGAAGCGGTTGACGTCACGCTGGTTCTATCAGCTGCTCTACAGGATCGGCGGGGTTCAGATTCCGGTCGGGGCGGCCGACTATCGCCTCCTCGCCAAGCGGGTCGTTACGACATTGCGCGAACGGGTCACCGAGCAAAATCCCTTCCTGCGCGGGCTGGTGGGATGGGTGGGTTACAAGGTGGTGCATGTCCCGTTCGACACCGAGCCACGCGCGCACGGCGAATCGAAATACCGCCCCTCGACCCTCGTCAATTTCGCCCTCAACGGGATTTTCTCCTTCTCGAAGATGCCGCTGCGGCTGTGCATTGGCCTCGGGTTCGCGGTCGCGGCGGTCAGCCTGGTCGCCGGCATCATCCAGGTCGTCTTCTACGTTTCCGGCACGCTCGAGGTGCCCGGCTGGGCGTCGCTCTATACCACGGTAATCTTTCTCGGCGGGATGCAGCTCTTCTTCTTCGGCATCCTCGGCGAATACGTGAGCCTCATCTTCGACGAGGTGAAGGACCGGCCGCGATACATCGCCGATCGCCGGTATGTGGCCGGGCGCGCCAGCGCATGTGACGGCTCGGCGCGCACAGAGGCTGCGGCCGACGAGGCCAAGCGTCCGTCCGCCTAAACACCGCCCTCCGGCGTTTCCTTCGGCTACCGCCTGCGCTCAGCGAGGCTTTTCGCCTTCTGCGATGATGACTCCCGCCAGCCGGCGGATTCCGGGAATCGCGCCGAAGAGGCGATCGGTCGCCCTCAGCAGCAGGTCGCCCTTGCGCCGCTTGACGACGTAGAACAGGTGCGGCGGGAGGTAGGTCGAGTAGCGGATCGCGCCATCGAGGCCGGCCGATCTCAGCCACGCGGTGAACTGCGGTGCGTCGATGAGCGGATCGTCGTTCGCTTCCTCCTGCCAGAGCGGAAAGAGACGCATCGTCCAGTCGAAGACGAAGCGGACCGGGCTCTTGTGCGGCTCGAGCATGTAAAAACCCGCACCCGGCTTGAGGATCCTGGATACCTCTCGCACGGCGGCGCCGGGATCCGTTATGTGATGCAGGCTTCCGAAGATCACCGCCGCGTCGAATAGTCCCTCGCCGAGCGGGAGCTGCTCCGCTTTTCCGACGATGAAATCGGCATGGCCGGGCGGCTTGGCCGCACGCACCTTGCGTTGCGCGATGCGGAGCATGTCTTCCGACAGATCGATTCCGATGACGTGCTTCTCTTGGCGGAGAATATGCAGCGTCTGATGTCCGGAGCCACAGCCGACTTCAAGAACCGTCGCATCCTTCGCAACTTTCGCGTCGAGCCATTGTTCGATCGTCACGCGGTCGAGTACGTCGTAGAAGGGGCTCTGGACAACGTCTCTCTCATATCCTTCGCTGTAGTCCGCGAAGAACTTGAGCTGTCTGGCGGTGTTGCCGTCGACGAGCTTTCCCCGTGTGGGCACGGGGCCCGCCGTCAGCCGGTGTTTGGCGCAAAACGCGTCGAGCCGTTCACGGTCGCGGAATGGCGCCGCGACCAGATCGGCGATCTCTTCCTCGATGCGATACCAATTTCCCGATTCGGGCTCGATCAGGCGCCCATCGACGATCTCGTCGCCCGCCAGAATGAACGGCTCGGCCACCAGGCTGCGCCCGCTCTCGGGGCATCTCAGGTAGCGCAACGTATCTCGTCTCATGGGGATGTGCCGCGCATGGGTGGCTCTTCCGATTCGGCCGCAGCGGTGTTCCTCGCGGCGCCGCGGGCCTGCCCCGCATGGGCATGCTGCAGGCGCGGGAAGACAATCGCCGCCCCGCAGGCCCCAAGCCCGACCAGCACGGCGATCAACAGTGTGAACGGATCGGTCATCACGTGAGTGCTGGGCGCCGTCAACACGATGGGAGCGCTCGACAGCGCCAGCGCGGCTACGAGCAGCGCGGTCGCCGCCACGAAGCTGCGGAAAAGGGCGGGGTGCGTGGCGAGCGTCGCCCCGATCATGGCGATGGCGAGCGCCATGCCTGCGAGAATGGCCCCCGTCGCCAACGTTGGCCGGGTGAGTTCGGCGAGCGAACGCAGGAATCTGCTCGGATTGTAGTACAGGAACGTGTCCGCGACGAATGTGGGATCGGCGAACAGGAACTCGACGAAGGCCTTGCGCGTGTACGTCTCGAGCGCTTGCGTTTTCAAATATTGCCGATCCGGCGTCAGGTAGACCTGGTCGGGATCTGCCGGCGGGTGACGAAGGAGATATTTCTTCGCCGCCGTGGGCGGTACCTCGTCGAAAGAGGCGTGATCGAATTGCGCGGCGTATTTCGTGTTCCAATCCGGGTTTAAGGCCAATGCGAAGAAGAAGCTATGCCAGACGACGTGGTGCGTCAGTTCCTTCTTCTCCTTGTAGACGGGATGAAGGGTGGCCAGCAGCCAGGCCTGCTGCAAGACAAGGCAAGCTAGGAGAATGCCCAGGGACCACAGCCGGCCGCACCGTCGAAGCAGCGGCGCCCGCCGTCCGGTCGAGACCAGCAAGGCGATGCCGAGAAGCGCAAGGCCGAACGGAACCCAGACGGCGGAGGCTCTGATCAGCACGATGAACGCGACGATGCAAGCCTGCAACGCGATCGCCGCGATATTCCACGACGTTGGCCGCAACCCCTCCGTCAGCACGAACGCCAGGTGCAGTCCGGGAATCATGGCGAGGATGCTGAGGAACCTGGGATCGGAGGCCGCGCCCATATAGCGTTCATCTAGCAGGACGGATCGGAACACAGCCCACTGCGCCAGCACGAGGACGAGGAGGACGCAAACCGCCAAGGGCCGGTCGCGAAAGACGGCGGCAAAAACCGCCACCGACGCGCCCTGGATCAGGAAGAACAGGAGATACAGCGCGATCAGTTGATAGCCGAACAGGAAGAAGCCGATCTTGGCGAAGTCGGCGAAGCCGAGATCGTCGCCGCCGGCCCCCCGCAAGGTGCCGGCGGCGCCCTCGGCGGCGACCGCCTTCTTGATCGCATTGTCGATCAACTGCGCGTTGCGCAGGTTGTCCGGGAACTTGACGCCAAGGCGGGCGAGCGTCGGTGCGTGATTGGTGAGGCCGTTCTCGATCAGGGTTGCCTCGACCACGTTCGAAATGGCATGGCCGGAAACCCCGTGGGCGAGTTCCGTGATCGCGGCGCCGATCGCGAAGTTTGCGCGTCCCCAGCCGTGCGGGCCGAGCACGTCGTGGACATCGCGTACGATACCCACGCGGAACGTGTCGAACAGGAAGACGAAGACGGCAACCACCAAGACGCGCCTGAGCACGGGGCGGCCTTGTGTCTCTGTCCCGGAGCTTGCCGGCATGTCCCCTCCGTCGAGCTTCCTGCGCATCGCAAACGATCCCGCATACAGCAAATTCACCTTGCCCGGAAGAAATGCCTGCCGTATGGCCCGCACCGCATGCGGTCTTCGGCCATCGCCAGCGGCGCGGCGCATGGCCGCAAAGCGCGGTTCCGACGAGCAGCAAGCTGGAGCAGCAGTTCTATCCGGGCGCCAACGAAGTGTTTGCCGCCTGTCGGGCCTGTGTCGAGGAGCCCTAGCCCCGTTCGCGCGCTCGCGACATGGTCCCCGGCGCCAGCGCTTCCCCGGAAGCATCACCGCCGTACTGCGGCGACCGCCTTCCGCGTTTCGGCGATGATGTATTCCTGCGTAGGCTCGTCCAGGTAGGCGTGGATCGGCAGGCTCAGCACTTCCTTCGCCAAACTCTCCGAAACCGCCAATCCGCCCTCGGCGCGCGGGAAATGCCTGTATGCCTCCTGGCGATGCAACGGCACGGGATAGTGGATGGCGGTCGGCACCCCCGCCGCGTTCAGCAGGGACGCGATGGTGTCTCGCCGGCCGCCTTTCACGCGGATCGTGTACTGCGCCCACACCGACGTCGCCTGCGGAATGACGCGGGGCGTCTCGACGACATCGCGCAGGGCGCGCGTGTAGCGGTCGGCGACCACCTGACGCCTCTCGATCTCCTCGGGCAGGATCGCGAGCTTCTCGACCAGGATGGCGGCCTGGATCGTGTCGAGCCGGCTGTTGTAGCCGATCCGGACGTTCTCGTACTTGTGCGCGCCCTGGCCGTGCACGCGCAGCGAGTCGACCACCGCCGCGGTCGCCTCGTCGTCGGTCAGGAGGGCGCCGCCGTCGCCGTAGCAGCCGAGCGGCTTGGAGGGATAGAAGCTCGTTGTCGCGATCTCGGTGATCTGGCCTACCCGGCGGTTGCCGTAGCGCGCGCCGAAGCTCTGCGCTGCGTCGGCCATGATCCACAGCCCATTGGCGGCGGCGACCTGCCGGACGGCCTCGTAGTCGGCGGGCTGTCCGAACAGGTCGACGGCGAGGATGCCGACCGGGCGCAGCCGCGCGGCGCGCGCGGCGCGGAGTCCGTGCTCGATGCCGCGCGCATCGACGTTGAACGTGTCCTCGAGCACGTCCACGAACACGGGGGCCGCCTGCACGCGGGCGATCGCTTCCGCCGACGCGGCGAACGTGAAGCTGGGGCACAGCACCGCGTCGCCCGGGCCGACATTCTTCGCCGCCAGGCCGATCACCAGCGCGTCGGTGCCGTTCGCGCAGGACAGCACATGACGGACACCGCAGAATTCCGCGAGCTGGCGTTCGAACATCGCCACTTCGCGGCCCATGATGAAGGCGCCGTGCTCGCACACCCGTCGCACGGCCTGCTCGACGCGATCGCCAAGCCGGCGACGCTGCGCCTGCAGATCGACGAAGGGGATCGTCGGCGGCCCTGATGCGCCAAGCCGCGCCGTACGGTCGGACACTCTAGACCTCCTCCATCACGTCGTTCGCATCCGGCCGGTGGCGCCTGCCCGTGCGCGGGCAGACCATATGGTCCCCAAGCCGGCCGCCGGCGGACCGACCCATCCTATACGTAGCGCCGGGGCGCCCGCCATTGGCGCGAGGGGCCGGCAGGTCGTCCGCGAAGACGGCGCCTCGAGTCGTTATCCGGTCGCGGCCGCTTCGGACAGGACCGATACCGGCCCGATTTCGCCGCACGCGCTCATTCATAGACCCATTCGCTGACACGGATGCACAACACCAGGGCCTCGATGATCAATCCGGTAACAACGAACGGTGCGAGCAGAATTGCGAGGACAATCGCCAGAATCTCGATCATGCAGGACGCCCCACGACCCCAGTGCGCTCGGGTCTCGAATACCGTGCGCCGGTACCTCCTGCAAGCCTCTTCGCCGGGCGCAATGCCCAGCGGTTCGACGTCTCTCGGCTGTGGCGGGCGCGGCGCGCCGTTAACGAATCTGCAATCCCTCTCCGCCAGCATGTACGCACCGCAGACCGCCCGCTATAATCGGTTGCAAAAGTAGGATTATGGTCTGCAACGCGACATTGGACGGACCGGGGTTCAGGCGAACGATGGCCGCCCCTAAAGGGTCGTACCGCCTCGTGACAGGGACCGATGCGGTGCCTCCGGGGCCTTTGTATCGTCGTCGCGCGAAGCCCTGGAAACGGATGAGCTGACCGGCCATGGCGATCAATCCCGACCGCGCCGAGCCGGGCGTGGACGAGACCGACGAGGCGAGCGGCGGGTTCGTCAGCGCAATCGACTTCTCGTTCAGCTACGGCCTGCTGCCGGTATCCGACGAGGCGGTGGCAAGCCCCGCCGACAGGCAGCCTGCGTTCCCGGCCGACCAAGATGCCGGTGCGACGCCCGCCCCTGACGCGCCGGACACCCGCACAACGGAAACGGCCGCGCGCGACCTCGCGGCGGAGGACCAGCAGGCCTATCTCTACGTCGAGCCCGGCACGGACCTGCTGCCGCAGGACGCGCAGTCCGACGCCGTGCTGAACCTCAATGCGTTCCGCGCCGATTCGCGCTTCGCCGGCATCGACGGCTCCGGCTACAGCGTGGTGATCATCGACACGGGCATCAACTACAGCCACCCGTATTTCAGCGGCCACATCGCCTATTCCTACGACTTCTACGGCAGCAACGACGCCGACGCGACGGACTATGGCGGCCATGGCTCGAACGTCGCCAGCATC
Source organism: Alphaproteobacteria bacterium (assembly GCA_023150455.1). GTDB lineage: Bacteria > Pseudomonadota > Alphaproteobacteria > JAEULC01 > JAEULC01 > JAEULC01. The sequence goes on along the minus strand of JAKLKW010000023.1, from coordinate 3,443 downwards.
GCCGCGGGGTCGATCGGCGTGGCGCCGGGCGCCAACATCATCGCGCTCAAGGTCTTTCCCGACGGCGGCGGCGGCGCTTGGTACTCCGACATCGAAGAAGCACTGCAATGGGTGATCAACAACGGCGCCGCGTACAACGTCGTCAGCGTCAACCTGTCGCTCGGCTCCGGCGTCAACTACACGACGGCGAGCACGCACTGGTATCTCGGCAACGAGTTCCAGGCGCTGGCGAACCAGGGGATCGTCACCGTCGCCGCCGCAGGCAATAGCTACTACTCGTACCAGACGCAGGGCGCCAGCGACATCGCCGCCGACCCGAACGTGATCGGCGTCGGCGCGGTTTATGACGGCAACAGCGGCGGCTGGTCCTACGGCAGCGGCGCCATCGCCTACTCGACCACGGCTGACCAGATCACGCCGTTCAGCCAGCGCTCCACGACGCTGGTCGACATCTTCGCGCCGGGCGCGCCGATCACCGGTGCGGGCGCCTCGGGCAGCAGCACGGTGACGATGCACGGCACCAGCCAGGCGACGCCGCAGATCGCCGGCATCGCCGCGCTGGCGCAGGAGCTGGCGGTGCAGACGATCGGCCGCAAGCTGACCGTCGCCGAGTTCACCTCGCTGCTCAAGTCTTCCGGCACGATGATCTATGACGGCGACAACGAGAACGACAACGTCGCCAATACGAACACGTACTACAAGCGGGCGGACGTCGCGGCGCTCGGCCAGGCGATCCTGGCGCTGGACGTCGCCAGCACCCTGGTCGGCACCGCCGGCGCCGACACGCTGACGGCCGTCAGGAAGTCCGTGATGTCGGGGCTTGACGGCAACGACACGCTGTACGGGTCCAGCGCCGCCGACACGATCGACGGCGGCAACGGCGACGACCTGATCGTCTCCGGCGGCGGACTGGATACGCTGATCGGCGGCACGGGGAACGATACGTTCGTTTTGAACGACTCCGTCGGCGCCATCATCGAGAACGTTGGCGGCGGAACGGATATCATGCTGTCCGCCGTCTCGGTCGGCATCAGGTCGAACATCGAGGCCCTGATGCTGGTCGGCGGCGCCGACATCAACGCGGCCGGCTACGAGGCCAACGACACGCTGATCGGCAACAGCGGCAGCAACAGCCTGAACGGCGGTTCGGGCGCCGACGTGATGGAGGGCGGAGGCGGCAACGATTTCTACTTCGTGGACAACGCAGGCGACGCGGTTGTCGAGGAACCGTCGGCGCCGTTCACGCCGCCGGCCGGCTATGCGATCACGGGCACTGCCGATTTCAACGGCGATGGCGAGCTCGATGTCCTGGTCAGCAGCAGCACGGCCAACTACATCTGGCTGCTGAAGAATGCGGGTGTGATCTCGGCGACGGCCCTGCCATATGCCAGCGGCTGGACCGTAGGCGTTGCCGACCTGGACGGCGACGGCGACAAGGACATCCTGTACCAGAGCGGCGGCACCCAGGTGGCGCTCTATCTCTCGGGCACCACGGAACTCGGTCGCACCATCGTCTCGGGCAAGACCGCGGACCCGATCCTGCCGCTTCCGGCCGGCAACTCCGGCATCGACACCGTGTACGCGACGATCAGCTATGCCCTGCCGACCGATGTCGAGAACCTCAACCTGTTTTCCGGCAGCGGCAACCTCATCGGCACGGGCAACGCCCTCGCGAACGCGATCGCCGGCAACAACTCCGCCAACACCCTTACCGGCGGCGGCGGCGGCGACACCCTGACCGGCTATGGCGGGGCGGACGTCTTCGTCTATGACGACGGCGATTCGACCGCCGCAGCGCGCGACCTGATCACCGATTTCACGCCCGGTTCGGACAAGCTCGATCTCGTCGCGATAGACGGCAACACGCTGGCGGGCGGCGACGACCCGTTTCGCTGGCTCGGCAGCGCCAATCTCGACGGGGTCGCCGGCGCCCTGCGCCAGACCTACGTCGCCGGGTCCAATCTCACGTTGATCGAGGGCGATGCCAACGGCGACGGCACGGCCGACGTCGTGATCGCCCTGGCCGGCAACAAGTCGCTTTCCGTATCGGACTTCGCGTCCGGCAGCGTGACATGGGCGGTGACGGCGGCGGGCACCGCGGGAGCGGACGTGCTGGCCGGCACCGGCGGGAACGACACGCTCGACGGTCTTGCGGGCGCCGACACGATGCTGGCCGGGCTGGGCGACGACACGTATTACGTGGACGACTCGGGCGATCGTGTGATCGAGGCTAGTGCGGCCGCCTTCAGCGTGCCGGCAGGCTGGACGATCCACGGCACGGCGGACATCGACTTCGACGGCGACCTGGACGTGCTGGTATCGAGCGCGTCGGCCAACCAGATCTGGCTGCTGCAGAACGGCACGATTTCGTCGGCCGTGAACCACGCCTTCGCCGCGGGATGGACGGTCGGCCTTGCGGACCTGGACGGCGATGGCGACAAGGACATCCTGTACCAGAACGGCGGCACCCAGGTAGCGCTCTATCTCGCGGGCACCGCGGAAGTCGGGCGCACCATCGTCTCGGGCAGGACCGCGGACCCCATCCTGCCGTTGCCGGCTTCCAACGAAGGCACCGACACCGTCGTTTCATCGGTCAGCTACACGATGCCCGACGGTATCGAGAACCTCGTCCTGGCCGCGGGCGCCGGCGCCCTCTCCGGAACCGGCAACGCACTGTCGAATTCGATCACGGGCAACGAGAGCGACAACGTCCTGTCCGGCGGCGGCGGCGACGACGTGCTGTCCGGCGGCCTCGGCGCCGACACGATGACGGGCGGAACGGGCAACGATACCTTCTACGTCGACAGCGCGGGCGACGTCGTGAACGAGTCGGCCGGAACCGCCTACTCGCCACCGGCGGGCTGGACCATCAGGGGCACGGCCGATCTCGACGGGGACGGCGACCTGGACGTGCTGGCATCGAGCGCGTCGGCCAACCAGATCTGGCTGCTGCAGAACGGCACGGTCTCGTCGGCCGTGAACCACGCCTTCGCCGCGGGATGGACGGTCGGCCTTGCGGACCTGGACGGCGACGGCGACAAGGACATCCTGTACCAGAACGGCGGCACCCAGGTGGCGCTCTATCTCGCAGGCACCACGGAAGTCGGGCGCACCATCGTCTCGGGCAGGACCGCGGACCCGATCCTGCCGTTGCCCGCCTCCAGCGAAGGCACCGACACTGTCGTTTCATCGGTCAGCTACACGATGCCCGACAATGTCGATCACCTCGTCCTGGCCGCGGGCACCGGCGCCCTCTCCGGAACCGGCAACGCACTGTCGAATTCGATCACGGGCAACGAGAGCGACAACGTCCTGTCCGGCGGCGGAGGCGACGACGTGCTGTTCGGCGGCCTCGGCGCCGACACGATGACGGGCGGAACGGGCAACGATACCTTCTACGTCGACAGCGCGGGCGACGTCGTGAACGAGTCGGCCGGAACCGC
>JAKLKW010000252.1 GCA_023150455.1 Alphaproteobacteria bacterium | reverse complement strand
GGCGGCACGCGGCGCCGCTTGCGGCACGGGCGCGCCCGTCGCCGCGGCGGCCGGCTGTGGGCCCGGCAGAGCCGGAAGGGCCGCCAGCCGCGCGCCGCTGTCCGGCGCCGCGACCGGCGCGGCTGCGGCCGTCGGCAGGCGCAGCGTCTGCCCCACCTTCAGCAGATAGGGCGGCGGCAGTTCGTTGAGAGCGGCGAGCCGGGCCACCGAGCTGCCATGGCGGCGCGACAGCGCGCTCAGCGTATCGCCCCGCTGGACGACATAGGCGGTCGTCGCGCCGGGTGCCGCCGCGGCCCGGGCCGGTGCCTGGCCATAGGTCATCGTCTCGGACGCCGGCGCTGCGGCGGCGGTCGCAGGCTTGCCGACGTCGCCCGGCCGGTCCGACAGCGACGTGCCGCAGCCGGCCAGTGCAAGCGATGCGGCGACCAGCGCGGCCACGCCGCCGCAGCGTCCCCCCAGGCGTCCCGTCATTCGAGCCGTCCGTTCATGGTCTCGCCTCCTCGGGCGCGGCCCCGGCCACGAGCGGCACGAAGCGCACCGTCCACAACGTCTCGACGTGGAAATCGTCCGCCGCGGTCCGGCGGATGCGCAGGACCTGCTGGTCGCGCCGCTCGCGCCCGACCGGCACCACCATCACGCCGCCGGGCGCCAGCTGCGCCGCCAGCGGCTCGGGTGCGAAGGGCGCCGCGCAGGTGACGATGACGCGGTCGAACGGCGCCTGGGTCGGCCAGCCGCGGCTGCCGTCGCCGCAGCGCGTCGTCACGTTGCGCAGCTTCAGCGCCTCCAGGCGCTTCTCGGCCCCGTACAGCAGCGGCTGGTGCCGCTCGATCGTGTAGACGCGCCGGCTGAGCCGCGCCAGCACCGCGGTCTGGTAGCCCGAGCCGGTGCCCACCTCCAGCACCTTGGCGCGCTCCGGCACGTCGAGCGCCTGGGTCATGCGCGCGACGACGCTCGGCTGGCTCAAGGTCTGGCCGTAGCCGATCGGCAGCGCCACGTCCTCGTAGGCCTGGTCGACGAACGTCGCCGGCAGGAACATCTCGCGCGGCACGCGCTCGATCGCCGCCAGCACGCGCGTGTCGGTGACGCCCTCGCGGCGCAGGTCCAGGATCAGGCGGATGGTTCGGGTCGCGACGTTCATCCGAGCAGCTCGGACGTCTTGGCGAGCATCGCTTGATGCGTCAGGTCGAGGAACAGCGGCGTCACGGTGATGTATCCCTGCTGCACGAGGACGATGTCGTTCTCGCCTTCGAAGAACGGGTTGTGGCGCGAGCTGCCGATCCAGACATAGGGCCTCCCGCGCGGGTCGTTGCGCTCTTCCAGCCGGTAGCCCAGCTTGCGCCTTCCCTGGCTCACCGCCTTGACGCCGAGCACCGAGCCGACCACGAGATCGGGGAAGTTGACGTTCATGAGCGTGTCGGCCGGCCACGGCACCGACACCAGCTTGCGGATCAGGTCGGGCGCGAAATGCTCGGCGGTGGCCCACTTGACCGGATGGGTGTCGGCGAATTCCTGGCTCAGCGCGACCGCGCGGCGGCCGAGCAGCGTCGCCTCCATCGCCGCCGCGACCGTGCCCGAATAGGTCACGTCCTCGCCGGTGTTGCCGCCGCGGTTGACGCCCGACAGCACCAGGTCGGGCTTGTGGTCGCGCAGCACCTGCTCGATCCCCAGCAGCACGCAGTCGGTCGGCCCGCCGTCGATCGCGTAGCGCCGCTCCGAGATGTGGCGGATGCGCAAGGGGCGATGGATGGTCAGCGAATGGCTGGCCGCGCTCATCTCCACTTCCGGCGCGCAGACCCACACGTCCTCGCTCAGGGAATGCGCGATGTTCTCCAGCGCCTTCAGCCCCGGCGCGTGGATGCCGTCGTCGTTGGTGATGAGGATGCGCGCCTTCCTCAGGTCGAGCGGCTTCTCAAACATGGGGCCTCAGCACCTCGATGCCCCCCATGTACGCAACCAGCGCCTTGGGCAGCTCGACCGAGCCGTCCCTGCGCTGGCAGTTCTCGAGCACGGCGATGAGCGTGCGGCCGACGGCGAGGCCGGAGCCGTTCAGCGTGTGGACGAAGCGCGTGCCCTTGCCCGTCTTGGGGCGGAAACGCGCCTGCATGCGCCGGGCCTGGAACTCGCCGCAATTGGAGCAACTGGAAATCTCGCGATAGGTTTCCTGCCCCGGCAGCCAGACCTCGATGTCGTAGGTCTTCTGCGAGGCGAAGCCCATGTCGCCGGTGCACAGGACCACGGTGCGATAGGCGAGGCCGAGGCGCTTCAGCACCTCCTCGGCGCACGCGGTCATGCGCTCGTGCTCCTCGGCCGAGCGGTCGGGATGCGCGATCGACACCAGCTCCACCTTGTAGAACTGGTGCTGGCGCAGCATGCCGTGGGTGTCCTTGCCGGCCGCGCCCGCTTCCGAGCGGAAGCAGGGCGTGAAGGCGGTGAAGCGCCAGGGCAGCCGGTCCTCGTCGATGATCTGCTCCGCCGCGATGTTGGTCATCGGCACCTCGGCAGTCGGGATCAGCCAGTGCCCGGTATTGGTGCGGAACAGGTCCTCGCCGAACTTCGGCAGGTTGCCGGTGCCGTAGGCCGCGTTGTCGCGCACCATCAGCGGCGGCGAGATTTCCGTGTAGCCGAACTCGCCCGTGTGCAGGTCCAGCATGAACTGCGCCAGCGCGCGCTCCAGCCGCGCCACCTGCCCCTTGAGCAGCGTGAAGCGCGCGCCCGACATGCGCGCGGCGGTCGCGATGTCCATCCCGCCCAGGCCCTCGCCGATCGCGACGTGGTCCTTGACCTTGAAGTCGAATTGCGGCGGCGTGCCGACGCGACGCACCTCCACGTTGTCGGCGGAGTCCCCGCCTTCGGGAACGTCGGCCTGCGGGATGTTCGGCAGCCCCGCGAGCAGGTCCTGCACGGCCTTGCCCGCCTCGCGCTCTTGGCTCTCCAGCACCGGCAGCTCGGCCTTGATGCGCCCGGTCTCCGCGACCAGGTCGTCGGCGCTCTCGCCCCTGGCCTTCTTCTGCCCGATCTGCTTGGACACGTCGTTCCGGCGCGCCTGCAGCTCCTGCAGGCGCTGGATCACGGCGCGATGCTTGCGGTCCAGCTCGAGGATCGTATCGGCCTGCACGGGCAGGCCGCGCCGCTTGAGGGCGGCGTCGAACGCACGGGGATCGTCACGGACCGCTTTCAGGTCGTGCATAGGCCTCCGATCCCAACCCCGGGCACGCTTATAGGGCCTGGCCGAATCGCCGTAAAGAGTCCCGCCGCAAACAGATCACACCTGTTGCAGAAAAGACTCAAGTTGCGGCGGCGCGTGAGGTTGGCCGGGAAACGCGAGTCGGCAAAAGGAGTTAGGCGGCGCCGTTCGCGTGAACTCGTCCTTCGACCCTTCGGCAGGCAGGGCTCAGGACGAGGTACGACACCTCGCCTCATCCTCCGTCGGTCGAAGGATGAGGCACCCGCTTCAGTCCGCGGCGTCCTCGGCGGCTTCCGCCGCCTCGCGCTCGGCGCGCTTCTTTTCCACGAACTTGGCGCACCAGATCGACACTTCGTAGAGGACGACGATCGGCAGGGCGAGGCTGATCTGGCTCAGCACGTCGGGCGGGGTCAGCACGGCCGCCACCACGAAGGCGCCGACGATGGCGTAGCGCCGCTTGGTCGCCAGCCCCGCGGCCGAGACGATGCCGACGCGCGCCAGCAGGGTCAGCAGCACCGGCAGTTGGAAGCACAGGCCGAAGGCGAAGATGAACTGCATCATCAGCGACAGGTATTCGCCGACGCGGGTTTCGAGCTGGATCGGCAGCTGGCCCTCGCCGCCCGTAGTCTGGTAGCTGAGGAAATAGGCGAACGCGTATGGCGCGACGACGTAGTAGACCAGCGCCCCGCCGGCGACGAACAGCACCGGCGTCGCCGCCAGGAACGGCAGGAAGGCGCGCTTCTCGTTCTTGTACAGGCCGGGCGCCACGAACATCCAGAGCTGGCTGGCGATGATCGGGAACGCCAGGAACGCGCCGGAGAAGAACGCGACCTTGAGGTAGGTGAGGAACGCCTCCTGCGGCGCGGTGTAGATCATGCGCGGCGCGGCGCCCGGGGCGTTGCCGGAGTATTGCCCGAAGATCGCGTAAGCGCGCACCAGCGGCTGGGTCAGGAAGGTGTAGATGTGCTCGGCGAACGCGAAGCAGGCGATGAAGGCGACCAGCAGCGCGCCGATCGCGTACATCAGCCGGTTGCGCAGCTCGATCAGGTGATCGAGCAGCGGCATCTTCTTGTCCTCGATCTCCTCCTCGTCCTTGAGCTCGGTCTCGGCCATTGCCGCCTAGCCCTGTCCGCCGGCGGCGCGCTGCGGCGGCGATTGCTCGGGTCGAGGCTTCTGCTCGTCCGGCCCGGCAGGCTGGTCCATCGTCGAGGGCAGCGGCATCACCGGCGCGTCCGGCGGCGGCGGCGCGACGCTCTGGACCGGCGCTTCCGACGGCGGCGGCTCCGGCGGCTTCTCCACCGACGCCTCGGGCGTGCGCGTCGGATCCAGCTCGAGCGACGGCATCTCCAGCGACTTCTCGAGCTCGTTCTTCGACGCCTCGATCTCCTTGGTGACGTCGAGCTTCGTGGCGGCCTCCTCGACCTCCTTCTTCACCTTGTCGAGCTCGGCTTCGCGGATCATGTCGTCGACGCTGTTCTGGAACTCGCGCGCCAGGCCGCGCGCGCGCGCGACCCATTGCCCGATGGTCTTGAGCGCCATGGGCAGGTCCTTGGGTCCG
>JAKLKW010000022.1 GCA_023150455.1 Alphaproteobacteria bacterium | reverse complement strand
GGAGGAGCTTGCCTGGATGCGCGCCGGCGGCCGCCTGTCGCGCGTGGTCGAGATGCGCGCCATGGCGCGCGCCGGCGGCGCGGCCGACGCGGCGCGCGCGATCGTCGAGCTGAAGGCGGTCGACGACGCCTATCCGCTCTACGGAACGGTCGCGCTGTCGGACGGCGCCGCGCTCGCCGACGCGCTGGCGCGGCGCGACGGGCGCTGGGGCGCGGCGGCCGATCCCGACATCGCGAGCCGGCTGGGCGTCGGGCCCGGCGACGTGCTGCGGCTCGGCGAGATCGAGCTCGAGCTGCGCGCGACCATCCTGCGCGAGCCGGACAAGGGCACCAGCCTGTTCCGTTTCGGCCCGCGCGTGATGATCCAGCGCGACGCGCTCGACGCCAGCCGGCTGGTCCAGCCCGGGGCGCTGATCTACTACCCCTATCGCATCGCGCTTTCGGGCGGGCGCGATGCCGCGGCATGGCTCGATGCGACGGCCAAGCGCTTTCCCCAGGCCGGCTGGCGCATGCGCAGCCACACGCGCGCCGATCCCGGCATCGAGCGATTCGTCGACCGCATGACGCTGTTCCTGACGCTGGTCGGCCTCACGGCGCTGCTGGTCGGCGGCGTCGGCGTCGGCAACGCGGTCAAGAGCCATCTCGACACCAAGACCGCCACCATCGCCACCTACAAGTGCCTGGGCGCGCCCGGGCGGCTGGTGTTCCTGACCGGCTTCCTCCAGGTGATGGCGCTGGCGGCGCTGGGCGCGCTGATCGGCGTGGCGCTCGGCGCGCTCGTGCCGATGGCGGCGGCGCCGCTCCTGGCCGACAAGCTGCCGGTCGCCGCGCGCGTCGCCGTCTATCCCGCGCCGCTGCTGCTGGCCGGCGCCTTCGGCATGATCGCGGCGACCGCCTTCTCGATCTGGCCGCTGGCCGCCGCGCGCGAAGTGCCGGCGGCGGCGCTGTTCCGCGACCTGGTGGCGCCGGCCCGGCGATGGCCGCGCCCGGGCTACATCGCGCTCAACCTCCTCGCCGCCGCGGCGCTGGCGGCGCTCGCGCTCGGCTGGGCGCACGACAAGCGCGTCGCCGCCTGGTTCGTGGTCGGCGCCGTCGCGAGCCTCGCCGGCTTCCGCCTGCTCGCCTGGGGCGTGGTCAGGCTGGCGAGCAAGCTGCCGCGCCCGCGCCGGCCGCTGCTGCGCCTGGCGCTCGCCAACGTGCATCGCCCCGGCGCGCCGACGCCCAGCGTGCTGGTCTCGCTCGGCATCGGCCTCAGCGTGCTGGTGGCGGTGGCGCTGGTCGAGGGCAATCTCGAGCGCCAGGTGGCCGAGCGCCTGCCGACCGCGGCGCCGGCCTTCTACTTCATCGACATCCAGCCGGACCAGGTCGCCGATTTCGACCGCACGGTCGCGTCCGTGGCCGGGCTCGACTCCGTCGAGCGCGTGCCGACCGTGCGCGCGCGCATCGTCAAGCTGAACGGCGAGCCCGCCGACAGCCGCCAGGTGCGCTCCGACGTCGCCTGGGTGCTGCGCGGCGACCGCACGCTCACCTATGCTGGCGCCATGCCGCCCAAGACGCGCGTCGTCGCGGGCGAATGGTGGCCCGAGGACTATCGCGGCCCGCCGCTGGTCTCGTTCGACGCCAACGCCGCCCAGGGCATGGGGCTCGAGGTCGGCGACACCCTGACCGTCAACGTGCTCGGCCGCGAGATCACGGCGACCATCGCGTCCTTGCGCGCGATCGACTGGGGCGACCTGACCATGAACTTCGTGCTGATCTTCGCCCCCGGCACGCTGGAGGCCGCGCCCCACACGCATGTCGCCGCCGCCAAGGTCGACCCGGCCGCCGAAGCGGCGCTCTACCGCGCCGTGACCGACCGCTTTCCCAACATCTCGGCGGTGCGCGTGCGCGACGCGCTTGAGGCGGCGGCGCGGCTGATCGGGCAGATCGGGCTCGCGGTCCGGCTGACCGCCGGCGTCACCATCCTGGTCGGCGCGCTGGTGCTGGCCGGCGCCGTGGCGGCGGGCCACCGCCGCCGCATCTACGACGCCGTCGTGCTCAAGGTGCTCGGCGCCACGCGGCGCGACGTGGGCCTCGCCTACCTGATCGAGTACGGGCTGATCGGCGTGCTGGCCGCCCTGCTCGCCGCCGGAGTCGGCACGCTCGCCTCTTTCGTGCTGGTGACGCGCACCATGTACATGGACTGGGTGTTCCTGCCCGAGACCGTCGTCGTCACGGCCGGGCTCGGCGTGGTCGTGACCATGCTGTTCGGGTTCGCCGGCACGTTCCGCGCCCTCGGCCAGAAGGCGGCGCCGCTGCTGCGGAACCCGTGATCTTCGCTGGCCGGGCGCTGCGGTGCCCGGCATCAGCGCCCCAAGAACCCCGACGCGCGGATGCAGCCCCGCCCGGGGATTCCAGGCACGCCCGGCGGCCTGTATAAGGTCGCTCCCTTCGACCAGGATCCACCGCGCCCGCCATGGACAAGCCGCAGCTTCCCGCCTTCGACCCGCGCGACGTCGCCGAGAGCAACGCCACCGGCTACCCGGAACCGTTCCGCGCCGAGAATCAGCGCCGCTGGAACCGGCGGCTCGGCGATCATGCCGGGCTCCGGAATTTCGGCGTCAACCTGACGCGGATCGTGCCGGGAGGGCAGTCATCGCACCGGCACGGCCATACGCGGCAGGACGAGTTCATCTACGTGCTGGAAGGCGAGGTCGTGCTCGAGTCGCGGGGCGGCGCGCAGACCTTGCGCGCGGGCATGTGCGCCGGCTTTGCGGCCGGCGACGGCGACGCGCATCGCTTCGTCAATCGCTCGCCGGCGGACGCCGTGCTGCTCGTCGTCGGCGATCGCACGCCGGGCGACGAGATCCACTACCCCGACATCGACATGCACGCGAGGATGGGTGCGGACGGCAAGTATCGGTTCACGCGCAAGGACGGTACCCCGTATTGAGCCGGGCCGGATCATCCGCCCTTCGTGCCGCCGCTCATGCCGGCCGGGCGTTCGACCGGCGCGCGTGCGGCTGCCTGCGCCTCGTAACGGCGCACCACCGTCGACTTGCCGCAGTCCGGGCAGATCAGCGTGTCGTTCGCCAACGGCCAGTCCGGCGACCTGGTGATGCGCACGCCGCAACCGGAGCAGGCCATGCCGGTTGGTGCGGTTTGTGGCGCGTCGGGCACGATGCGATCCTCCGCGACGATGGCGGGCTTCCACAGCCTGCACACCAGGCGCTCGCCCTCCCACGCTTCCACGCCGGCGACGGCGAAATTCGCGAGGATGATCGCCGCGCGCAGCCGCGCGAATTCGTCGTTGCGATAGCGCACCACCTCGACCGCCACGACGTTGTGGTCGGTGTCGATGGCGCAGCAGCGATATTCCGGCATGACCCCGCGCCTTCCGCGCGGCGTCGTGTGCCAGGCGGTGAATGTGCCGTTATGTCCGCCATTCCGGCGGCGTCGACGGGATTGACGCGCCACTTGGCGCTTCTTTCGCGACAAAGTCCAATGAATTCGGGCCAGCAGGCGATTGCATTTGTATTGTCGCGGCCGCAACCCCATATTGGGTCGGTCCGGTCGCTATGGGTCGGCCTTTTCTTTGGCTCCTGCCGGGCTCGAGCCGACTTTAAGTCTCATCCTGTACCGAAAACCGACCCGCTGCGCCGTCGGCGCTGCGGCCCCAAGCCAGCCAAAAGGAAATCACCATGCCGATCGGCACCGTGAAATGGTTCAACGCCCAGAAGGGCTTCGGCTTCATCAAGCCGGATGACGCGTCGAAGGACGTGTTCGTGCACGTCTCGGCGCTGAACCGCGCCGGCATGACCACGCTCAGCGAAGGCCAGAAGATCAGCTACGACGTCGAGCAGGATCGCGGCAAGGACTCGGCCTGCAACCTGAAGTCCGTCTGACGGCCCGCGGGCGGCGGCCCAGGTCGCCGCCCGTGCCGCACCAGGTCCGACGCGCCGGGCGGCAACGAGGCCGGCGGATGAACGAAGGAGCGCCAGCGGAACATGAGCAGCGAGAGATCGCGTGCCGAGGAGGCCCGTCGCAACGCGCGGAACTTCTTCGCCAAGGACAAGACCGGCGACAAGGAATCGGCCGCGGCGAGAGAGCGCAAGAAGACCGAAGCCGCGCTCGAGGAGAAGACGGCGCGGCTCCGCGCCTTGCGCCTGGCGAAGGAAGCGTCGGATCGCGAAGCGGCGTCGGCGGGCACCGGCGCAGTCGCCGGCAAACCGGCGCGCCGATGACGGAGACCAAGAAACACCCGCACGCCGAAGCCCTCTACGAGGTCTTCCAGCAGGAGGACATGACCTACGGCGTGCGCGTCACCATCCCGGATTCCTATCCGACGACGGTCACCAGCTTCGCCATTGCGGAGCACCGGGAAAAAGCGACGACCCGGGCCGACTTGAAGCGGCGCCGGGACTGGGGCTTCGCCAAGGGCTGAGCCAATGGCGCCCGGCCGCTGCGGTCAGCGCCCGTTGGCGCGCAGGAACGCCCGTCCCGACGGCGTCGCGCGCATGATCGCGCCGTTCCCGCCGACGCGTTCCCGGGCCACGTAGCCGCGCTCGACCGCGCTTTCCCAGACCGGCAGGCGCGGGCACGAGGTGCGCCAGATCTCGAGCACCTCGGCATAGGGGCGCGGCTCGCGCGCGACCCATTCGACCAGATCCAGGACCAGGGGGTCGAGCACCACGGGATCGAGTTCATCGGCCATCAGCGCCTCTTCCGTCCATGGCCAGCGCCGGGTCCAGGCCCTGCTGCGCCAGCAGCAGCCAGGTGCCGTGGATGACGTACCAGGCCGCGATCGCGGTGATCAGCCGGCCGGCCCAGCTACGGTACTGCTTGTCGCTCATCGCCTCCAGGAACCGTTTCGCCAGCACGGTGCCGACCAGCGAGGCGAGGACCGCCAGCACGGCCAGCACGGGATCGAGCCCGGCCGCCTGCTCGATGACGCCGCCGAAATAGGCCAGCTTCGCGCCGTGCCCGACGAGCTGGCACATCGCCTTGGTGGCGACGATCTGGCGGCGATCCAGCCTGCCGCCGAGGAAATACGTGTCGAGCAGCGGACCGGCGACGCCCGTCAGCAGCATCAGGGTCATGCAGACCGAGCCGTACAGCACGCCCTGCTTCAGGCTTTCCGGGTCCGGGTGCAGCTTCTCGGGCATCGCGCGCACGAGGAACGGCGTCACCCCCAGCAAAATGAGTGCTAAGGGCTTGTCCGGCACGTAGCGTGCGATCGACCACGGCGCGAGGGCGAGGGCGCAGCCCAGCACATAGGCGGCCACCGCCTTCCAGCGCACGTGGGACCACCACAGCAAACCGCGCCAGCCGTTCGAGGCCATCTGCGTCACCGCGTGCAGCACCATGGCGGTCGGCAACGGCAGCAACGCCAGCAGGACGCCGACCAGCACCATGCCGCCCGCCATGCCGAACAGGCCGGACAGGAACGAGGTGGCGATCATCGCCAGGCAGAGAAGGGCTGTCAGAAGCGGCGTCATGGCGGCGTCCCCTCGGCCGAAGGGTGTGCGCCGCTTGAGGCGCCGGCACAAACCGAGTTATCTTGGCCTCGGCATCAACTTTCCTGATGGCAGGGATGCGCCGGCTGCCCTTCCTCAACGGCGTCAAGGCGTTCGAGGCGGCCGCGCGGCACGGCAGCTTCGCCGGCGCGGCGGCCGAGCTCAACGTCTCGCCGGCGGCGATCAGCCGGATGGTGCAGCTGCTCGAGCAGCGGCTCGGCGTCCCACTGTTCGAGCGGCGGGCCAACCGGCTCGTGGCCACGCCCGCCGGGCGCTCCTACCAGGCCGGGCTCACGCCGATCCTCGACGCGCTCGCGAGCCTCACCGCCCAGGTCACGGCGCAGGCCGGGGCGCGCATCCTGACCGTCGGCGTGGGGCCGACCTTCGCGATCCGCTGGCTGATCCCGCGCCTGGCGGCCTTCGCCAAGGCCGAGCCCGAGATCGAGGTGCGCATCACCGCCGGCGGCGCGGCGGCGCCGTTCGGCGACGACTGGACCTGCGGCATCAAGCTCGGCGACGGCGCCTGGCCCGGCCTCGTCGCGGAGCGCCTGTTCGCGGCCGATCTGCTGCCGGTCGCGGCCCCGCGCCTGGCGGCGCGCCTGAAGCGTCCGGCCGACCTCCGCGGCGCCGATCTCATCCGCGTCACGCACGCGCAAGAGGACTGGCCGCTCTGGCTGAAGGCGGCCGGCGTCGCCCGCCTGACCGCGCGCGGGTCTGCCTTCGACTATTACGGCCAGGCGCTGCAGGCGGCATCGGACGGCGTCGGCGTCGCCATGGGCATCCGGCCCTATATCGACGACGACCTGCGCGCCGGCCGGCTGGTCGCGCCCTTCGCGCTCACCGTTCCCAAGGGCAAGGAATGGTACCTGGCGTACCGCGACTACCAGCGCGACCAGCGCGACTTTGCCGCGTTCCGGCGCTGGCTGATGCAGGAGGCGCGCCGGGCGATGCCCGGCTGAGGTTCAGGCCGGGTTCAGTTTCCCCTGCTAGGATGGCAGCCCGTATCGGTGCGCTTTCGGGGAACCGTCATGCGTCCAGGCCGGTTTTGCATGGTCATCGCGTTGGCGGGTCTCGCCGGAATCGCCGGGGCGGCGGCGCAGCAGGCGCCGCAGCCACAGGCGCCGCCGGCCGATCCCTACCAAGGCCCGTACCCGTCGCCTTATCCATCGCCCTATCCGGGGCCCGGGCCGTTCCCGTTCCCGGTCGATCCGGCGGCGCGCGACATGATCGTCCGGGGCGCCGAGCAGATCGTGCGCGGGCTCGAGCTGATGCTGAAGGCGCTGCCGACCTACGACCCGCCGGTCGTCACGCCCGACGGCGACATCATCATCAAGCGGCGGCGCGGCCCGCCGCCGTTGCCGCCCGAAGCCGAACGCACCTTCCGCCCGGCGCCCGACGGCACGAAATTGTGACCGGTCGCCGTCTCCAAGCTCCTGATCCGTCAAGGTTTTCGAGAAGCCGCGCGGGAGCGAACATGAAATCTATGTAACCTTACGGATGTCCGGTTTCCATTGATTCACGGTAACCTCTACCCCATATTTCCCCGAGAAAGCGCGGCTTGGAATCAGTCGAGCCCGCGCCCCGGATACGTGAGAAAGGGCACGGAAACACATGGCACTTCAGGACCGTCGGTACATGACCCGTACCGAGGCGATGCAGGCCGAGATCGATGTCGGCCTCCGCCAGTACATGCTGCGGGTCTACAACTACATGGCGTCCGGCCTGGCGCTGACGGGCCTGGTGGCGGCGTTCGTCGCCAGCACCCCGGCGCTGTACGAGCCGATCCTGCTCAGCCCGCTGAAGTGGGTCGTGATCCTGGCGCCGGTGGCGCTGGTGTTCTTCCTCAGCTTCCGCATCCACGCGATGAGCGCCGGCGCGGCCCAGGCCGTGTTCTGGGTCTATGCGGCCCTCAACGGCCTGGCGTTCAGCTCGATCTTCCTGGCCTTCACCGGGACGAGCATCGCGCGCGTGTTCTTCATCACCGCGGCGACCTTCGGGGCCATGAGCCTCTACGGCTACACCACGAAGAAGGACCTGACCGGCTGGGGCTCGTTCCTGTTCGCGGGCCTGATCGGCGTCCTGATCGCCATGCTGGTCAACGTCTTCCTGGCCAGCTCGGCGCTGCAGTTCGCCATCTCGGTGATCGGCGTGGTCGTGTTCGTGGGCCTGACCGCCTATGACACGCAGCGGATCAAGGAGATCTACTTCGAGGGCGACGGCGCCGACGTCGCCGCCAAGAAGTCGATCATGGGCGCGCTGACGCTCTACCTCGACTTCATCAACATCTTCATCATGCTGATGCAGCTGTTCGGCGAGCGCAAGTAACCGCCGCCCAGCCAATCAAAGGCAAGCCGCCCGGGAGCGATCCCGGGCGGCTTCGTTTTGGGGGCGAGGCGCGCCGGCGCGTCAGATGCACCGGCCGCCGTCGACCTCCACGCACACGCCGGTCAGGAACTCCGCCTCGTCCGAGCACAGGAACAGCGCCGTGTTGGCGATGTCCGTGGGCGTGCTCATGCGGCCCATCGGGATGGTGGCGACGAACCTCGCCCGCATCTCCGGCGTGTCGTTGCCGATGAACTGCGCCAGCATGCCGGTCGCGCTGACCACCGGGTTGATCGCGACGACGCGGATCTTGTCGGGGGCAAGCTCGACCGCCATCGACTTGGTGATGGTGACCACGGCGCCCTTGCTGCCGTTGTACCAGGTAAGCCCCGGGCGAGGGCGCACGGCCGCGGTCGACGCCGTGTTGAGGATCACGCCGCCTCCCTGCTTCGTCATGATCGGCACGACATGCCGCGCCGCCAGGAAGATCGCCTTCACGTTGACCGCGAAGATGCGGTCGAACTCCTTTTCGGTGACGCTGGTCATCGGCTGGTTGCGGTGCGTGAAGCCGGCGTTGTTGACCATGATGTCCAGCCGGCCGAAGCGCTTCAGCGCCGCAGCGACCATCGCCTTGACCTGCGCGTCCCTGGTCACGTCGGCCTTGTGGAACACGGCCTTGCCGCCGGCCTTCCTGATCGCCTCGACCACGCGCTTGCCGCCGTCCAAGTCGATGTCGTTGACCACGACCTTGGCGCCTTCCTCGGCGAAGCGCCGCGCCATGCCCTCGCCGAAGCCCGAGCCCGCGCCGGTGATGACCGCGACCTTGTCCTTGAGCCGCATGCGTTTCCTCTCCCATGTGGTCTCATCCTTCGACAAGCTCGGGATGAGGATTCTTTGTTAGGGCTCCTCGCCCTGAGCCTGCCGAAGGACGTTCTTCAGCCGTGCCGGATGGCGACGGTCTTCAGCGTCGAGAACCCGTACAGCGCCTCGAAGCCCTTCTCGCGGCCGAAGCCCGAGCGCTTGACGCCGCCGAACGGCAGCTCGACGCCGCCGCCGGCGCCGTAGTTGTTGACGAACACCTGGCCGCAGCGCAGTGCGCGGGCCACGCGCAGCTGCCGCCCGCCATCCCGCGTCCAGACGCCGGCGACGAGGCCGTAGGGCGTGCCGTTGGCGACGCGGACGGCCTCGGCCTCGTCGGCGAAGCGCACCGCGGCCAGCACGGGCCCGAACACCTCTTCCTGCTCCAGCTTGCTGCCGGGCGCGACCGGGCCGAAGAAGCTCGGCGCCACGTAGTAGCCGCCGGGCGGCGTGTTCGGCGCCAGCACGCCTTCGGCCAGCTTTGCCACGCCGTCGCGGCGCGCGCCTTCGATGTAGCCGTCGACGCGGCTCTTCTGCTGCCGGTTGATCAGCGGCCCGCAGTCGAGGTCCATGTCCCACGAGCCGACGCGCAACGAGCGGAAGCGCTCGGCCACCTTCTCGGCGACGCGGTCATAGGCCGTCGCCTCGACCAGCAGCCGGCTGCCGGCCGAGCAGGTCTGGCCCGCGTTCTGCACGATGGCGCCGGTGATGAACGGCAGCGCCGCGTCGAGGTCGGCGTCGGCGAAGACGAGCTGCGGCGACTTGCCGCCCAGCTCCATCGTCACCGGCACGTTGTTGCGCGCGGCCGCCTGCTGCACCAGCGTGCCGACCTCGGGCGAGCCGGTGAAGGAGACGTGGTCGATGCCGGGATGGCCGCTCAAGGCCGCCCCGGCCTCCTCGCCGTAGCCCGGCACGACGTTGATGGCACCGGGCGGGAATCCCGCCTCGGTCGCCAGCTCGCCGATGCGCAAGGACGACATCGAGGCGTCCTCGGCCGGCTTCAGCACGCAGGCGTTGCCGGCGGCGAGCGCCGCCCCGACGCTGCGTCCGAGCATCTGCATCGGATAGTTCCACGGGATGATGTGCCCGGTCACGCCGTGCGGCTCGCGCAGCGTCAGGACGGTGTAGCCGGCCATGTAGGGCAGGGTCTCGCCGTGCAGCTTGTCGGCCGCGCCGGCATAGAACTCGAAATAGCGCGCGCAGGCTAAAGCGTCGGCCCGCGCCTGCTTGAGCGGCTTGCCGGTGTCGCGCGCCTCGATGCGCGCCAGCTCCTCGACGCGGTCGGCGATGGCCTGGCTCAGCTTCGCCATCAGCCGGCCGCGCTCGACGGCGGGCAGCCGGCCCCAGGCGCCTTCCAGCGCGGCGCGCGCCGCCTTGACCGCGCGGTCGATGTCGGCGGACCCGCCCCGCCCGATGCGGGCGTATTCCGCGCCGTCGCTCGGGTCGATGACGGGGATCGTGTCGCCGCTCGCGCTTTCGCGCCAGTCGCCGGCGATCAGCAGCTTGGTCGTCATTCGAGCGCCCCCGTTTCCGCGGGGCGATTCTTAGCGCATCACCGGTTGCTGGTCAGCATCTCGCTGCTGATGCGCGCCGCGCCCAGGATCTCGCCGGCGTCCTCCGCCTGAACGATGACGGCCCAGGCGCGCGTGGCGTCGGCGTCGAGCTTGGGCAGCTCGATCGTCGCCGGCTGGCCGGACCAGAAGCCGACGCGCTGGAGGTCGCGCACGACGTTGTAGTTGTTCAGCGTCTTGCCGCTGTTCTCGCCGCGCAGCACCCTGGTCTGGTGCAGCGGGTCGAACCCGACCAGCAGCACGTCGCACAGCATGCCGGCCTTGCCCGCCGGCAGGTCGACGGTCAGTCGGCCCTTGCCTGTGGTGGCGATGCGGATCTCGACCTGCTTGCGGCCCGGCCGGCGCGCCGTCTCGATCGCGGCCTCGACCGCGCCCTTGTCCGAGCCGACCGACTCGGCGACGCCGTCGACGACGACCTGGGGCGTGTAGACGTAGCCGCGCCCCAGGCGCTTGTTGTAGCGGCGCTGCCGCTCGGTCGCGGCGCGCGTGGCGAAGGGATCCTTCCAGCCGATATAGTCCCAGTAGTCGACGTGCAGCTCGATCGCCAGCAGCTCCGGGCGCCTCGACAGCTTGCCGAGATAGGCCTCGGCCGGCGGGCAGGACGAGCAGCCCTGCGAGGTGAACAGCTCGACCACCGTCAGCGTGCGCTCTCCGGCCCAGGTCGGCGGCATCATGGCCGACCAGGCAGCCAGCACGCCGGCAAAGGCGACGGATAGCGCTTTCATGACGGGACGATAGGTCCCCGCCGCAATCACCCGCAAATCACCTGTCAGTGATGCGGAATCGCGCACTTGCGCGGTCACGCGACCAGGCGGTGCGGCGGCAAATCGACCATGACTGTGGTGCCGAACCCCGGCGTGCTGATCAGCTTCATGTCCCCGCCATGCGCGCGCGCGAGCTTTACCACGATCGGCAGGCCAAGTCCCGTGCCTTCACGCTGCGGCTGCGAAACGATCGACGCTTGGCCGAACGGCTGCAGCACCCTGGGGATGTCCTCGGCCGCGATGCCGATGCCGGTATCCTCGACGATCAGCCGCGCGCCACCGTTCGGCGCGCGCGTGGTAAACGCGACGACCGAGCCGCCGGGCGGGGTAAATTTGATCGCGTTGCTGAGCAGGTTCAGCACGATCTGCTGCAGGCGGCGCCGGTCCGCGCGCAGCGGCGGCACGCGCGCCAGGCTTCGGTGGTCGAGCGCGACCCGGGCGCGCGCCGCGCGCTCGCGCATCAGCCGCGTGCCGACCCGGGCGCATTCCTCCAGGTCGACGACCTCGTCGACCAGCTCCAATCGGCCGGCCTCGGCCTTGGACAGGTCGAGGATGTCGTTGATCAGGTCGAGCAGCAGCCCGCCGCTGTAGTTGATGTCGCCGGCATAGTCCCGGTAGCGTGGATTGCCGAGCTGGCCGAACAGCTCGTCGCGCATCACCTCGGAGAAGCCAATGATGGCGTTGAGCGGCGTCCGCAGCTCGTGGCTCATGTTCGCCAGCAGCTCGGACTTGGCGAGGTTGGCGCGCTCGGCCTCCGCGCGTGCCTCGGTCGCCTCGACCAGGCGCCGGTCGCTCAGCTCGTGCAGCCGCTTCAGCAGCGACAGGGCCGAGGCGACGCCGAGATACTGGCCATCGCGCGTGACCACCAGGTCGCCCAGCTGATCGTTGGCGCGGGCATTGGCGACGTGATCGGACAGGCGTTCGACCGGCGTCCAGGCGTCGACCACCGGCGGGCTCCTGTCCATCATGAAGGTGATCGGGCGCTTCTCGAACAGCTCGCGCACGAAGCGCTTGGCGAACTGCAGGATCAGCTTGTGGCGTTCGACCAGGCCCAGAACCCGCCCGTCCTGCCCGATCACCGGCACCGCGACGCGCGTCTCGTCGTCGACCAGCTCGTCGAACACGTGCCCGCAGGCCGCCGCAGGATCGAACGGCGTCACGAAGTCGGCAATGGCCCCGGCACGCCAGTAAGCGTCCTGCTCCGGCGTCGGCGCGGAAGTCGCGGCGACTTCCCTTTCGCCCAGCATCGTCGTGCCCCTTCGCGATCCGTGTTTGCACCGCAGTATCTGGGGCAATCGTAATCAGTTTACTAACAACGCGCAGATTTCATTTACGTGACACTACCGTGTCGCGGCATCTGTTCTTCTGAGTTCTTGGCCGTGTCTTGGGCAAGCAGGGGCGCCGTGGTCGGCGGCGCCCCTTGCCGGTCGGTCACGCCGCCTTCAACAGGCCGCGCAGCACGTAGTGCAGGATGCCGCCGTGGCGGTAGTACTCGACCTCGTCGAGCGTATCGATCCGGCAGGTCAGCTTGACCTTCTCGGTCTTGCCGCCCGCGCGGCGGATGGTGAGCTCGACATCCATGCCCGGCTTGATGCCTTGGGCGATGCCGGTCAGGTCGAAGGTCTCGCTGCCGTCGAGCTTCAGGTCCTTGCGCGTCATGCCGCCCTGGAACACCAGCGGCAGCACGCCCATGCCGACCAGGTTCGAGCGGTGGATGCGCTCGAAGCTCTCGGCGATCACCGCCTTGACGCCGAGCAGCAGCGTGCCCTTGGCCGCCCAGTCGCGCGACGAGCCGGTGCCGTACTCCTTGCCGGCGAAGACCACCAGCGGGGTCTTGGCGTCGATGTACTGCTTGGCGGCGTCGTAGATCGGCATCACCCTGCCGGTCGGCGCGTGCGTGGTCACGCCGCCCTCGGTGCCCGGCGCCAGCTCGTTCTTGATGCGGATGTTGGCGAAGGTGCCGCGCATCATGACTTCGTGGTTGCCGCGCCGCGCGCCGTAGGAATTGAACTCGTCCGGGCGCACCTGGTAGCTCATCAGGTATTCGCCGGCCGGGCTCGCCTTGCGGATGTTGCCGGCCGGCGAGATGTGGTCGGTCGTGATGCTGTCGCCCAGCACCGCGAGCGCCTTGGCGCCCTTGATGTCCGCGACCGGCTTGGGCTCCTTCGGCATGTCGACGAAGTAGGGCGGGTTCTGCACGTAGGTGCTGCCCGGATTCCAGCGATAGGTGAGGCTGGGCGCGGTCTTGATCCGGCGCCAATCCGGCGTGCCCTCGAACACGTTCGAGTAGCGCTTGCGGAACATCTCGGCGCTCAGGACCTTGTCGATCACCGCGCGGATGTCGGCGTTGGACGGCCAGACGTCCTTGAGGAGCACCGCCTTGCCGTCGCTGCCGGTGCCGAGCGGCTCCTGCGTCAGGTCGATGCCGACATTGCCGGCCAGCGCGTAGGCCACGACCAGCGGCGGCGAGGCGAGGTAGTTGACGCGCGTCTGCGGGTTGACGCGACCCTCGAAATTGCGGTTGCCCGAGAGCACCGCGCCGACCACCAGGTTGCCCTCGTCGATCGCCTTCGAGATCGGCTCGTTCAAGGGGCCGGAGTTGCCGATGCAGGTGGTGCAGCCGTAGCCGACCAGGTTGAAGCCGAGCGCGTCGAGGTCCTTCTGCAGGCCGGCGGCCTCGAGATAGTCGGTCACGACCTGCGAGCCGGGGGCGAGCGAGGTCTTGACCCAGGGCTTGGTCGCGAGCCCCTTGGCCCGCGCGTTGCGCGCCACCAGCCCCGCCGCCACCAGCACCGACGGGTTCGAGGTGTTGGTGCACGAGGTGATGGCCGCGATCATCACGTCGCCGTGCTTGATCGAGTAGTTGGCGCCCGCGACCGGCACCGGCTTGGCCGATTTCTCGCCCGGCGCCTCCTTGAACGCCGCCTCGTAGCTGTCCTTGACCTTGCCGAGCGACACGCGGTCCTGCGGCCGCTTCGGCCCGGCGAGCGAGGATTCGACCGTGCCGAGCTCGAGCTCGAGCGTGTCGGTGAAGACCGGGTCGGGCGCGGCGGCGTCGCGCCACATGCCCTGCGCCTTGGCATAGGCCTCGACCAGCGCCACGCGCTTCGGCTCGCGCCCGGTGAAGTTGAGGTAGCGGATCGTCTCGGCGTCGATCGGGAAGAAGCCGCAGGTGGCGCCGTATTCCGGCGCCATGTTCGCGATGGTCGCGCGGTCGGCGAGCGACAGGTTCTGCAGGCCCGGCCCGAAGAACTCGACGAACTTGTTGACCACGCCCTTCTTGCGCAGCATCTGCGTGACCGTCAGCACGAGATCGGTCGCGGTGGCACCCTCCTTCAAGGACCCGGTCAGCCGCATGCCGATCACCTCGGGGATCAGCATCGACACCGGCTGGCCCAGCATGGCGGCCTCGGCCTCGATGCCGCCGACGCCCCAGCCCAGCACGGCCAGGCCGTTGACCATCGTCGTGTGGCTGTCCGTGCCGACCAGCGTGTCGGGATAGGCGACGGTGCGGTTGGCGTCCTTGGCGGTCCAGACGACCTGCGCGAGATACTCCAGGTTGACCTGGTGGCAGATGCCGGTGCCCGGCGGCACGACGCGGAAGTTGGCGAACGCCTCCTGGCCCCAGCGCAGGAACTCGTAGCGCTCGTTGTTGCGCTCGAACTCCAGCTTGACGTTCTTCTCGAAGGCGCCAGGCCCGCCGTACTGGTCGACCATCACCGAATGGTCGATGACCAGGTCGACCGGCGACAGCGGGTTGATCTTCTTCGGATCGCCGCCCATCGCCGTCATCGCGTCGCGCATGGCCGCCAGATCGACGACCGCCGGCACGCCGGTGAAGTCCTGCATCAGCACGCGCGCGGGCCGATAGGCGATCTCGCGCGTCGAACGGCGCTCCTTCAGCCACTGGGCGACCGCGTGCGCGTCTTCGACCTTGACCGTGCGTCCGTCCTCGTAGCGCAGCAGATTCTCCAAGAGGACCTTGAGCGAGTAGGGGAGGCGGGACAGGTCGCCCAAGCCCGCCTTCGACGCGGCCTCCAGGCTGAAATAGTCGTAGCTGTCCGCGCCGACTTTCAGCGTGCGGCGCGTTTTCATGCTGTCCTGTCCGGTCACGTTCACGGGCTGTCTCCCCCAACCGCTGGAGCTTGGAATTGCGGGCGAACATAACGGAGAAGGGGGAGGCTCGGAAAGGGAGCCACTCGTCCTGGCCAGGGACAGGCCGTTGGCGCTGCGACGAACTGGCCGCCGTGCGAAACCGGCGCTGTGCCTTGACCCTTCCCCACCAATGGGTTAGGTGTCGGGGAGAACCAGAGCCGGCCACAAGAAGGCCGGCCGGTCGGGACGGCGTACGCTCTTGGGAGTCTGTGGTCTGGCTACGGTCCGCCTCGGCGGCGGCCATCGGCCCAGGAAAGCGTCGGCCCCGACCCCGAGGTAGAGGGAGCGCGACCGGCCCATGGCCATTTCACCCGGCACCACCGCGACCGCCAACGCCCCGTTGACCGAGGCCGGGTACCGTCCGGCCTGGGCCGACACGTTCCCGAAGCTGTTGCGCTTCCAGGCGATGGCGCGCGGCGAGCGCGCCGCCTCGCGCGAGAAGACCTATGGCATCTGGCAGTCCTGGACCTGGGGCCAGGTCGCCGGCAACGTGCACGACCTCGCCTGCGGCCTGCACGTGATGGGGCTCGGGCGCGGCGACAAGATCGCGATCGTCGGCGACAACCGCCCGCGCCTCTACTGGACCATGGTCGCGGCCCAGTCGCTCGGCGCGGTCCCGGTCCCGGTCTACCAGGACGCCGTGGCGGAGGAGATGCGCTTCGTGCTCGACCACGCCGAGATCCGCTTCGCCGTGGCCGAGGACCAGGAGCAGGTCGACAAGCTGCTCGAGATCAAGCCGCGCTGTCCGCTGCTCGAGCACATCGTCTACGAGGACCCGCGGGGCCTCAGGCACTACGACCACGCCGTGCTCTCGTCCTACGACCAGGTGCAGCAGAACGGCCGCGACTTCGCCGCCGGGAATCCGGGTTTCCTCGAGCAGGAGGTCGACAAGGGGAAAGGCAGCGACGTCGCCGTGATGCTCTACACGTCCGGCACCACCGGCCAGTCCAAGGGCTGCATGCTGAGCTTCGACAACCTGGTGATCACGGCGGAGAACGGCGCCCGCTTCGACCGCCTGACCGCGGACGACGAGGTGCTTGCCTACCTGCCGATGGCCTGGGTCGGCGACCACATCTTCTCGTTCGCCGAGGCCTATGTCGCCGGGTTCTGCGTCGCCTGCCCGGAAAGCGGCGCCACCGTGCTGAACGACCTGCGCGAGCTGGGGCCGACCTTCTTCTTCGCGCCGCCGCGCATCTTCGAGAACCTGCTGACGACCGTGATGATCCGCATGGAGGACGCCGGCGCGCTGAAGCGCGGCATGTTCCACTTCTTCATGCGCGTCGCGCGGCGCAGCGGCAGCCGCATCATGGACGGCCAGCCCGTGTCCTTGACGGACCGCCTGCTCTACGCGCTCGGGCGCTACCTCGTCTACGAGCCGCTCAAGAACACGCTGGGGTTCAGCCGCGTGCGCATCTGCTACACCGCCGGCGAGGCGATCGGCCCCGACATGTTCGAGTTCTACCGCTCGCTCGGCATGAACATGAAGCAGCTCTACGGCTCGACCGAGGCCTCGGTGTTCATCGCCATGCAGGCCGACGGCCAGGTCAAGCGCGACACGGTCGGCCCGCCGGCGCCGCAGGTGGAGATCAAGCTGACCGAGGACGGCGAGGTGCTGTTCAAGAGTCCCGGCGTGTTCCTGGAGTACTACAAGAACCCGCAGGCGACGGCCGAGACGAAGACGGCGGACGGCTGGGTGCGCACGGGCGACGCCGGCTATTTCGACGCCGACGGGCAGCTCAAGATCATCGACCGCGCCAAGGACGTGGGCAAGCTCAAGGACGGCTCGCTGTTCGCGCCGAAATACATCGAGAACAAGCTGAAGTTCTTCCCCAATATCCGCGAGGCCGTGGCCTTCGGCGCCGGGCGCGACCATGTCTGCGCCTTCATCAACATCGACATGACCGCGGTCGGCGACTGGGCCGAGCGCCGCAACATCCCCTACGGCAGCTACCAGGAACTGGCGGCGCGGCCCGAGGTCTACGACCTGATCCGCGGCAACATCGAAGAGGTCAACCGCGACCTGGCCAAGGATGCGCACATGAGCTCCTCGCAGGTGAGGCGGTTTCTCATCCTGCCCAAGGAGCTCGACGCCGACGACGGCGAGCTCACGCGCACGCGCAAGGTGCGCCGGCGCTTCATCGGCGAGCGCTACGAGACGCTGGTCGAGGCGCTGTTCTCCGAGCGCGACCACATCGACATGCAGATGGAGGTGCGCTACGAGGACGGGCGCACCGGCGCGATCCGCGGGCGGGTGCGCATCGACCAGGCCAAGACCTTCGCGCCCGAGGGCAAGCCGGAAGCGGCCGCCGCCGCCGCCGCCGGCGGCCGCAAGGCCGCCTGAAGCCCGCCGCATGCAGCGCACCAGGCCTGTCGGCGACGTTCTGCTGAAGGTCGACGACATCACGCTCTCGTTCGGCGGCGTGCAGGCGCTGAGCGGCGTCAGCTTCGACATCCGCAAGCACGAGATCCGCGCCATCATCGGCCCGAACGGCGCCGGCAAGAGCTCGATGCTGAACGTGATCAACGGCTTCTATCATCCGCAGCAGGGCCAGATCACGTTCAAGGGCCAGACCCGCAAGCAGATGCGCCCGCACGAGGCGGCGGCCCAGGGCATCGCCCGCACCTTCCAGAACATCGCGCTGTTCAGGGGCATGAGCACGCTCGACAACATCATGACCGGGCGGCTCCTGAAGATGCGCAGCAACTTCCTGTTCCAGCTCGCCTGGACCGGGCCGGCCGAGCAGGAAGAGACCCGCCACCGCGAGTTCGTCGAGCACATCATCGACTTCCTCGAGATCCAGTCGATCCGCAAGACGCCGGTCGGCCAGCTGCCCTACGGCCTGCAGAAGCGCGTCGAGCTGGGCCGCGCGCTCGCGGCCGAGCCCGAGCTGCTGCTGCTGGACGAGCCGATGGCGGGCATGAACGTCGAGGAGAAGGAAGACATGTGCCGCTTCATCCTCGACGTGAACGACGAGTTCGGCACCACCATCGCGCTGATCGAGCACGACATGGGCGTGGTGATGGACCTGTCGGACCGCGTCGTCGTGCTCGACTACGGCCGCAAGATCGCCGACGGCACGCCCGACCATGTGCGCGGCGAGCAGAAGGTGATCGACGCGTATCTCGGCGTGAGCCACTAGGGGAGCCGCCGCCGGATGGGTCCATTCATCGAGGTCGTGCTCGGCGGGCTGCTGGCCGGGGTGCTGTATTCCCTGGTGGCGCTGGGGTTCGTGCTGATCTTCAAGGCCTCGGGCGTGTTCAACTTCGCGCAGGGCGCGATGGTGCTGTTCGCCGCCCTGTCGCTGGTGCGGCTGATGAGCGGCGAGCTGAGCGCGGTCCACTACTGGGGCGCCGCGGCCGTGCTGGGCGTGGCGGTCGGCTACGTGCTGCTCCTGTTCTGGCGCCGCGCCCGGCCCGCGGCGGCGCCCGGGCGCGGCGCGAGCTGGGGCCTGATCGGCGTGTTCGGGCTGATCGGCGCCGCGCTCGCGGCGCTGCACGGCACCGCGGGCTGGTCGGGCTGGGTGGCCATTCCCGCGACCGCCGCCATCATGGGGCTGCTCGCGGTGGCGATCGAGCGGCTGGTGCTGCGCCCGCTGGTCAACCAGGAGCCGATCATCCTGTTCATGGCCACGATCGGCATCACCTTCTTCATCGACGGCTTCGGCCAGACGATCTGGGGCAGCGAGATCTACACGCTCGATCTCGGCATTCCCAAGGACCCGATGTTCCTGCTCGAATCCGTGTTCGAGGGCGGCATCCTGGTCAACAAGCTCGACATCTTCGCCGCGGCGATCGCCGGCGTGCTGGTGGCGGTGCTGGCGGTCTTCTTCCAGAAGACGCGCATCGGCCGCGCGCTCCGCGCGGTGGCCGACGACCACCAGGCGGCGCAGTCCGTCGGCATCCCGCTCAACCAGATCTGGATCATCGTTTGGACGGTGGCCGGGTTCGTGGCGCTGGTCGCCGGCATCGTATGGGGATCGGCGCTGGGCGTGCAGTTCTCGATCGCGCTGGTGGCGCTGAAGGCGCTGCCGGTGCTGATCCTCGGCGGCTTCACCTCGGTGCCGGGCGCCATCATCGGCGGGCTCATCATCGGCATGGGCGAGAAGCTGGCCGAGGTCTATCTCGGCCCCGTGCTGGGCGGCGGCATCGAGAACTGGTTCGCCTACATGCTGGCGCTGATCGTGCTGCTGTTCCGGCCGCAGGGCCTGTTCGGCGAGCGGATCATCGAGAGGATCTGACGCGATGATCTACCGCGAAGCCGGGCAGTTCAAGACCACCTACCGCGCCGACCAGGCGGTTTTCCCGATCCTGCAGGACCGCATCGCGATCCTCCTGATCCTGGCCGTCGCCTTCATCGGCGTGCCGGCGCTGGCCTCGGACTACCTGTTCCTCGCCATCCTCATCCCGTTCCTGATCCTCTCCATGGCGGCGATCGGCCTCAACATCCTGGTCGGGTATTGCGGCCAGATCTCGCTGGGGACGGGCGGGTTCATGGCGGTGGGCGCCTACGCCGCCTACAACATCGCATTGCGCGTGCCGGAGCTGAACCTCCTGATCGTGTTCCTGCTGGCGGGCGGCTGCGCGGCGCTGGTCGGCGTGCTGTTCGGCATTCCCAGCCTGCGCATCAAGGGCTTCTATCTCGCGGTCGCCACCCTGGCGGCGCAGTTCTTTCTCGACTGGCTGTTCAGCCGCGTCGGCTGGTTCACCAACTACACGGCCTCGGGCTCGGTCACCGCGCCGCAGCTCAAATTCTTCGGCTACATCGTTCACGCCCCGACCGGGAAGTATCTCTTGTGCCTGTGCCTCGTCACGGTCGCGGCGGTCGTGGCCAAGAATCTCGTGCGCGGACGCCTCGGGCGTAGCTGGATGGCGATCCGCGACATGGACATCGCCGCCGAGATCATCGGCATCCGGCCGCTGCAGGCGAAGCTGTCGGCCTTCGCCGTCTCGTCGTTCTTCATCGGCGTGTCGGGCGCGCTGTGGGCCTTCGTCTACCTGGAGTCCTGGGAGCCGCTGGCGTTCGACATCAACCGGTCGTTCAGCCTGCTGTTCATGGTCATCATCGGCGGGCTGGGCTCGATCCTGGGCTGTTTCCTCGGCGCCGCCTTCATCACGATCATGCCGATCTTCCTCAACCAGGTGCCGGCCGCGCTCGGCATTCCGCTGTCCACGGCGACCGTCTCGCACCTGGAGTTCATGATCTTCGGCGCGCTGATCGTCTTCTTCCTGATCGTCGAGCCGCACGGGCTGGCGCGGCTGTGGGCGATCGGCAAGCAGAAGCTCAGGCTGTGGCCGTTCCCGCATTGAGGGCGATGCGTGGCGCATGTTGGATGCCGTGTTTCGCCGTGCTACACCTAGCGGCCAAGGGCCGGCCGCGCTCATGGCTGTTCGGCTTCGACAACAAGGGAGGACGTTCATGAAGTTAAGCAGAATCTCGGCCATCGCGGCTGTCGCGATGACCATGCCGCTCGCCGTGGTCGGCGAGGCCGCGGCGCAGAACGAGCAGTTCATTCCGTCGCTGGTCTACCGCACCGGCGCCTATGCGCCGAACGGCATCCCGTTCGCCAACGGCGTGAACGACTACATGGCCATGCTGAACGACCGCGACGGCGGCGTGAACGGCGTGAAGATCGTGCTCGAGGAGTGCGAGACCGGGTACGCCACCGACCGCGGCGTCGAGTGCTACGAGCGCCTGAAGGGCAAGGGCCCGACCGGCGCGGCGGCGGTCTCGCCGCTGTCGACGGGCATCACCTTCGCGCTGACCGAGAAGGCGCCGGCGGACAAGATCCCGCTGCTGACCATGGGCTACGGCCGGTCCGAATCGGCCGACGGCAGCGTGTTCTCGTGGAACTTCCCGCTGCTCGGCACCTACTGGAGCGCCGCCGACATCCTGATCCAGCACGTGGCGAAGAAGGGCTCGCTCAAGGGCAAGAAGATCGTGCTCGTCTACCACGACTCGCCCTACGGCAAGGAGCCGATCCCGGTGCTGCAGGACCACGCCAAGAAGCACGGCTACACCTTCGAGCCGATCCCGGTCACCCATCCCGGCGTCGAGCAGAAGGCCGTGTGGCTGAAGATCCGCCAGGGCCGGCCCGACTACGTGTTCCTGTGGGGCTGGGGCGTGATGAACTCGACCTCGATCAAGGAGGCGGCCGCCGTCAACTATCCGCGCGACAAGATGTACGGCGTGTGGTGGTCGGGCGCCGAGCCCGACGTGCTGCCGGCCGGCGACGGGGCCAAGGGCTACAACGCGCTGGCGCTGCATCCCGCGGGCACCGTGTACGAGGTGCACAAGGACGTCTTCAAGCACCTGTACGACAAGGGCAAGGGCATGGCCAAGCGCGACGAGGTCGGCCATGTGCTCTACAACCGCGGCCTCATCAACGCCATGCTGACGATCGAGGCGATCAAGACGGCGCAGGCCAAGTTCGGCAAGAAGCCGATGACGGGCGACCAGGTGCGCTGGGGCTTCGAGAACCTGAACCTCACGGCGGCGCACATCAAGGCGCTGGGCTTCGACGGGCTGGTGTCGCCGCTGAAGGTCTCCTGCGCCGACCACGAGGGCGCGCGCAAGGCCCGCATCCAGCAGTGGGACGGCAAGCAGTGGGTCTACACGACCGAGTGGATCGAGGCCGACACCAAGTACCTGAGGCCGAAGATGGAAGCCGCCGCCAAGGCCTATGCGGCGGAAAAGAAGATCGAGGCGCGCAACTGCGCCAAGCAGAGCTAGGCCGGCTGACCGAGGGGCGGGCGGTGACGCCCGCCCCTTCCGGCTTCGACAGGGAGTGAACGCGCGATGACCGCCGTCGCGACGTCCGGCACGGGCCCCAGGGCCGCGGCGCAGGCCTCGGCGCTGCTGTCCGTCAACAACATCGAGGTCATCTACAACCACGTCATCCTGGTGCTGAAGGGCGTGTCCCTGCATGTGCCCGAGGGCGGCATCGTGGCACTGCTCGGCGCCAACGGCGCGGGCAAGTCGACCACGCTCAAGGCCATCTCGAACCTGCTGCGCGCCGAGCGCGGCGAGGTGACCAAGGGCTCGATCGAGTATCGCGGCGAACGCGTGGACGGCCTCACGCCCAACGACCTGGTGCGCCGCGGCGTGATCCAGGTGATGGAGGGCCGCCACTGCTTCGGCCATCTGACGGTCGAGGAGAACCTGCTGACGGGCGCGTTCACGCGCTCCGACGGGCCGGGCGCGATCAAGACCGACCTCGAGATGGTCTATGCCTATTTCCCGCGCCTGAAGGAGCGCCGCAATGCGCAGGCCGGCTACACCTCGGGCGGCGAGCAGCAGATGACGGCGATCGGCCGCGCCTTGATGTCGCGCCCGCGCATGATCCTGCTCGACGAGCCCTCGATGGGCCTGGCGCCGCAGCTGGTCGAGGAGATCTTCGAGATCGTGGCCAGGCTCAACAAGCAGGAAGGCGTCAGCATCCTGTTGGCCGAGCAGAACACCAACATCGCGCTGCGCACGGCCGATTACGGCTACATCCTCGAGAACGGCCGCGTCGTGCTCGACGGCACGGCCGCGTCCTTGCGCGAGAACGAGGACGTCAAGGAGTTCTATCTCGGCATGGGCGCCGGCGGGCGCAAGAGCTTCCGCGACGTGAAGCACTACCGCCGCCGCAAGCGCTGGCTGTCGTGAGCCGCCCATGGCCGTGCGCTTCGACCGTACGATCCCGATCCTGCGGATCTTCTCGGTCGAGAAGGCCAGGGAGTTCTATGTCGATTTCCTCGGCTTCAAGGTCGACTGGGAGCATCGCTTCGAACCCGGCCTGCCGCTCTACATGCAGGTCTCGCGCGACGGCCTCGTGCTGCACCTCAGCGAGCATCACGGCGACGCCTGTCCCGGCGCCGCCGTGTTCGTCGTGACCTCGGGCCTGGACGCGCTCCACGCCGAGGCGGCGGCGAAGAACTACAAGCACTGCCGCCCGGCGATCGAGGATGCGCCGTGGAACGCGCGGGTCATGAAGGTGACCGATCCGTTCGGCAACCGCATCCTGTTCAACCAGTACAGCGGCGAGCACCGATGACACGCCCCGGGGACTACTACGACGAGCTGGAAACGCGCCCGCCCGAGCGGCGCGAGGCGGCGCTGTTCGCGGCGCTGCCGGCGCAGCTCCGGCGCGCCAGGCAGGCAACGGGCTTCGCGCGCATCCTGGCCGACGTCGACCCCGACGCGGTCGGCGACCGCAAGGCGCTGGCGCGCCTGCCGGTCACGCGCAAGTCCCGGCTGATCGAGCTGCAAAAGGCGGCACCGCCCTTCGCCGGCCTCAACGCGACCGCGCCCGGCGAGCTCGGCCGCATCTTCGTGTCGCCCGGGCCGATCTTCGACCCCGAGGGCAGGCGCGCCGACTATTGGCGCCTCGCCCGCGCCCTCTACGCCGCCGGCTTCCGCCGCGGCGACATCCTGCACAACTGCTTCGCCTATCACCTGACGCCCGCCGGCTCGATGCTCGAGATGGGGGCGCATGCGCTCGGCTGCGCCGTGGTGCCGGCCGGTCCCGGCAACACCGAGCAGCAGGTGCAGGCGATCGTCGGCTTGCGGCCGCAGGGCTATGTCGGCACGCCGTCCTTCCTCAAGATCATCCTGGACAAGGCGGCCGAGCTCGGCGCCGACGTCTCGTCGCTGAAGCGTGCGCTGGTCTCGGCCGAGGCGCTGCCCGCTTCCTTGCGCGCCGAGCTCAAGGGCCGCGGCGTCGCCACGCTGCAGTGCTACGCCAGCGCCGACCTCGGCCTGATCGCCTACGAGTCCCCGGCGCTCGAGGGCATGATCGTCGACGAGGGCATCATCCTCGAGATCGTGCGGCCGGGCACCGGCGATCCCGTGCCCGAGGGCGAGGTCGGCGAGGTGGTCGTCACGACCTTCAACGAGGACTATCCGCTGGTGCGCTTCGCCACCGGCGACCTGTCCGCGATCATGCCGGGCGCCAGCCCCTGCGGGCGCACCAACGCGCGGATCAAGGGCTGGATGGGCCGCGCCGACCAGACCACCAAGGTCAAGGGCATGTTCGTGCATCCGGCGCAGATCGCCGAGGCGCTGCGTCGCCATCCCCAGGTGAAGAAGGCGCGGCTGATCGTCGATCGCGTCAACGAGAACGACGCGATGACGCTGCGCTGCGAGCTGCAAGCGGCCGACGCCGCGCTCGCGCAGGCGATCGGGGAGACGATCCACGCCCTGTGCAAGCTGCGCGGCAAGATCGAGTTCGTCCCGCCCGGCTCGCTGCCGAACGACGGCAAGGTGATCGAGGACGTGCGCAACCTGAGCTAGGATCCCGATCGGCGAATCCGGCTCATTGCGACCGGATGGCGCGAAGGCCGGAACGGCAAAGGGTAAAGCACCCAGGATCGAGTCGCCGGGGGAAGAGCGGCGAGGGCTGGACTCGCTGGCGCGGCGCCGCTCGACCGGTCGGGCGCCGGCGCTGCGGTCGCGCATTGTGCTGGCAGCGGCCGAAGACCTCGGTTAAACCGATCACTCGAGAATCCCGTTCGCCAATGCCCGGTCGCGTCTCGGACGAGCGGCAGCGGCAGGAGGTCGCCGAATGGAAGGCCATCGCTTTACCGGCGGATGCTTGTGCGGAAAGGTGAGGCTGGCGACAGACGCCGAGCCGAGCCGCGTCGGCATCTGCCATTGCCTCGATTGCCGAAAGCAGTATGGCGCAGTCTTCTATACCTTCGCGGTCTTTCCGGACACCGTCGTCACCGTCACGGGTGAAACGGCGCATTATGGCTTTCGCCACTTCTGTCCCGTGTGCGGCTCCTCGGTCTTCGACAAGAGAGGATCCGAAATCGAGGTCAATGCCGGGATTTTGGACTCGGACAACCTGGTCCGCCCGACTTACGAGACCTGGGTCTGCCGGAGAGAGCGGTGGCTGCCCCCCTTCCCGGTCGATCGTCGATACGTACGTGATCGCGAGTGAGGCTCGACCCGGCTTGAGCCGCATCCGGGCAATCGCTACTCTCGCGGCTCCAGACGCCGGGAGGGGCCGCTTCGATGACCGCACAACGCCGCAAGAAGCCTGAGGAACTGCGCAGCCATCGCTGGTACGGCGTCGACGACCTGCGCGCGTTCGGGCACCGCTCGCGCATCAAGCAGATGGGCTATGCGGCCGCGGACTACGCCGGCAAGCCGATCATCGGCATCGTCAACACCTGGAGCGACATCAACCAGTGCCACGCCCATCTGCGCGTGCGGGCCGAGGAGGTCAAGCGCGGCGTATGGCAGGCCGGCGGCTTCCCGATCGAGCTGCCGGCGATGTCGCTCAGCGAGCCGGTGGTGAAGCCCACCACCATGCTCTATCGCAACTTCCTGGCGATGGAGACCGAGGAGCTGCTGCGCAGCCACCCGGTCGACGGCGCGGTGCTGCTGGGCGGCTGCGACAAGACCACGCCCGGCCTGATCATGGGCGCGATCAGCATGAACATCCCGGCGATCTTCGTGCCGGCGGGGCCGATGCTGCGCGGCAACTGGCGCGGCAAGACGCTGGGCAGCGGCAGCGACACGTGGAAGTACTGGGCCGACCGCCGCGCCGGCGTGATCGACGACGCGACCTGGGGCGAGATCGAGGACGGCATCGCCCGCTCCTTCGGCACCTGCATGACGATGGGCACGGCCGCGACCATGATGTCGATCGCCGAGGCGATGGGCCTGACCCTGCCGGGCGCCTCGTCGATCCCCGCGCCCGACGCCAATCACCCGCGCATGGCCTCGGCCAGCGGACGGCGCATCGTCGAGATGGCGTGGGAGGACCTGAAGCCCTCGGACATCCTGACGCGCAAGTCCTTCGAGAACGCCATCACCGTCGACATGGCGGTCGGCGGCTCGACCAACGCCGTGGTGCACATCCTCGCCATGGCGCGCCGCGCCGGCATTCCGCTCACGCTCGACGACCTCGACGCCATCGCCAAGCGCGTGCCGGTGATCGCCAACATCCGCCCGTCCGGCGCCTTCCTGATGGAGGATTTCTACTATGCCGGCGGCCTGCGCGCGCTGATCGCCAAGCTCGGCGACCATGTCGACGGCAGCCAGAGGACCGTCAACGGCCGCACCATGGGCGAGAACGTCCAGGGCGCCGAGTCCTACAACGACGACGTGATCCGCCCGCTCAACAACCCGGTCAGCACGTCCGGCGCGCTGGCGGTGCTGCGCGGCAATTTGGCGCCCGACGGCGCGGTGATCAAGCCGAGCGCCGCCGAGCAGCGCCTTCTCGAGCATTCCGGCCCCGCCGTGGTGTTCAAGGACTACAACGACATGGCGGCGCGGCTCGACGACCCCAAGCTCGACGTCACGCCCGACTCCGTCCTCGTGCTGCAATCGGCCGGCCCGCTCGGCGGGCCGGGCATGCCGGAATGGGGCATGCTGCCGATGCCGAAGAAGATCCTGGAGAAGGGCATCCGCGACATGGTGCGCGTCTCCGATTCGCGCATGAGCGGCACCAGCTACGGCACCTGCGTCCTGCACGTGGCACCGGAGTCCGCAGTCGGCGGCCCGCTGGCGCTGGTCCGAACCGGCGACACCATCACGTTGGACGTGCCGAACCGCATCCTGCGCATGGAGGTGAGCGACGACGAGCTCGAGCGCCGCCGCGCCGCCTGGACGCCGCCCAAGCCGCATTACCCGCGCGGCTACGGCGCGATCTTCGCCCGGCACGTGACGCAGGCCGACCAGGGCTGCGATTTCGATTTCCTGGCGGCACCGGGCAAGGTCCCGGAACCCGAGATTCACTAGCCGGGCCAAGTGCGGCCTTTCGCGGCTACGGGATTTCGTCCTACTCTGGCACCATTCCTGCCTGGACCTGCCGCCATGACGCCCGCCTTCGAGATCAAGGACATCCACAAGCGCTTCGGCGCGCTCGAGGTGCTGAAGGGCATATCGCTCGCCGGGGCCGAGGGGGACGTGATCTCCATCATCGGCGCCAGCGGCTCGGGCAAGAGCACTTTATTGCGTTGCATCAACATGTTGGAGACGCCCGACCAGGGCGAGATCCGGGTCGGCAGCGAGCACATCGTGCTCGGGCCCGGGCGCAACGGCCGCGCGGCGGCGCCCGACCGGCGCCAGGTCGACCGCATGCGCACCCATCTCGGCATGGTGTTCCAGAGCTTCAACCTGTGGACCCACATGACCGTGCTGGAGAACGTCATCGAGGCGCCGGTGCACGTGCAGAAGCGGCCGCGCGCCGAGTGCGTCGAGGAGGCCATGGCGCTGCTCGACAAGGTCGGCATCGCCGACAAGCGCGACCACTACCCGGTGCATCTCTCCGGCGGCCAGCAGCAGCGCGCCGCGATCGCCCGCGCGCTCGCCATGCGCCCGCAGCTGCTGCTGTTCGACGAGCCGACCTCGGCGCTCGACCCCGAGCTCGTCGGCGAGGTGCTGCGCGTCATCCGCCAGCTCGCGCTCGAGGGCCGCACCATGCTGATCGTCACGCACGAGCTGCGCTTCGCGCGCGAAGTGTCGACCCGCACCATCTTCCTGCACGAAGGGCGGATCGAGGAGGAAGGGCCGCCGGGCGAGGTGCTGGTCGCGCCCCGCTCGGAGCGCTGCGGCCAGTTCATCGCCAGCCATTATTGAGGGCGGCAACCGAGCACTCTCCGTCCGCTTGACGGCGCCTGCCGCGATGGTGAAGCTTGTGTCACGAGAACGAAACCTTTTCGATCGACGAGGAACGGGGAGATCCAACATGCAGCAACGTCTGATCGCCGTCGTCGCGGGCCTCGCGCTCGCCGCCACCGCGGGCGCCGCCGAGGCCAAGGACTGGAAGAAGGTCAAGATCGCGACCGAGGGCGCGTACGAGCCCTGGAACTTCACCAACGCCCAGGGCAAGCTCGAGGGCTTCGAGGTCGACCTGGCCAACGACCTGTGCAAGCGCATGAAGGTCGAGTGCGAGATCGTCGCGCAGGACTGGGACGGCATCATCCCCAGCCTCACCGCCGGCAAGTACGACGTGATCATCGCCGGCATGTCGATCACGGCGAAGCGCAAGGAGGTGATCGATTTCTCGGTCCCCTATGCGCAGACGCCCGCGATGCTGGCGGTCCTGAAGTCGAGCCCGCTCGCCAAGATCCCGACCGACAAGAACTACGACCTGGACAAGAACAAGGCCGAGGCCGAGAAGCAGGTCGAGAAGCTGAAGGCGGCCCTCAAGGGCAAGGTCATCGGCGCGCAGGTCTCGACCACCCACGCCAACTTCCTCGAGGCCTATTTCAAGGGCATCGTCGACATCCGCACCTACAAGACCACCGAGCAGCACGATCTCGACCTGACCGCGGGCCGCATCGACGGCGCCTATGCCTCGATCGGCTATTGGAAGCCGCTGCTCGCCAAGCCCGCGGGCAAGGACCTGGTGACGGTCGGCCCGACCTTCACCGGCGGGCCGTTCGGCGCCGGCGTCGGCGCCGGGATCCGCAAGGCCGACGCCGACCTCAAGAAGATGTTCGACGGGGCGATCACCGCGGCCGCCAAGGACGGTACGGTGAAGAAGCTGTCGATGAAGTGGTTCAAGTTCGACATCACGCCCGAGCAATAAGACGCGACGCCGGCGGAACCGCCTGACCGCGGTTCCGCCGGCATCCACGTGATGCCGTGATCCAACTGCTCGGCTGGGGCGACCAGGGCTGGGGCGACGAGCTGGTCCGCGCCGCCGGCATGACCCTGGCCGTCGCGCTGTGCGCCTTCCTGCTCGGCCTCGTCGTCGGCTCGGGCGGCGCCGCCGCCAAGCTCAGCCGGTTCCGTGCGCTCCAGGCCGCCGCCGACGCCTACACGACCGTCCTGCGCGGCATCCCCGAGCTCCTGGTGATCTACCTGCTGTTCTTCGGCGGCAGCGGGGCGCTGATGTACGTGGCGCGCATCTTCGGCCATACCGGCTATATCGAGATCAACGCCTTCGCCACCGGCGCGGTCGCCATCGGCATCGTGAACGGCGCCTACTCGACCGAGGTGATCCGCGGCGCGGTGCTCGCCGTCCATCCCGGGCAGATCGAGGCGGCCAAGGCCTACGGCATGTCGCGGTCCGTCATGTTCCGCCGGATCGTGGCGCCGCAGGTGCTGCGCTACGCGCTCCCGAGCCTGGGCAACGTCTGGCAGCTGGCGCTCAAGGAAACCGCGCTGATCTCGGTGACCGGCCTGGTCGAGATCATGCGCCAGGCGACGGTCGGCGCCGGATCGACCAAGCAGCCCTTCACCTTCTACGCCGCGGCCTGCGTGCTCTACCTGATCCTCACCACGGTCTCGGGCCTGGGCTTTGCGCGCGCCGAGCGCTGGGCCGCGCGCGGCGTCAGGAGGGCGTGAAGATGGACCCGCGCTTCATGTGGGAGACGCTGGGCAAGCTGGTCGAGGGCGTGCCGCTGCTGTTCCAGCTCGTGACGGTATCGCTCGCGATCGGGTTCGTGCTGGCGGTGCTCGTCGCACTGGCGCGCCTGTCGCCCCTGGCACCGCTCAGCCGGGCGGCGGCCGGCTATGTCTTCTTCTTCCGGGGCACGCCGCTGCTGGTCCAGGTGTTCCTGATCTACTACGGCCTCAGCCAGTTCCCCGAGATCCGCGCCAGCTTCCTCTGGCCGTTCCTGCGCCAGCCCTATTGGTGCGCCATCCTGGCCTTCACCTTGAACACGGCGGCCTATGGCAGCGAGATCATCCGCGGCGGCATCCAGTCGGTGCCCTGGGGCCAGATCGAGGCGGGGCGCGCCGCGGGCATGTCGGGCTGGCTGCTGATGCGGCGCATCACCCTGCCGATCGCGCTCAGGCAGGCGCTGCCGGCCTACGGCAACGAGATGATCCTGATGGTCAAGGCCACCTCGCTCGCCAGCATCATCACGCTGATGGAGGTGACCGGCATCGCGCACAAGATCATCTCCGAGACCTATCGCGCGGTCGAGGTCTTCGTCGTCGCCGGCAGCATCTATCTCCTGATCAACTTCCTCTTGACCCGTGCGGTCAAGCAGGTGGAATGGTGGCTGTCGCCGCATCTGCGCGACGCGCCCGGCGCCGCCGTGAAGGAAGAGGCCGCGCTGGTGCATTGACGGCCCCGCATCGACCGCCTGGGAGGCGCACGTGACAGACCCGGCACCCGGACCGGCCGCTCCGATCCCGATGCTCGAGCGCCGCCGGATCGAGGCGGCGATCCTCAAGCACGTCTACGACACGCTGAAGCGAAGCCACGGCGAGGAGGTCGCGCGCCGGACCGTGGCCGAGGCCGTGCGCGCCTCGTCGGTCGAGCAGGCGGCGGAATTCGCCGCCAAGGCCGGCGGCCGGACCTCGATGCGGACCTTCGTCGAGCGCCAGTCGCAGTGGAAGCTCGGCGGCGCGCTCGAGATCGAGGTCAAGGAGCAGACCGACAAGCGCTACGTCTATCACGTGACGCGCTGCCGCTACGCCGAGATGTATCGCGAGATGGGCCTGGGCGAGATCGGGCACCTGCTGTCGTGCCAGCGCGACGCGACGTTCTGCGAGGGCTACGACAGGCGGCTCAAGCTCAAGCGCACGCAGACGATCATGCAGGGCGCCGGCCACTGCGACTTCGACTACACGTACGAGGAATCCTGACCCTCGCCGGGCGCGGGTGGCCGGGGACCTCTACTCCGCCGCTCCCTCGTACAGCTTCTGCACGTCGCGGCGCAGCTCGGCGCGCGAGCCGGGGCGGAAATACATCATGTGGCCGCCGGGATAGACGGCAAGCGTCACGCGCCCGCGCGTCAGCGCGTCGGGCAGGTGGTCGATCACGTAGCGGCTCGCGAGGTACGGCGTCACCAGGTCGGTCATGCCGTGCGCCACGACGACCTTGAGCCGGCTGTCGAGCGACAGCGCCTTGCTGAGCGCGTCGCTGGTGCCGGCGGCACGGCCGCGGCCGCGCCGGCCCCAGTCCCAGCGGCCGGAGATCTCGCCATTCAGCAGGGCGTAGCGCCGCTCGGTCTTGAAGCCAAGCTCGTCGCGCGCATAGGTGACGAAGGCCGTCGTCAGCGGCGCGGTCAGTCCCTCGAGCACGGGATCGCCGCTCTGCGGCGACGACGCGGACGGATACGGGTCGGGTCCGGCGACCGAGCCGTCATAGCGGCTGGCGAGCTTGCCGTCGCGACGGCGGATCTCCTTGATGTACGCGTCCAGCGGCACGCGGGCGCGCCAGCGCATGATCGTCTCGGCCGGCAGGCCGAGGTAGTGGGCGAGCGCCGCGTGCAGCTTCTCGTCCGCGGCGCGCTCGCGGTCGGGCGCCACCAGCGCGGTGACGTAGGGACCGAGCGCGAAGCGCTCGACCTCGGCGAGCGCGGCACGCGTGAGCTTGCCCTGCGCCTCCAGATGGACCGCCGCCAGCGACGGCAGGCGCAGCGCCCAGGGCAGCGGATTGAACGCGTCGGCGTCCATCAGCGAGAACTCGAGCGCGGGCGAGACCAGCACGATGCCGCGCACCGCGATGCCCTCGTGCCCGGCCAGGTGCTCGGGCAGCCGCGCGGCGCGGAACCCGCCGTAGCTCTCGCCGACCAGGAAGACCGGCGCGCCGACCCGGTCGAGCCTGGCCAGCGCCCGGCGCATGAAGGCGCCGATCGCGTCGAGGTCCTGGCGCACGCCCCAGAACAGGTTCCTGGCCTCGTCCTCAGCCACGGTCGGCCGGCTGTAGCCGGTGCCGACCGGGTCGACGAACACGAGGTCGGTCGTGTCGAGCCAGGTGTCCCTGTTGTCGATCAGCCTCGCCTCGCCGTTCGGCGGCGCGCGGCCGTCGCCCAGATCGATCACCCGCGGTCCCAGCGCGCCCAGGTGCAGATAGGCCGACGCCGCGCCCGGACCGCCGTTGAACACGAAGGTGATCGGCCGGCCCGCCTGCGTCGCGTCGTCGCGGCGATAGGCGACATAGGCCATCTCGGCCACGTTCTCGCCCTTGGCATTGGCGAGCGGCAGCGTGCCGGCGATGGCGGTATAGGCGATCTCGCGGTCCTTGAGCTTCAGCGTGCGCGAGGTCGTGGCGTCCGACGGCAGTGGCGGCTCGGCGGCCCGGGCCGCGACCAAGGGCAGCAGGACGAGCCCGAAGGCGAGCAGCCGGACCGCGAGGCGGCGACGTGACAACATCGTGATTTCCTTCATGGCTGGCGGTGCCCCGGCGGCGCCGAGGCCGAATGATAGCGTCCGCCCTGCGCGCATGTCGCTGACGGGACGATCACTTCCCGTTGAGGCGCGCATCATGCTCGACGTTCCCGGCCGGGAATGCCACGATCCGGCATCGATTCGCCTCGAAGGGAACGCGCATGAGCGGCGACGCCTGTGTCATCGGCCTGGGCTCCATGGGATACGGCGCCGCCGCGTCGCTGCTGCGAGCGGGCAAACGCGTGCGCGGCGTCGACGTCAGGCCGGACGTGCTGCAGCGCTTCGCCGGCGCGGGCGGCGTCCCGGCCGCCACGCCTGAGGAAGGCGCGCGCGGCGCCGCGGTGCTGTTCACCTTCGTCGTCAACGCGGATCAGACCGAAGAGGTGCTGTTCGGGCCGAACGGCGCTGCCGCCACGCTCGGGCGGGGCGGCGTGGTCGTCGCCTGCGCAACGGTGCCGCCGCTGTTCGCCGAGAAGCTGTCCGAGCGGCTTGGCGCCATGGGCGTCCTGATGCTCGACGCGCCGGTCTCCGGCGGCGCTGCCAAGGCGGAGGCGGGCGAGATGACGATCATGGCGTCGGGGCCGCAGGAAGCTTTCGCGCGCGCCCAGCCCTTTCTCGACGCCATCGCGACCAAGGTCTACCGGCTGGGCGACAAGCCCGGCACCGGCTCGCGCGTCAAGATGGTCAACCAGCTGCTCGCCGGCGTGCACATCGCCGCCGCGGCCGAGGCGATGGCGCTGGGCATGCGCGCCGGCATCGACGGCAAGGTGCTCTACGAGGTGATCTCGAACAGCGCCGGCTCGTCCTGGATGTTCCAGAACCGCGTGCCGCACATCATCGACAACGACTTCAAGCCGCGCTCCGCGGTCGACATCTTCGTCAAGGACCTCGGCATCGTGCTCGAGACCGGCGAGGCGCTGACGATGACCCTGCCGATCGCCGCCGCCGCGCACCGCCAGTTCAAGACCGCCAGCGCCCGGGGCCTGGGCCGCGAGGACGACGCGGCCGTGTTCAAGCTCTATGGCGAGAAGGCGTAGGCAGGCCCTGGACCGCCGGCGCTGCCGGCGGGCGGCCGTGCAGCAGGATCTTGCGGGCCTCCCATTCGGCGGCCGGCTCGAGCGTCTCGAGGAACCGCACGTCGCCGCCGGCCAGCATGCCGATCGGCAGCCCGTCGCGATAGAGCAGGCGGTTGCCCGTCAGCGCGGCCAGCTTCGGTCCCGGCGTCAGGATGCCGGCCAGGTTCAAGGGATCGGCGCCTGAAACCGGGATCAGCGCGCCGGTCTCAGGCCGGCGGCGCACGGCGCGGAGCGCGGTGACGGCGTCGGGCAGGGCGAACTGCTCGCCCGCCAGCTCGGCCACGAAGCGGCCGCCGCGGATCTCGCCGCGCGCCTCGAGCCGGCGATAGACGCGCAGCAGGTCGCGCCAGGGCGGCAGCCAGTCAGCCTCGCGCTCCAGGAGGCGCCAGAACACGACGCCGTAGCGCGCCAGCAGCCGGCGGGCGACATGCTCGACGGCCTCGCCATCGTCCGGTCGCGCCGGAGGCACTGCCGGCCGCGGCAGCGCAGCCGACCAGCGTCCGGCATCGGCCATGCCGAAGGCCGGCTTCTTGCGGCGGTACGCCGGCAATAGCAGGTTGCGCAGGCCGGCGAAGCTGTCCGACGAGATCAGTCCCAGCCCGACCAGCTCGGTCACGGCCTCCTCGACCTGCGGCGCCAGCAGCCCGGCGCCATCGACCATCTCGTCGAAGAAGGACGCGCCGTGCCGGCGCAGATGGCCCAGGACCGCGCGCGCCGGTGCGCCTTGCGGCGCCGCCTCGTCGGCCGCCGCCAATGCCGCCCAGAACCGCGCGTGGCGGCGCGCGAACAGCGTGATCGGCGTGGTGCGCACCGGCGTGGCATTGCGCTCGGCGCCGTCGCCGCTTCTGCCGCGCGGCCTGAGGCGCGCCCAGGTGATGCGCCCGGCCAGGCAATGGTCGTCGAGCCAGGACGGGTCGTAGCGGCCGAGGCGCGCCGGCAGGATCGCGGTCTCCCAGGCGCCGGCCGGGGCCTCGAAGCCCTCGAGCTGGGAGACGACCTGCTCCAGCGCGTCCGGCCCTTCCATGCGCGCGTCGTCGGTCACGCGCTGCCATTCCAGCAGGAAACGCAGGAAATCCGCGGCGGAAACGGGCTCGATCT
The DNA here is from genome assembly GCA_023150455.1 of Alphaproteobacteria bacterium. GTDB lineage: Bacteria > Pseudomonadota > Alphaproteobacteria > JAEULC01 > JAEULC01 > JAEULC01. Next base: position 18,527 of record JAKLKW010000022.1, on the reverse strand, counting down.
CGGCCCTCAGGCGCTTGACGGTGTACTGGTGGATGCGCGCCAGCAGGCGGCGCTCGCACCATTCCTCCGCGTTGCCGCCGGGCGTGAACTGACCGCGCAGCGCGAAACCCTCGACCTCCAGCCCCGCGAGCGCGGCCTGCACTTCGCTCAGGTCGAGCCCGAGCGATGCCGCCAGGGCGCGCTCCGTGACGGGCCCGAGCCCTTCCAGCCGGCCGCGCACGATCTCGACCAGGGCTTCCTCGGCGCTCCAGGGCCGCAGATAGGCCGCGGGGGCGGCGATCGCCGGGGCCAGGGCGGCGGCGCGCCAACGCGCCTGGAACTGCGGCAGCCGCTCGGCCGCGACCCACAGCCGCGCCGGCCCGGTGTCCAGCCGGCAGGCACGTTTCTGCCGCGCGAGCTCGGCGAGCCAGCCGCGCCAGCGCGGATCGGCCTCGGCTTCCTCCGCGGTGAGGAAACCCAGCCAGACCAGGGCGTCGTGCAGCTCGTCGGCATTCTCCGCCGCGGGCCAGGCCTCGGAGCGCACGCGCGCGACCGCCTCGGCGTCGAGCCGGCCGAGATCCGCGGCGCTTTCGGGCGATACCCAGCGCCGGCCCATGACGGCCTGCGTGCGGCGCTCCTCCAGCGGCGCGTCGTCGAGATAGGCGAAGGGCCGCGCCGACAGCACCTCGGCCGCCAGCGGCGAGGGCTCGGCCAGGTCGCGCGCGACCACCTGGACGGCGCCGGATTCGAGTCCCTTCAGCAGGCGCTCGAGCCCGGCGAAGTCCATCGCCTCGTTCAGGCAGTCGTCGATCGTCTGGCGCACCAGCGGATGGTCGGGAATCTCGCGGTCCCCCGGCAGGTTCTCCGCGCAGGCGAGCTGGTCGGGGAAGATCGCCGTGATCATGTCCTCGGCGTTCATGCGCATGAGCTGCGGCGCGACCTTCTTGCCGCCGCGGAAGCGCGGCAGCGCCAGCGACACGCCGGCGACCCAGCGCCAGCGCGTCATGAACATCGGCGCGTCGAGCAGCGCCTGGATCAGCAGGTCCCTGATCGTGGCGGAATGGAGATAGCGCGCCACCTCGGCGAGCGGGAAGCTGTGCGCCGTGGTCAGCGACAGGACGATGTTGTCCTCCGTGGCGGCCGCCTGCAGCTCGAAATTGAACTTGCGGCAGAAGCGCTTGCGCAAGGCGAGGCCCCAGGCGCGGTTGATGCGGCTGCCATGGGGCGAATGGATGACCAGCTGCATGCCGCCGGCCTCGTCGAAGAAGCGCTCGAACACCAGGCGGTCCTGCGTCGGCAGGCAGCCGAGCACGGCGTGCGCCGATCCCAGGTATTCGCCGAGCTGGTCGGCGGCGGCGTCGTCGAGGCCGAGCTCCGATTTGAGCCAGGCCTCGGCCTGCCGGCCCGAGGGATCGCGCTCGAGCCGCCCGCCGAGCCGGCTGCGCAGGCGCGACACCGAAGCGGACAGCTCGTCCGTGCGTCCCGGCGCCTCGCCCAGCCAGAACGGGATGTTCGGCGTGAGGCCCGCCGCGTCGGCGACGCGCACGGTGCCGCGCTCGACGCGCAGGATGCGGTAGGAATGGTTGCCGAGCTGGAAGATGTCGCCGGCCAGGCTCTCGACGGCGAAGTCCTCGTTCACCGTGCCGATGAGCAGGTTCTCCGGCTCCAGCAGCACATGGTAGTCGGCAGTGTCGGGGATCGTGCCGCCGGAGGTGAGGCCGGTGAGCCTGGCGCCGCGGCGCCCGCGCAGCGTGAAGTTGACCGCGTCGTGATGCAGCAGCGCGCCGCGCCTTCCGCGCCTCGTGCTGAAGCCCTGCGCCAGCATGGCCACCAGGGATTCGAAGTCCTCGCGCTCGAGGTCGCGGTAGGGCCAGGCGCGCCGCATCAGGGCGTAGAGCGCGTCCTCGTTCCAGTCCGCCGCGGCGGTCTCGGCGACGATCTGCTGCGCCAGCACGTCGAGCGGCCGCTCGGGGATCGCGAGCCGGTCCAGCTCGCCCCGGCGCACGCTGTCGAGCAGCGCGGCGCACTCGACCAGCTCGTCGCGCGACAGCGGGAACAGGCGGCCCTTCGGCGTGCCGTCGACCGCGTGGCCCGACCGGCCGATGCGCTGCAGGAAGCTTGCGATCGAGCGCGGCGAGCCGAGCTGGCAGACCAGGTCGACCTCGCCGATGTCGATGCCGAGCTCGAGCGAGGCGGTCGCCACCAGCGCCTTGAGCGTGCCGCCCTTCAGGCGCTGCTCGGCGTCGAGGCGCTGCTCGCGCGCGAGGCTGCCGTGATGCGCCGCGACGTGCTCGCGGCCCAGCCGGTCGGTGAGCTGGCGCGTCACGCGCTCGGACAACCGGCGCGTGTTGACGAAGACCAGCGTCGTGCGATGCTGCTCGATCAACCGCGCCAGCCGGTCGTAGACCAGCTGCCACGCGTCGCCCGACATCACGGGCTCCAGCGGCACCGGCGGCAGCTCGAGCGCCAGGTCGCGCTCGCGCCGATGGCCCGTGTCGATGACGGCGCACTCCGCGTCCGGCCCGACCAGGAATTTCGCCACCAGGTCGATCGGCTTCTGCGTCGCCGACAGGCCGATGCGCAGGAGGCCGGAGGGGCACAACGCCGCCAGGCGTTCGAGCGACAGCGCCAGGTGCGCGCCGCGCTTGTTCGGCGCCAGGGCGTGGATCTCGTCGACGATGACCGTCCGCGTCGCCGCCAGCATCCTGCGCCCGGACTCCGAGCCCAGCAGGACGTAGAGCGACTCCGGCGTGGTCACCAGGATGTGCGGCGCGCGCCGGCGCATGCGGTCGCGCTCGCCCGTCGGCGTGTCGCCGGTGCGCACGGCGGTGCGGATCTCGACCTCCGGCAGGCCGCTCGACCGCAGCGCATCGCGGATGCCGGCGAGCGGGAATTCGAGGTTGCGCTGGATGTCGTTCGACAGGGCGCGCAGCGGGGACACGTAGACGACGGTGGTCTCGTCCTTGAGCTCGCCGGCCAGACCCTGCCGCACGAGGGAGTCGATCGCCGCCATGAAGGCGGCCAGCGTCTTGCCCGACCCGGTCGGCGCCGCGACCAGCGTGTGCCGTCCGGCGCCGATCGCCTGCCAGGCCTGGGCCTGCGCCGGCGTCGGTGCACGATAGGTGCGGTCGAACCACGCCGCGACGACCGGATGGAATGCGCTCGTGGGCATGGGTCCAGTTAACCGCGTTTCGGGGAGCAAGGGAAATATGGCTCTCGTGCGCCGGAAATCAACAAACGATGGGGATTCCTTGCACGGTCTGCAACGTCGTTACCGTTCGGCCCGGCGCGCGGGCCTGCGGCCCGTTCATCCGGCACCGCAAGGAGCTCGACCTCGGTTGAACGGGCCGGTGCTGGACGAGGCGCGCCCGGCCGTGCCGTAATGGCGCTTCCCGGTGCAGGGAGAATGACGTTGCGAAACGATCCCCGCTTCCAGCCGGTCGACGCGTCCGTCGTGCCGCGCTTCGCCAACCCGGCGACCTTCATGCGCACGCAGCGCGCGGCGGTCGACGACGGCGTCGATATCGCCCTGGTCGGCGTGCCGTTCGACCTCGGCACGAACTTCCGCACCGGCGCGCGCTCGGGCCCGGCGGCGGTGCGCGAGGCCTCGCGCATCATCCGCCAGGTGCATCCGACCAGCGGCACCGCGCCGTTCAAGCTGTGCAATGTGGCCGATGTCGGCGACGCACCGGTCAACGCGCTCGATCTCGACGCCAGCATCCGGTCGATCGAGGACTTCTTCGCCAGAATCCACGCCGCCGGCGCCGTGCCGATCGCGGTCGGCGGCGATCACACCATCCCGATCCCGATCCTGCGCGCCATCGCGCGCGGCCGCCCGGTCGGCGTCGTGCATTTCGACGCCCATCCCGACACGCTGGACGAGCTGCTGGGCACGAGGATCAACCATGCCACGACCTTCCGCCGCGGCGTCGAGGAAGGGCTGATCGATCCCAAGCGCACGATCCAGATCGGGCTGCGCGGCAGCCGCTTCGGCGACGACGACCTGAAATACGGATACGACGTCGGCATGCGCATCGTCACGATGGACGACTACGAAGAGATGGGCCGCGCGGCCGCGATCGAGGAGATCCACCGCGTCACCGCCGACGGGCCGGTCTATATCAGCTTCGACATCGACGGGCTCGATCCCGCCTATGCCATGGGCACCGGCGTGCCCGAGGTCGGCGGGCTTTCCATGCGCGACTGCCAGGTGATGCTGCGCAGCCTGCGCGGCAAATTTCTGGTCGGCGCCGACATCAGCGAGGTGGCGCCGATGTACGATCCGACCGGCCACACGGCGCTCAACGCCGCCAACCTGATGTTCGAGATGCTCTGTGTCATCGCCGAGGATGTGGACCGAAGGCGGAACCGCTAGGCGGCGGCTACCGGCCGGTCACCACAGGATCATGGCGATCGACGCCGCCAGGCCCGCGGCCATCGCGATGTTGAAGATGCGCGCCGCGCGCGCGCTGCGCAGGACGAGCTGCATCGACGCGCCGAAGGCGAGCCAGACCAGGTTGCTGGGCGCCGCCGCCAGGACGAACAGGGCCGCCAGCCACGCCGCCTGCGGCAGGGCGCCGGCACCGTCGGCCTGCAGATAGGCGCCCACGGCGCTGGTGCCGACCAGCCAGGATTTCGGGTTGATCCACTGGAATCCGGCCGCCTCGAGAAAGCCGACCGGCCGGCCCGCCGCGCCCGCGGCGAGCGGCGGCGCCGTCGCGATCTTCCACGCCAGCCACAGGAGGAATGCCGCGCCGGCCCAGTTCAGGGCCTGCAGCACGGCAGGGTAGCCCAGCACCAGGTTGCCCAGTCCCAGGCCGACGCCGAAGATCAACGATCCCATCCCGGCCGACACCCCCACCATGCACGGAAGCCCGCGCCACACCCCCGCCGCGGCGCCGGTCGCCGTCAGCATCACGTTGCTCGGCCCCGGCGTGATCGCGGCGACCAGCGCGAAGACGAAGAAGGACACGCTCTGCTCGAGCGACATGCTCCAAGCACCGGCTGCAATCGAGCTGGGTGCCGACGCTATGCGGACGAGCGGAGTGTGTCTTGAACGATCGCGCGAACGGAGCGTCCGGCGCCGTCAGACGTCCAGGTTCGCCACCTTCAGCGCGTTCTGCTGGATGAAGTCGCGGCGTGGCTCGACCAAGTCGCCCATCAGCGTGGTGAAGACCTCCTGCGCCTGGTCGGCGTGGGTGACCTTGACCTGCAGCAGCGAGCGCGCGTTCGGATCGAGCGTGGTGTGCCACAGCTGGTCGGGGTTCATCTCGCCGAGGCCCTTGTAGCGCTTGACCTCGATGCCCTTGCGCGCCTGGTCGAGGACCGTCGCCAGCAGCGACAGGGGGCCGGTGATGGCGAACTCCTTTTCCTTGGTGACCAGCTTGCCGTGCTCCAAGTAGGTCTCCTGCAGCTCGACCATGCGGCGGTCGAGCCGGTGTGCCTCGATCGAGCGGATCATCTGACCGTCGATCACGTGCCGGCTGGTGACGCCGCGCAGCGTGCGGGTGAAGGCCATGCCGCCGTCCGGCAGCGCCTCGCCGCGCCAGTGACGCTCGTTCTCCGGCTCCAGCTTGTTGAGGCGCTTTGCGATGTACTCGGCGGCCTGGCGCGCCCGCTCGCCGTCGGCGATCACCTCGGGATTGAGCGCGCCGGCGATGGCGGCCTGCTCGACCACCGCCTCGCTGCCGACCTTTGCCGCCAGCGGCACCACGCGGTTGCGCACGCGCCGCGCGCGCTCCAGCACGTCCAGGAGGTCGGGGCCGGCGAGCTGCGTGCCGTTGTGCAGCCTGAACACCATGCCCTCGATACTGCCGGTGATCAGGTACTCGTCGAGCGCCTTGTCATCCTTCACGTAGATCTCGGACTTGCCGCGCTTGACGCTGTAGAGCGGCGGCTGGGCGATGTAGAGGAAGCCCTTGTCGATGATCTCGGGCATCTGGCGGTAGAAGAACGTCAACAGCAGCGTGCGGATGTGGCTGCCGTCGACGTCGGCGTCCGTCATGATGATGATCTTGTGGTAGCGGCACTTGGCGATGTCGAAGTCCTCGCGCCCGATTCCCGTACCCAGGGCGGCAATGAGCGTGCCGATCTCGGCCGAGCTCAGCATCTTGTCGAAGCGCGCGCGCTCGACGTTGAGGATCTTGCCGCGCAGCGGCAGGATCGCCTGGTTCTTGCGGTCGCGCCCCTGCTTGGCCGAGCCGCCGGCCGAGTCGCCCTCGACGATGAACAGCTCCGACAGCGCCGGGTCGCGCTCCTGGCAGTCGGCCAGCTTGCCGGGCAGCGAGGAGATGTCGAGCACGCCCTTGCGGCGCGTCAGCTCGCGCGCCTTGCGCGCCGCCTCGCGCGCGGCCGCCGCCTCGACCACCTTCGAGATCACGCGCTTGGCGTCGGCCGGATGCTCCTCGAACCACTGGCCGAGCCGGTCGTTGACCACGCCCTCGACGACCGGCCGCACTTCCGAGGACACCAGCTTGTCCTTGGTCTGGCTGGAGAATTTCGGGTCCGGCACCTTGACCGACAGCACGCAGGTCAAGCCCTCGCGCGCGTCGTCGCCGGTGATCGCCACCTTCTCCTTCTTGGCGATGCCGCTGTCGACCGCGTAGTGGTTGATCTGGCGCGTCAGCGCGCCGCGGAACCCCGCCAGGTGCGTGCCGCCGTCGCGCTGCGGGATGTTGTTGGTGAAGCACAGCATGTTCTCGTGGTAGCTGTCGTTCCACTGCAGCGCGGCCTCGACCGTGATGCCCTCGCGCTCGGCCGAGATCATGATCGGCCCGTCGTGCTGCGGCGCCTTGTTGCGGTCGAGCCATTGCACGAAGGCGGCGATGCCGCCCTCGTAGTGCATGGTGACGGAAACCGGCTCGACCGGGCGCGCGTCGGTCAGCGTCAGGGTCACGCCCGAATTGAGGAAGGCGAGCTCCCGCAGGCGGTGCTCCAGCGTGCCGTAGTCGAAATCGGTCATGGTGAAGGTCTGGCGCGACGGCATGAAGGTGACCGTCGTGCCGGTGCGCCCGCCCGAGTCGCCGACGCGCGCCAGCGGCGCCTCGGGCTCGCCGTCGCGGAAGCGCATCGAGAACTCGCCGCCGTCGCGCCAGATGCGCAGCTCCAGCCATTCCGACAGGGCGTTGACGACCGACACGCCGACGCCGTGCAGGCCGCCCGAGACCTTGTAGGAATTCTGGTCGAATTTCCCGCCGGCGTGCAGCTGGGTCATGATGACCTCGGCCGCCGAGACGCCTTCCTCGGGATGGATGTCGGTCGGGACGCCGCGGCCGTCGTCGGCGACGGTGCAGCTGCCGTCGCCGTTCAAGGTCACCTCGACCTTGCTGCAGTAGCCCGCCAGCGCCTCGTCGATGGCGTTGTCCACCACCTCGTAGACCATGTGGTGCAGGCCCGAGCCGTCGTCGGTGTCGCCGATATACATGCCCGGGCGCTTGCGCACGGCGTCGAGCCCGCGCAGCACCTTGATCGACTCGGCGCCATAGGTGGCGCCGTTGCCGTTGCTCGCCACAGCCTCGGTCGTCGGCTCGGTGTCGCCGGTATTGTCGCCGGTCTTCTTCGCCATCTCGGTCTCCTCAACAGAATCTAGCGCGGCTGCAACCGGCCCTCGGCGACGCGGTAGAACCGCGCGCGGCCGTTGAGCGGCGCGAACAGCATCTCGTCCGTCCCGGTCATCCAGGCCTGCACGCCGATGCGGCCGATCTCGCGGAACAGCGCCTGGCGCCGGGACGCGTCCAGGTGCGCGGCGATCTCGTCCAGAAGCAGCAGCGGCGCGCGCCCCCGCTCGGCCGCCACCAGCCGCGCATGGGCCAGCACGATCGCGATCAAGAGCGCCTTCTGCTCGCCGGTCGAGCACTGCCGGGCCGGCGTGTCCTTGGCGCGGTAGGCGACCGCCAGGTCGTCGCGCTGCGGTCCCGCGCCGGCGCCGCCCGCCTCGGCGTCGCGCCGGCGCGCCTGCTTGAGCGCCGCCGCCAGGCGTTCCTCGGCCTCGAGCGCAGGCATGGCGCCGAGCCAGCCCGCGAGCTCGCCCGCCATCGCCAGGGCCGGCGCGGGAAAGGCGCCGCCGCTCGACGCCTCGCCTTCGTCCACCAGCGCCGCCAGGCGGTCCACCAGCGTCTTGCGCGCCGCGGCCACGGCGACGCCTTCGCCCGCCATGGTCGCTTCCAGCGCGTCCAGCCAGCCGGCATCGGCGCCGCCGGCTTCCAGCAGCCGTGCCCGCTCGCGCATGGCCTGCTCGAAGGCGGCCACGCGGCGCGCATGGGCGGGGTCGAAGCCCAGCACCAGCCGGTCGACGAAGCGCCGCCTTCCGCTCGACCCGTCGGCGAACAGCCGGTCCATCGCCGGCGTCAGCCAGGACAGGGCCACATGCTCGGCCAGCGCGGCGGGGCCGCGCTGCGCCACGCCGTCGATGCGCACCAGGCGGCGTTCCGTCTCGTCGCCCGACTTCGGGTCGCGGCCGATGCCGATCTGGAGCGGCCCGACCGGCCCGGTGACTTTCGCGGCGACCGCCCAGCGCTGCCGGGCGCCGCGGCGCTCGACCTCGGCCAGCGTCGCGCGGCGCAGGCCGCGTCCGGGCGCCAGGAACGACACGGCTTCCAGCAGGTTGGTCTTGCCGGCCCCGTTCGGCCCGGTCAGGACGACGCTTTCCGCCCCGGGCTCGAGCGCCGCCTGGGGGTAGCAGCGAAACTCGCTGACGGCCAGGCGCAGCACGGCGAGCGCCGGCGCGGCCGAGGCGGCGTCGGTCGGCTCGGCAAGGGGTCTGCTGGCGGCCCGCTGGATCACACGCGCATCGGCATCAGGACGTAGAGCGCCGCATCGTCCTCGGCGTCGCGGATGATCGTCGGCGACGCCGCATCGGCCAGCGCGAAGCGCGCCCGGCCTTCGCCCACCTGCTGGCAGATATCCATGAGATAGCGAGCGTTGAACCCGATTTCCATGGCGCCGCCCTTGTAATCGACCTCCAGCTCCTCGCTGGCCGTGCCGTTCTCGGGGCTCGAGGCCGACACCGTCAGGCTGTTCTTCTTGAGGCTGAGCTTCACGGCGCGCGACTTCTCGGACGCGCTCGTAGTCGGGGAAGGTGCCGTCGATCAGCTTCGACGTCAGGACGACCGAATCCAGGGCGAAGCGGATCTTGGTGTCGGACAGGTTGACCGCGACCGGGTCGGTCGCGTCCTGTACCAGCTTGTAGAGCTCGCCCACGGTCTTGCGCGGCACGATCACGCCCGGCATGCCGGCAGCGCCGGCCGGCAGCGCCGTCTCGGCACGCGCCAAGCGGTGGCCGTCGGTGGCCACGGCCCGAAGCGACCCGTCGCCGGCGCCGTTGGCCGCGTGCAGGTAGATGCCGTTCAGGTAGTAGCGCGTCTCTTCCGTGGAGATCGCGAAGCGCGTACGGTCGATCAGCGCCTTCATCTCCGCCGCCGGCAGGCTGAAGCCGTGCGGCAGCTCGGCGTTGTCGCCCAGCATGGGAAAATCGTCGCGCGGCAGGGTCGGCAGGCGGAACCGCGACCGGCCCCCGCGCAGGCTCAAGCTGCCGCTGTCGCCGCCCTCGGCCTCGCCGGTCGCGATCTCGACCTGCGCGCCTTCGGGCAGCTTGCGCACGATGTCGTACAGCGTGTGGACCGACACGGTGGTGGCGCCCGGCATCGCCACGTCGGCGGGCGCCTGCTCGGCGATGGCGAGGTCCATGTCGGTGGCGGTCATCGCCAGCCCGCCGGGTGCGGCTTCCAGCAGCACGTTCGACAGGATCGGGATGGTGTTGCGGCGCTCGACCACGCTCTGCGCATGGGCCAGGGCCTTGAGCAGGGCCGCTCTCTCGATGGTCAGCTTCATGTCCGTGTCACCGACGGGCGGGGTCAATCCAGAGGATCGGGGTGCAATTCCGGCGGTCGCCGGCCCGTTTCCAGGGGCCTGCCCGGGCGGGCAAATACCCCGTTCAGACGGGGCGGCAGTATAGCACAATCGACCCGAGTCCAGTGCCTGAAATCGGGTCGGACCGCCCTGGCCGGGGCCGGCGGATTGCGCGGGAAACGGGCGCCGAATCGGCCGTTTCGGGCCTAGCCCTCGATCATCCGGCGCAGGAGCTCGACGTCCTCGTTGAAGCCGGAATCCGACGCCCGCAGCTCCTCGACCTTGCGCACGGCGTGCATCACCGTGGTGTGGTCGCGGCCGCCGAACTTGCGCCCGATCTCGGGCAGCGAGCGCGAGGTCAGCTGCTTGGCCAGGTACATGGCGACCTGGCGCGGGCGGGCCACGGCGCGGGCGCGCCGCGGGGAGTGCATGTCGCCGAACTTGATGTTGTAGTGCTCGGCGACGCGCTTCTGGATCTCCTCGATCGTGACCTGCCGGCTGTTGGCGCGCAGCAGGTCCTTGAGCACGTCCTGGGCGGTTTCGAGCGAGATCGACCGGCCGACGAAATCCGCGTGCGCCACCAGGCGGGTGAGCGCCCCTTCCAGCTCGCGCACGTTGGACGTGATGCGATGCGCCAGGAATTCCAGCACGTTCTGCGGCACCTTGGCGGCGCACTGCTCGGCCTTGGACTGCAGGATGCCCAGGCGCAGCTCGTAGGTGGTCGGATGCACGTCGGCGACCAGGCCCCAGGCCAGGCGCGACTTCACCCGCTCCTCGACGCCGGCCAGGTCGTTCGGCGACTTGTCCGCCGAGATGACGACCTGGCTGTTCTGGTCGATCAGCGCGTTGAAGGTGTGGAAGAACTCTTCCTGGGTCGAGTCCTTGCCGCTGAAGAACTGCACGTCGTCGACCATCAGGACGTCGATCGAGCGGAACTGCTCCTTGAAGGCGACGGTCTCCTTCAGCCTCAGCGCGCGGATGAACTGGTACATGAACTTCTCGGCCGACAGGTAGACCACCTTGCGGCTCGGCTGGCGCTTGCGGATGTGCCAGGCGATCGCGTGCATCAGGTGGGTCTTGCCCAGGCCGACGCCGCCGTAGAGGAACAGCGGGTTGAAGCGGACCGTCACCGTCTCGGCCACCTGGCGCGCGGCGGCGTAGGCCAGCTCGTTCGGCTTGCCGACCACGAAGTTCTCGAAGGTGAAGCGCGGGTCGAGACGCGCCGACAGCTCGTCCACCCGCTCGACCGGCTCGATCTCGTCGAATGCGGCCGGACGGATCGGCTGCGGGGCCGCCGGCGCGCCGGCCGGGGCCGGCTCCGGCGCCAGCGCCAGCGCATCCGCCGTGTCGGCGTCGTCCTCGGTCATGGAGACGCCCGCGCGTTCCGGCATGACGATGATCTCGATGCCGCGAACGGTCGGATCCTCGGACTGCCAGAGGCCGCGGATGCGCTCGCCGAAATGATTGGCGATCCAGTCGCGCTTGAAACGGGTCGGCGCGGCGATGCGCACGACGGCGTCGCGCACCTCCACCAGGGTCATCGCCTTGAGCCAATTGCGGTAGACGTTGTCGCCGAATTCCGCCCGGAGACGGCCGCGAATTCGCGCCCAACTTGCCGCAACAGCTTCCTTCGACATTACCTGACCCCGTTCTCCGCGGCGCAACAGCGACACTGCGCCCGCCGCGCGCGAACCTCTATCGGGTCATGGCGCGGCAGCCAAAGTTCTTACCTTTAGTTGCTTCGCAAACGTCGGCGGCGGAGAGAACGGGACGGGCGCGAGACAGATACCAACAAGTCCGACATCTAGGCCCCCCTGCCTGTTGGCGATCCTTCCGGACCACCGCGACCCCTCGACGCTTCCGAACGACGATCCTGTCCGATCCTTGCTGCACGAGAGGGACCGGAGGGAAACGATCCGCCTATTTCGAAAGTTCCGTCGATAATTTGCGCATCTGCCAAGCCACGACGACCAACCCAGCGCCGCTCCTGACTGTCGGATGACTGTAACGCCGCGCGTATGTCGGCGCAACAAGCACGGAGGTCATGCGCCGGGCTTTTTTGGCGCGCTGTTGCGATCGGACCACGCGCGGATGCGAGCGTACGCACATCCATGACATGCGATGCAGGCGACAGCGCATTGGATCGGCGCGGAAAATGCGATCATGGTGAACGCGGACATACGACGGCGCGCGCGGCGCCTACGCGCCGCGTCCGGCCGCTTCAGACGGTATCGAGCGGATTCAGATTGACTTGATGCGTGCCGTCAGGCGCGACAGCTTGCGTGCGACGGCGTTCTTCGCCACCACGCCCTTGTCCGCGGCGCGGTCGAGCTCGGGCTGGGCCGCCTTCAATGCCGCGCGCGCGGCTTCCTTGTCGCCGGCGGCGATGGCGGTCTCGACTTTCTTCACGAACGTCCGCACGCGGCTCAAACGCGTCCGGTTCACCTGGGCGCGCCGCACGCTCTGCCTCGCGCGCTTGGCGGCGGAAGCATGATTGGCCATGTGATCGATCCTTGCTTATTCTTCAAAAGTGGCGCGGGTTATAGCCTTGGCCGGCAGGGCCGTCAATCGCACGCCGGCCCGTCTCGGCGGACGGCTGGCACGCACTCTATTGGCGTTCTCGGCAATGCTGCTGGCCCCTGCCGGCGCGCAGTCGGAAGAACGCGCGCTTTCCGCCGAGCAGCTCTATCGCCAGCTGTCGCCGTCGGTCCATATGGTACAGGCCGCGGGCTCGCTGGACGACTTCAAGCGCCGCCGCAGCATCAGCCTGGGCTCGGCGGTCGCGATCGGCGCGCGCGAGGCGATCACCAACTGCCACGTCGTCAAGGACAAGTCCCTGATCGTCCTGTTGCGTGCCGGCAGCGCGCGGACCGCCGTGCTGGCTCGCGCGGACGAGGCGTCGGATGTCTGCGTGTTAACCGTAGCCGATGCGGTGCTGACGCCGGTCAAGCGCATCCGGCCCTATGCGACCCTGGCGACCGGCGAGCGCATCGTCACGATCGGATCGCCCTATGGTCTCGAGAACTCGCTGGGCGAGGGGCTGATCGCGGGCCTGCGCCGGCGCAACACGCAATCCCTGGTGCAGATCACCGCGCAGATATCGCAGGGCTCGTCGGGCGGCGGGCTGTTCGACCGGTTCGGCAACCTCGTCGGCATCACGAGCTTCATCCTCAACGAGATCCAGACCATCGGCTTCGCGATCGCGATCGACGAGTTCGCCAGGATCGCGACGCTGCCGCCGGCGGCGGAAATGGCGGTGGTCGGCGCGGCGTCGCCCGACGCCCCGGCAGAGGGCGTGCGCGACGCGGTTCCGGTCCGGACCGGAGGCGCGGGCGCCTTTCGCCTGGAGCTGGCAGTGACCCGCGACGCGCGCCAGGCCGAGCAGACCTGGAGCTACCTGACCGGGCGCTACGGCGACCTGTTGGCGGGCCTCAAGCCCGAGATGCAGCGCTTCGGGTCGACCGGCAAGAGCGAGTTCGTACGGCTGCTGGCCGGCACGATCGCGGAGCGCGGGCGCGCCGAGACGCTCTGCGCGGCGCTGAGCCGGCGCGGCCACGCGACCTGCGCCGTGCGTTAGGACGCAGAGCGCCGCTTCCGCCGGCGCCATTTGCCAAGTGTGGGAGCAGGACGGCCCGCCATCGGGTCGGGCCGCCGACTTGAATGGAGGGCGCGCGGATCGACTGGCGCCTAGGCGGCGCCGTGCTTCTTGAGCCAGGCCACCGCCTTGTTCCAGCCGTCCTCGGCCTGCTGCTTGCGGTAGCTCGGCCGGTAGTCGGCGTGGAACGCGTGCGGCGTGTCGGGATAGAGCACGATCTCCGACGGCTTGTTGTTCGCCTTCAGGGCCGCGCGCATCTTTTCGATCGTGTCGCTGGGAATGCCGCTGTCGGCGCCACCGTAGAGGCCCAGCACGGGCGCCTTCAGCTCCGCAGCCAGGTCAACCGGGTGCTTGGGCGTCATCTCGTTGGCCGGGCGCGCCAGCGGGCCGTACCAGGCCACGCCGGCCTTGAGCTTCGGATTGTGCGCGGCATAGAGCCACACGATGCGCCCGCCCCAGCAGAAGCCGGTGATCGCCAGCTTGTCGGTATTGGCCTTGCCGCTCTTGGCCGCGAACGCGACGCAGGCGTCGAGATCCGACATGACCTGCTTGTCCGGCACCTTGGAGACGATCTCGGACAGGATCCTGGGGATCTCGGTGATCTTCGTAGGATCGCCCTGGCGCGCGTAGAGCTCGGGCGCGATGGCGTAGTAGCCGAGCTTGGCGAAGCGGCGGCAGACGTCCTTGATGTGCTCGTGCACGCCGAAGATCTCCATCACCACCAGGATGGTCGGGAAGCCGCTGCCGCTCGACGGCATGACGTGATAGGCGGGCACCGTGCCGTCGGCGACCGGCACTTTCACCTCGCCGCCCTCGAGCCCGTACATGTCGGTCGTGATCATCGTCTGTGCCTGGACCGGCATCGCCGCGGCGGCGAACCCGGCCGACAGCGAGGTGACCACGAAGCCGCGCCGGCTGAGGGGGGCGTCGGGGATCAGGCTCTCGAGATCGGACTTGAAATCGGGGCGCATGTCTCCGGGCATGGTCGCGTGTCCTCCCTGCGTTCGAATGCCGACCGATAATGGACACTCTAGCGGGCCGGCATAGTCCGCCGCGAGGCAAGTTTGCGTGAGCCAGGGCCGCCCAACGGACAAACGGCGGGCGGCCGGGGTCCCTGCGGCCCGCGATGCGCCGCCACCGGCCGTCAAGAGGCGTGCGGCGCGTCGATATAGTCGGCCGAGCGCATCTCGATCAGGCGGCTGATGGTGCGCTGGAACTCCTGGGCGCCGATGCCCTGCGGATAGAGGGCGTGCGGCGGCCGTTCCGCCGACATCACCAGGTTGACGCGGTGCTCGTACAGCACGTCGACCAGCACCATGAACCGCCGCGCCTCGTTGTGGCGCTCGGGGCCGAGCTGGGGCACCCCGGAGAGGATCAGCGTGTGGAAGCTCTCGGCCAGCGCCAGGTAGTCGGCGGCGCCGAGCGGGCGCTGGCACAGCTCGGCAAAGCTGGCCCGGGCGACGCCGAGCGCGGTCCGCGCGAGCTTGAGGATGCGCCCGCCGTCGACGCCGAGCTCCAGCGCCTCGCCGACGGCGGCATCGGTGAGCGCGGCGAAGGCCTGGTCGAGGGCCTGCTCGGCCGTCTGGTCCAGCGGATGGTGATAGACCGGCAGGTTGCGCAGGCGCGCCAGCCGGTAGTCCTGGCCGCCCCCCAGGTGCAGCACGTCGAGCTTGCGCTTCAGGATCTCGATGAACGGCAGGAAGCGCTCGCGCTGCAGCCCGTCCTTGTAGAGCTCGTCCGGCGCCCAGTTCGACGTGGCGACCACCACGACGCCGCGCTGGAACAGCGCCTCGAACAGCCGGCCGAGGATCATGGCGTCGGCGATGTTGTAGACGTGGAACTCGTCGAAGCACAAAAGCCACGCCTCGCGCGCCAGCTGGTCGGCCAACGGCTGCAGCGGCTCGGGCTGCTTCTGCTCGCGCGCCTCGTGCAGGCGGCGCTGCACCTCGAGCATGAAGGCGTGGAAATGCACCCGGCGCTTGGCCCTGACCGGCGCCGTGGCGAAGAACAGGTCCATCAGCATCGACTTGCCGCGCCCGACGCCGCCATAGATATAGAGACCCTGCGGCGGCTCGACGCGCTGCGCGCCGAGGCCGAGCCGCTCCTTCCAGCCGCCGGCGCCCTGCGACGGCCGGAAGTGGCGCAACGCGTTGTGCAGGCTCTGCAGCTTCTCGGCCGCCAGCTCCTGCCCCTGGTCGGGCTCGAGCGCGCCCTCGTGCAGACGGGCGCGATAGGCGAAGAGCGGGCCGCTATGCGCGGATGCGGGCTGGCGGGACGACATCGGGGCGGCGACTGTAGCCCGGATCGGCGCGCCGGTCAGCCCGGATCGGGGCCGTCCATGGAACGCGGCCGCGCTCGATTCGCGTTGAATCTCCGAAGCCTCGGGGCTATTTGAACGCACGGGCCGCCGAGGCGCGGCGGGCAGGAGCAAGGAATTCGGCAAATGGGTTACCGGGTCGCGGTGGTCGGCGCCACCGGCAATGTCGGCCGCGAGATGCTGAACACGCTGGTCGAGCAGGATTTCCCGGTCGACGAGGTGGTGGCACTCGCCTCCGAGCGGTCGGTGGGCAAGGAAGTGAGCTTCGGCGACGACGAGGTCCTGAAGGTCCAGGACCTCGCCACGTTCGATTTCAAGGGCATCGACATCGGCCTGTTCTCGCCCGGCGCCAAGGTGTCCGAGGTCTATGCGCCCAAGGCGGCGAAGGCCGGCTGCGTGGTGATCGACAACACCTCGCGCTTCCGCATGGACCCCGACGTGCCGCTGGTCGTGCCCGAGGTCAATCCCGAGGCGATCAAGCAGTACAAGGCGCGCAACATCATCGCCAACCCGAACTGCTCGACCATCCAGATGGTCGTGGCGCTGAAGCCGCTGCACGACATCGCGCGCATCAAGCGCGTCGTGGTGGCGACCTACCAGTCCGTGTCCGGCGCCGGCAAGGAGGCGATGGACGAGTTGTGGAACCAGACGCGCAACGTCTACAGCACCCTGCCGGTCGAGGCGAAGAAGTTCCCCAAGCGGATCGCCTTCAACCTGATCCCGCACATCGACGTGTTCATGCCCGATGGCGAGACCAAGGAGGAATGGAAGATGGTCGAGGAGACCAAGAAGATCCTCGATCCGTCGATCAAGGTCTCAGCCACCTGCGTGCGCGTGCCGGTGTTCGTCGGCCACGCCGAGGCGGTCAACATCGAGTTCGAGAAGCCGATCTCGGTCGAGCAGGCGCGCAGCGCGCTTCGCAAGGCGCCCGGCGTCATGGTGATCGACCAGCGCGAGCCCGGCGGCTACATGACGCCGCAGGAATGCGTCGGCCAGGGCGAGGTGTTCGTCAGCCGCATCCGCAAGGACCCGACCGTCGCGCACGGCCTGTCGATCTGGGTCGTCGCGGACAACCTGCGCAAGGGCGCGGCGCTGAACGCCGTGCAGATCGCCCAACGCCTGATCGACGGCATCCTCGAGCCGCGCGCCGGCAGCAAGGCGGCCTGATGAAAGCCGGCCCGCCCGGATGAGCGACGGCGGCGAGAAGGACAACGGCGCCACGGGTCTCGAAGCCCTCGCCGACCAGACGGCGGAAATCCCGATCCCGGGTCCGGACGAGGTCGACCCGCTCAGCGTACAGGGGCCCGGCCTCGACTCGCCGCTCGTGTCGCCTGCCATGCCGATGGGCGGGCAGCGCGCGCCGCGCCCGCCGACGGCGCTCGACCGCGCCGTGGCGCTGCAGCGGGCCGGGCGCCTCGACGAGGCGATCCAGGCCTATGACGCGATGTTGCGCACCGATCCGGGCGACGCGCGCGTCTGGCTCAACCTCGGCGTGGCGCTGCGCGCGCGCAACCGGCTCGAGGCCGCCGCCGCCTGCTACCGCCGCGCCATCGCGCTCGAGCCGCAGAATGCCGGCGCGCACAGCAACCTCGGCAACGTGCTGCGCCTGCTCGGCCGCCACCAGGAAGCGACGCAGTGCCAGCATCGCGCGCTGGAGCTCGACCCCGGCTACCACGCCGCCGCCTACAACATGGCGCTGGTGCTGCACGACGTGCGGCTGTGGCGCGAGGCGCTGCGCTTCTTCGATCGCGCGCTTGCCGGCGGCTACGACCGGCCCGAGGTGCGGCTGGACCGCGCGGCGACGCTGCTGGCGGCAGGCGACTACGCCCAGGGATTCGCCGAGTCGGAGCACCGGTTGCGCGTGCCCGGCGCCCCGCAGCGCCTCGCGCCGGTCTGGGACGGCGGTCCGATCGACGGTAAGTCCATCCTCGTTCGGCTCGAGGCGGGGGCGCGCGACGCGCTGATGTTCCTGCGCTACCTGCCGGCGCTCGCCGCGCGCGGCGCGCGCGTCGTCGTCGTGGCGCCGGCGCCGATGGCCGGCGTGGTCGCCACGATCCGCGGCGTGGCCGCGGTGCACGTGCCGGGCGCCGAGCCGCCGCCGGCCGCGGACCTCGAGGTCGCGCTCAACAGCCTGCCGCACCGGTTCGCAACGACGCTCGAAACCGTGCCGTCGTCCGTGCCTTACCTCGGCGTGCCGGCGGGGCGCGAGGCGCGGCAATGGGCGCCGCCGGTGCCGGGCGCGCGGCTGAAGGTCGGGATCGTCTGGGCGGATCGTGCCGTCGATGCCCAGCGCGACGATCGCACCTGTCCCTTCGTCCGTTTCCTGCGCCTGGCCGGCATTCCCGGCGTGGCGCTGTATCGCCTGCAGACCGGCCCGGCGGCGGCCGAGCGCGACCGCGCCGGGGCCGGGGCGCTGGTGCGCGACATCGCCGGCGAGTTCCGCGACCTGGTCGACGCGGCCGAGGCGATCGGCGAGCTCGACCTGGTCGTCGGCGTCGACAGCTCGGCGATGGTGCTGGCGGGCGCGCTGGGCAAGACCGGCTTCGTCGTGCTGCCGACGACCGCCGATTGGCGCTGGACCGACGACCCCGAGCGCACGCCGTGGCTGCCGACCTTCCGTCTGTTCCGCCAGCGCCGGCCCGGCGACTGGGAAGAGGTGTTCGCGCGCGTCGCCGAAGCGCTGGCGGCCTATGCGGCTGCCGCGCGCCCGGTTGCGGCCGGCCCCGCCGTCGTGCTTCCGCCGCCAGCCGCCGTCGCCGCGCCGCCGGCCGTGCCGCAAGCGGCGCCGCC